>CAYMRB010000054.1:0-32200 GCA_964392615.1 uncultured Planctomycetia bacterium | reverse complement strand
GTACCCCCCGGCGACGCAGGAGCGGAAACGGGCGCAACCCCAGCCGGGGCCGACCCCGACCCCGACTCCGACTCCGACTCCGACTCCGACGCCGACTCCGACTCCGACTCCCCCGAGCTATCTGCCCAGCAGGCGCTCGATCAGCTCGAGGAAGAAGTAGTCCCCCCACATCACCGCCCCACCGACGCCCCAGCCGCGCGGGCGGTGGTAGACGCCGTGCAGCAGCAGCCCTTCCTCGCCGTCGTGGCACGGGCCGAGGAACTCGTCGCTCGTCAGCGTGCGCCCGATCGTTTGCGCTGCCGCGCGGTAGCTCTCGGCCTTGCGCTTCGAGTGGGTCTGCGCGGCGAGCTGCAGCAGCCCGCAGCCGGCGATCGCGGCGGCCGAGCTGTCGAACGGCTCGTCCGGGATGTTCGGCGCGCCGTAGTCCCAGTACGGCACACCGTGCTCGGGCGTACGCTGCAGATAGAACGCGGCGCAGCGCTCGGCGACCTCGAGGAACTCGTCGTCTCGCGTGGACTCGTGCGCGACGGTGAACCCGTAGAGCGCCCACGCCAGACCGCGCGACCAGCACGTGAACGGCGAGTAGCCTTGCTGTGTCGAACGACAGCGGAACTCGCCGCGGCCGGGCTCCGTGTTGAAGATCGCCTCGTGGGTGACGCTGCCGTCCTCCTCGCCGAGACCGGAGCCGTCGCGAGCGACGAGGTAGCGCGCCGACGTCCGCGAGTGCTCGACCGCCCGCCGCAGCACCTCGTCGGACGCGCCGTGCTGGTGCGCCCAATACAGCAGCCGCACATTCATCATCACGTCGATGAACAGCGACTGCGGGCCGTTGAACGAGTAGATGAACCCGTGCTCGCCCGCGCCGTTGAAGCGGAACGACTGCACCGTCGCCGCGGTCACCATCGTGTCGACGATGTGCTGGCGCAGCGGGTCGCCCTCGTCGACGAAGTCGAGCCAGCGCCCCCACGACGACAGGAAGATGAAGCCGAGATCGTGCACATCGCGATCGAAGCGCCGCGGCGCCAACGCACGCGTGTACACTTCGGCGCGTTCGCGCCACTCGGCGTCGTCGAGCAGCTTGGCGAGAATCCACATCTGCCCGGCGAAGAACCCCGGCGTCCAATCGGTCCACATCTCGGCCTGCCGGTACCACCGCCCGCCCTCGGTCCAGATCGGCGCCGGCCGCTCCGGAGGCCAATCGTCCGCGGCGCGACGAAGCGAGCCGTCGCACATCGCGAGAACCTCGTCGAGGCGGGAACGCAGGGAGTCGTCGATGGAGAACGCGTCGGTCATCGGGTCACCTCTCGACAGTCGTTCCGAGCACGAATACCAGAAACGCCGAGAGCCCTAAAGGCAAAAGCCCGGGAGGGAAGAGGCGGAGTCGGCGTCGGAGGCGGAGTCGGCGTCGGCGTCGGCGAGAACTCGAGGAGTCAGGTCAGAACTCCACGCCGTCCACCGCGCGCCGATACCGGTAGTACACCTCGAGCGTCATCGCGCCGATCGCGGTCGAGTACACGCGCCCGGCGCGGCGCGCCGACACGCCGACCGGATTCCAGCTGCCGTCGACGGCTGGATCGCCCTGCCGCTGCGATCCGAGGAGCGCCGCCTTCATCGCGCCGTTCCACCGCTGCCACGACAGGCCGCCGTATTGGAACTGCGCGTAGGTCGCGTAGTACCAGTAGTACATGTCGATGGAGTCCGACTTCCACACGGGCGGGCTCAGCGTCAGCTGCTCGATGCCGCGGCGGATCGCGACGGAGCTGCGCTTCTCGCCGGCGAACAGGCGCGACAGGACGCCGACCGAGGTCATGCACGGAACGGCGACACGCTCCCTGCCGCGATCGGTGTATCCGGTGACGCCACGCGCGTCGGTCAGCGAGCGGATGTACCCGAGCGCGTCGCGGAACGCGGTCTTGTACTCCTCGTCCGCGATGCCGAGCCGCGCCGCGCGCGCCGTCTTCAGCGCCAGCACCATCCAGCCGGTCACCGACGTGTCGTTGTCGCCATCGCGGTATCCGTACCGCCAGGCTCGTCCCGGATTGCGGGCCCGCAGGCAGTACTCCGCCGCGGCCCGCGATGGCCGCTTCAGGTGAATCACGTCACCCGACAGGACCAGCAGCTCGCAGATCGCCAGCGTCGCGATCCCGTGGTCGTACATCAGCTTGCGGTGGTAGCGCTTCCCGAAGCGGCCGTCGTCCTTCTGGCCCGGCGAGCGCACCTGCACCGACAGCAGGTACTTCAGGGCGCGGTCGACGCAGAGCCGGAACTCCTCGGTCGCCGCGAATTGGTGCGTGTTGCCGTCGCCGGTGAACGCGAGGACCGCGAGGCCGGTCACCCCGATGTCGTAGTCTCTCGCCGCGTCGCCGCCGAGCTCGACGTGCTTCATCGCGCGCCAGCTACCGTCGGGCTCCTGGTGCCGCGCGAGCCAGCGCAGCGCCGCCCGCACTGCGTTCTGCGTGCCCGCGCCGCCGCCCTCGCTGCCGAGACTCGACTTGCTCGAGCGCAGCCCGTAGATACCGGACGTCGCGCCCGACAGGCCGAGCGCGTCGTCGAGCGACAGATCGTGGAACGTCAAATCGCGCTGGCGCAGATCGGTGCCCTTCGGGATCTCGGTGACGATCTCCTCGACGCGACGCGCCTGGAAGTTCGGCCTGACGCGCTCGAGCTTCGGCGCCTCGACCGGTCCCGTCGGATTCGGGACCTCGACGCGCGACAGCGAGCGCGCGACAAACGGCACCTCCTCCGACTCGTCGTCGCGAACGGTCACGACGAGCAGAAACAGGATCAGCAGCACGATCACGTGCCACAACGCGGACAGCGCGAAGTACGGCATCGAGACGAGCCAACCGGGGCGCCATGGCACCGGTGGCCTCCCGTCTTCCGCGCCCTCCGCGTACTCGCTCAAGTCCTCCGCACGGAAATCCTCCCCACCGAAGTCCCCTGTACCGAGCTCGCCTGCCCCGAAATCTCCCGCACCGAAGTCCCCCGTGCCGTACTGCGCCGCGGCCGCGGGATCGACGACCGCCGGCTCGGGCGCAGCTGCGGGATCACCGACCGCCGGCTCCGGCGCAGCTGCGGGATCGATGGCCGCCGGCTCCGGCGTGGCTGCGGGATCGATGGCCGCCGGCTCCGGCGCGGCTGCGGCGAGCAGCTCGTCCACCAGGCCGCCGCCCGGCGTTGCCGCATCGCCGAGTGCCTCATCGCCCGGCTTGCGGATCTCACCAGCCTCGAATCGCCGCGTATCGTCGAGTTCCATCGTGTGCGCGCTATCACCGACCTCCGCAGAGACCATCGTAACACCTACTGGCCGCCGATCGCACGGACGAAGTCGACGGGCGCCGTGGCCTGGACATCTCCCGAAACGCTCGCTATCATGCATCTTTCCCCGCTTTTCTTCGGTTTCGGCCCGCCTTGCGGACATTCGGCGGTTCGCCCTTCGGGCCCCTGTTCTTCTCTCCGCGTCTCGTGATGCACGCTCCGTCGCTCGATCTCCGCTCCCTCTCCGTCTCTGGCGACGACATCGTCGTACGCGACGCTCGCGGTCGCAGCCGTCGACCTTCGCTGACTCGATCCCGGACGAGCGCGTCGCAAGTGAGCCCCTCGCGACTCGACGTGCGCGGAGGGTTCTCGGTCCTGCAGCGGTTCACGATCGATCCGGAGCAGGGGCGTCGGTTCGTCGCCGCGAGTCGCGACGACAACCCGATCCACATCGACGGCGGCATCGTTCCGGGCGCGATGACCGCGGCGCGACTCGTGCTGCTGCCGGAGATCCTGCTCGACGGCTTCGTCGGCGAACGCCTCAAGGTCAAGTTCCGCGCCATCGCGCACTACGGTCGACCGACGCTGCACCACTTCCGCATCAGCCCGCGCCCGAAGAGCGACTCGACGGACCCGACCGCGTTCGACATCTCGCTCGAGGCGGTGCAGGACGGCGAGACCGTCGCGTCGGGCGTCATCAGCGGAACGTGCCACTCGTCGTTCGGGGACGCTCCGCCTCGATCCCATCGCGACGAGCTCGCGACGCCCTCGTCGAACGAAGACTCCTGCTGCGTCGACGACGTCCGCGGGTTCCTGGCGAGCCTGTCGATCGACCCCGACGCCTACCTCGCGAACGCCGGGTACGCGTACCCGCGGGCATTCCTCGCGTCGCTGCCCTCAGGCGAGATGGTCCGCACGCTGTCGGGCGAGGGCGGCCTCCTGAACTCGCTCAGCCTCGACTTCACCGGAGTCGGCGCCCCGCCGCTCGTTCCGGGCGCGGCGCCCAGCGTCGAGGTCGAAAAGGGGCGCAAGCGTCGCGGCAGCGCGTTTCGCAAGGTGATGACCCGCGTCCTGCAGGGCGTGCAGATCCACTGCCACGGCTTCGCGATGGTCTTCTTCGTCGACGAGGAGCCGAGCGTCGCGTGAGCCGCGGGGGCTCCGGGCTACCCAATCGGCACAACTGAGCGGGAGATAGACGACTCGGCATGGCGCAGCCCTCGACGGTCCGACTGAGCGACGCCGACGACCTCGTCGTCGCGTGCCGCCCCCTCCAGCCCGACGAGAAGATCGTCGTCGGCGACCGTCACGCGGTCGTCCGCGATCCGATCCCGGCGGGCCACAAGGTCAGCATCGCGCCGTTCGCAGCGGGCGACGCGATTCGCAAGTACGGCCAGACGATCGGCTTCGCATCGCGGCCGATCCCGGCCGGCAGCCACGTCCACAGCCATAACGTGACCGCCGGCTCCTTCGAACGCGACTACGCGTACGCGACGGAGGTCCCGCCGCCGCCTCCCGCCGCGCCGCCGCGCACGTTTCGCGGCTACGAGCGCGCGGATGGCCGCGTCGGCACGCGCAACTACGTCGCGATCATCAGCACGGTGAACTGCTCGGCGTCGGTGAGCCGCGCGATTCGCGCCGGGATCTCGGACGCCGAGCTCGCCGAGCGCGCACACGTCGACGGCATCGTCGCGCTGACCCACAAGGCGGGCTGCGCGGCCCAACTCGGCGGCGATGATCATCGCCAGCTCGAGAGGGTCCTCGCCGGATACGCCCGGCACCCGAACGTCGGCGCGTATGTCCTCGTCGGACTCGGCTGCGAGACGCTCCAGGCCGCCGAGCTGCTGGCGAACCAGGGGCTCGTACAGGTCGAGAACCTGTCGGCTGGCGCGGGAAGCCCGGAGCTGAGCGCGGACGCGCCGCCGGTCATCTCGATCCAGCAGGAGGGCGGCACAGCACGCGCGATCGAAGCCGGCATTCGCGCCGTACGCCAGCTGCTGCCGCGCGTCGACGCCGCGCGTCGCACCGAGCAGCCCGCCTCGAAGCTCCTCCTCGGCACGGAGTGCGGCGGCTCGGACGGCAATAGTGGCATCACCGCGAACCCAGCGGTCGGCGTCGCGGCCGACCTCATCGTCGCACAGGGCGGCACCGCGGTACTCGGCGAGACGTCGGAGATCTACGGCGCCGAGCATCTGCTGACGCGACGCGCCGTCACCCGCGAGGTCGGCGAGGCGCTCGTCGAGCGCATTCGCTGGTGGGAATGGTACACGGGCGTCTTCGGCGCCGAGATCGACAACAACCCGTCGCCGGGCAATAAGGCGGGCGGTCTGACCACGATCTACGAGAAGTCGCTCGGCGCGATCGCCAAGGGCGGCTCGACCGCGCTGACGGCGGTCGTGCCGTATGCCGCGCCCGTGACGACGCCGGGGCTCGCCGTGATGGACACGCCCGGATATGATCCGACGTCGCTGACCGGCCTCGTGGCCGGCGGCGCGAACGTCTGCGTGTTCACAACCGGACGGGGTTCGGTGTACGGCTGCAAGCCGGTCCCGTCGATCAAGATCGCCACGAACTCCGAGCTCTTCGAGCGCATGAACGACGACATGGACATCGACGCGGGTGTCGTCCTCGACGGCGTCCCGGTCCGCGAGGTCGGCGAGCGCATCTTCGATGCGATCCTCGCGGTCGCGAGCGGCGATGCGACGAAGAGCGAGCGACTCGGAGTCGGCGAGGAGGAGTTCTCGCCTTGGAGCATAGGTCCGGTCCTGTGAAGCTGCGCCATATCCCCCCGTTCCTCATCGGGATCGCAGCCGCCGCCGGCCTCGGCTGGACGTGGCTCGTCTACGACGAGCTGCGCCAGAACCAGTTCATCTACACGGTCATCATCGGGGGTGGCGCCGCGATTCTGCTGTTCCTCTGGACCGTCGCGACCGCACGCTGGAGCTGGCGCCGACGCGTGACGGCGATCGTCGCCGCTTTCGTCGCCCTCGCGCTGTTTCCGGTGCTGTTTCGGGCCGAGGAGGTCAGCGGCGACCTCATCCCGCGCTTCGCGTGGCGGTGGAGTCGCAAGGCCGACGAGACGCTGCCGCAGCTCGGCCCGTCCGGCTCGGCCGCGAGCCCGAGGGTCGCGAGGGGTGGCGGCATCGATCTGCGCACGTCGACGGCGCTCGACTACCCGCGCTTCCTCGGCGCCGAGGCCGACGCGGTCGCACCGGCGCCGCTGGGCAGCGAGCCCGGCTGGCTGGCACGCGATTGGCAGGCGCAGCCCCCGCGAGAGCTCTGGCGCCAGCCGATCGGAGCGGGCTGGTCGTCGTTCGCGGTCGTCGCCGACTACGCGGTGACGCAGGAGCAGCGCGGTCCGGACGAACTCGTCGTCTGCTACGAGTGGCGCACCGGGGAAATCGTCTGGTCGCACGCCGATCCGCAGCGATTCGACAGCGCCATCGCGGGGATCGGACCGCGGGCGACGCCGACTCTGCACGAGGGACGCGTCTACGCGATGGGCGCGACGGCGCTCCTCAACTGCCTCGACGGCGTCAACGGCAAGCCCGTGTGGACGCGGGATGTCCTCGCGGACCTCGGCGGCGAGAACAACACGTGGGGAACTAGCTGCTCGCCGCTCGTCGTCGGCGACACCGTGATCGTGTGGGCCGGAGACGCGATCGCGGGCTGGAAGACCGCGACGGGCGAGCTCGCGTGGCGCGCGCCGATCCAGGGCGCCAGCTACGCGTCGCCGCTGCTGCGCGACATCGCCGGCACACCGCAGATCGTCGTGCTCGAGCACTTGCGGATCTCGGGCCGCGATCCCTCCAGCGGTGCCGAGCTGTGGTCGCACCCGTGGCCGGGCAAGCACCCGAAGGTCACCCAGCCCGTCGTCCTCGAAGGCGACCGCGTGCTGGTGACGAGCGGCTACGGCATCGGCGCCGAGCTCCTGGAGATCGAGGCGACCGAAGCGGTCGGGGCAGACGGCGGAAGGCACACCTTCGCGGTGAAGTCGCTCTGGAAGAACAACCGCCTCAAGTCGAAGTTCGCGAACGTCATCGCCCGCGGCGACGCCGCATGGGGACTCGATGACGGCATCATGGTCGCGATCGATCTCACGACGGGCAAGCGCTTGTGGAAGCGCGGCCGCTACGGGCACGGCCAGATCCTTCAGGTCGACGGCCTGCTGCTCGTGCAGGCGGAACGCGGCGAGGTCGCGCTCGTCGAGCCGCGCACCGATCAGCACGTCGAGCTGACCCGCTTCCAGGCGCTCGAGGGCAAGACGTGGAACCACGCCGTCGTGGTCGGACGCCACCTGCTGGTGCGCAACTCGACCGAGGCCGCGTGCTGGGAGCTGCCGCTGGCGGCGAGGGCAGAGCGTTAGCGCGGTTCTACGCCGAGCCGGGGTTCGCGGGCCGCTGGCTCAGAACGATCCGGATGGCGATGTACGGAACGAGGCACGCGAAGGTGCCGAGCTTCCAGACCGCCATCCAGAGCACGTAGATCAGATTGAGCTCGTGTACCGGGAGGCCGAGCCAATCCTGGTGCAGCTCCGAAGCCCACGAGCTGCACGCGAAGTACCACAGGGCCCACAAGACGCTGAAGCTCAGGCCGACCCAGAAACACCAGATGAAGACCGCAGCCGTCCGCTCGAGGGTGAAGGCGGTTCCGTCGTTCTTCATATCGCACCGTCCTTTCGGGTGCCGAGGCACCGTAGTGAGATGCGCCCCTACGGAATACGAGTCGCCGATGCGGCCGCCAGTTTCCAGCGGCGCCCCCGCCCCCGCGCTACTCCAGCGGCATCGTCTCCGGCAGGTCGCAGAACGCCTTCATGTCGTCGAACACGTCCGTCACGCCTTCCTTGAAGACGTTTCCGGTGAGCAGATCGACGAGTCGCTCGCGGTGCTGCGGGTGCTGGCGCACGAACTCCGCGAAGCTGAAGCCCTCCGTGTAGAACGCGTAGACGAGCTTGCGCATCGCCTCCATGCCCTCGACGAACTCCGGGCCGAACGCGCCGAGGCGCTTCGCGCTGAGGTCACCGGCCTCGAACGCCGCAGCGATGCTGTCGGCGGCCATCTCGCCCGACTTGAGCGCCAGGAAGACGCCCGTCGAGTAGACAGGATCGATGAAGCCGAACGCGTCGCCGACGAGCACCCAGCCGTCGCCGGCGCACCGCGTCGCGCGGTACGAGAAGTCGGCCACGACGCGCACGTTCGACGTACGCTCTGCGCCCGCGAGGCGCTCTCGCATCGTGACGTTACGCTCGACCTCCTCGTCGAGAATCGCGTCCGGCGCCCCGCGTCCTTCGAGGAGGACCGCGGGCGATCCGACGACGCCGACGCTGATGCGATTGTCCGACAGCGGAATGTACCAGAACCAGCCGTCGTTGCCGTTGGCGTGGACGATGAGCGTGGCGCCCTCGTCGATCCCCTCGTCGCGCTGGCCGTTCTCGTAGTGCGCGAAGATCGCCCCCTTGACGAGCTTCGGATCGCGACGGATCAGACGCAGCTGGCGCGCGAGGATCGACCCGAGCCCAGTGGCATCGACGACGACCTGCGCGTCGAGGGAGAGGGGGTTGCCATCCGCGCTCTCGAGCTCGACTCCCGTCGCTCGATCGCCGTCGAGCAAGACGCGATGCACCGCGACCTCGTTCCACACCTCGACGCCCTTCTCGCGGGCGTTCTCCAGCAGCTTGCGGTCGAACTCGGAGCGCTCGACCTGCCACGTCACCGCGCTATCGTGCGAGTTCGTCTGGAAGAAGTAGAAGGGCTTCGACGCCTTGCCGGTGTCCGAGATGAACTGCACGCTGTGCTTGCGCGGGAACGCGGACTCCTCGAGCCACGGGATCAAGCCGAGGCGCTCGAACGTCCACCAGGTTTCCGTGACGAGCGACTCGCCTATGTGGAAGCGAGGGAACGCGTCGCGCTCGAACAGCGTCACGTCGAGACCGCGATCAGCGAGCAACGCCGCGACCGTCGAGCCGGCGGGTCCCCCACCGATCACGATCACCTGACGCGGCCGCACCTGGGGCACGCCGTTCGAACCGTTTGCGCCTCTCTCGGAAGCCGAGTCAGCAGCCGAAACCATCGACACCTCCGTTCACCGGTGGAGGAAACTCCAAATCCAATGGGACTCCCCGAACCGTCGCGTCGTCGCACGGCGCGACCACCTCGAAGAGCTCGACGGCAGGCTCGCCGTCACAGAACAGCACCGCGATACGGCCGTACGTGCTCCCGCCGCGCACGTCCTCGGGCGCATACCCGAAGACCCGTCCGATCGTGCTCCCCAGATGGACGCGCAGGAACGCGACCGTCTCGATCCGCCGCAGCACGTCGTGCGCGATCAAGATGCGCCCGAGCGGCTCCCGCTGACCGACGATCGCGCTGCGCACGTCGTCGCTGACGTGCCGTAGCCAGATTCTCATGATGCCGGCCATGACGATGGGACCGCCGGGTCCCGCGCGCAAGAGGAGCTTGCGCGCGTAATCGTCACCGTCATGACGGACGAGCAGCGTCTCGAGCGCGACGGGGCTGCCGTGGTGACGCTCGAGCGTGACGGTCATGTGATGCTCGTGAACGAGCAACGTCTTGTACGGTTCGGGCACACACCCCGGACGGACCAGATGCATCTGGTCCATCGTCAGGTTCGCATCCGGAAACAGCCCGAGCACATCGGCGAGCCAGCCGAGGGCCGTCGTTCCCGTCGCTCCGGACATCGCGGGGTTCGGCATCGCTGCTATCCGACTCTCAGGTATACCGCGCCCCGCGGTGACACTCCTCGAAGAACGGCTCGAGGAGAGAGTCGACGCGCAACAGACCCGCCGGCGTGAGCTCGACCGCGTCTTCCCCGCGAACGAGCCAGCCCTCCGCCTCGTGGGCGGCGAGCACGTCAGCGAACTCGTCGGCGATGTCCACCGCGAACTTGTCGCGGAAGTACTCACGCGTGACGCGGCCCGTCTTCAGCTGCAGGATAAGCTCGCGAATCATGCGCTGGTGCGGCGTCACGGGCAGCGCGCGCGCGAGCGGCAACCGCCCCGCCTCGACCGCCTCGGCCCAGGGCTCGAACGAATCGACGTTCTGCATGTGCACGCCCTGGAAGTGTCCGAACGACGCGACTCCGGCGCCGATGAGGTCGGCACCGTGCCACAGCGCGTCGCGATACACGAAGCGCGTGTCGGGATCGCGAACGACGGTGCACGTGCTCGACACGGAGTAACCCGCCTCGTGGAAGCGGTCGAACGCGTACGCGACCCACTCGCGCTTCGTAGCCCAGTCCGCGACGAGCCCGGCGCCGCCGACGCCGCTGCGGCTGTACACCGTGTTGAACGGCAGCTCCATCTGGTAGACCGTCAGACAATCGGGGGCCAGCTCGAGGGCGCGGTCGACATTGCGCCGCCAGCTCTCCTCCGTCTCCCCGACCATGCCCGCGATCAGGTCGATGTTGATCTGATCGAATCCGAGCCGCCGCGCCTGCTCGTACGCGACGCCGCACTCCGCAGCGTGATGCGCGCGGCCGTTTTCCTCGAGGATCGCGTCCTCGAAATTCTCGACGCCGAGACTCAGCCGCGTCACGCCGATCTCGCGGATCGCGGCGAGCTTGCGCTCGTTCAGCGTGCCCGGCTCGCACTCGAACGTGACCTCCTCGGCGTCGTCCCACGCCACCGACCTTCGCAGCCTCTCGACGAGCGACAGCAGCTGCTTCGCGCTGAGAAACGACGGCGTGCCGCCGCCGAAGTACACGAACCGGAAATCGCGTCCCGCCAGGCCGGGCTGCTCGGTCCACCGGGCGATCTCACGCGACAGCGCCTCGACGTAGCGCTCGACATCCTTCGAGTTCTTGTCCGTGTAGACGCGAAAATAGCAGAACTTGCAGCGCTTGCGGCAGAACGGGATGTGCAGGTAGAGCCCGAGCGGCGCGTCGGTCGTCGCCGGAGCCTGCAGCGCGGCTTCTGCGGCAGGGACGTGCTCGTCCCGCCAGAAGGAGTACGGCGGGTAGTTCGAGATGAAGTAGCTGCCGACCTCGGTCTTGTCCTCGAGGGGTTCGGACATGGAGCTCCTGAGCGCGTGGGACGGTGAACAGCGAGCGAAGCACGAATATCGCGGCTGCGCGACGGCGCTCCATGATGGCCCATGGACGCCGCGGGTGGAAGGGAACTCTCGCGAGCGCTGTGAACCAGACACGGCTTGGCAGGATGCGCTACACTGGCAGGGTGTCGCCCTCCGGTGTCCGCGACCTTCCCGGTGGAGAATCGATCGAGGATGGAGCCGTTCATGAGCCGACGACCGACGCGATCGCTCGTTCCGTCGGCGACCATTTGCTGCTGCTTGCTCCTCGGCACGGTGCACTCCCAGGACCTCGTCCTCACCGAGTTCCTCGCCCTCAACCGCGACGCGCTCGTCGATGAAGACGGTGACCGCTCCGACTGGCTCGAATTCCGCAATGTGACCGCTGCCCCACTCGACGTCGGCGGCTGGTCCGTGACGGACGATCCTCGCAGGCTGCGCAAGTGGGTCTTCCCGTCGCTCGTCCTCGAGCCCGGCGCGCATCTCGTCATCTTTGCGTCCGACAAGAACCGCACCGATCCGGCCTCCGAGCTGCACACGAATTTCAAGCTCTCGAGCACGGGCGAGTACCTCGCGCTCGTGATGCCCGACGGCGTGACGGTCGCGCAGGAGTTCCCGACCTATCCCGAGCAGAGAGCCGACACCTCGTACGGCATCGCGCGCCTGGCCACGAGGGAGACTCTCGTCGGTGAAGGCGGTCCCGGGACGCTGTGGGTGCCGACAAGCGGTAGCGAACGACTGGGCTGGACGCTACCGGACTACGTCGACGCCGATTGGTCGGCGGCGAACCTAGGAGTCGGCTACGACACGACGAGCGACGGCCCCTCGCCACCTGACGAGCTGAGGAACCTGGCGCTGGGCGCGCCGACCTTCCAGTCGTCGACGCTGAGCTCGTTCGCGTCGAGCCGCGCGGTCGACGGCAATCTCGGCAACTTCACCCACACGCTCGCCGGAAGCGGCTTGCCGGCCACATGGGAGGTCGATCTCGAGGGGACGTTCGCCATGGAGAGAGTCGTCCTTCACAACCGCACCGCGTGTTGCGGTTCCCGTCTGCGCGACATCACCGTATCCGTTCTCGACGGCGGTGAAGCGGTGTTCGAGTCCGACCTGCTCAATGCGGAGAACGTGCTCGGCGGCGGCGGCCTGTCCGGCCCCGCCCGCCTGACGATCGATCTCGTCGCCTTGAACGGTCGCGCCGTGATCGGTGATCGCGTCCGCGTAGTGCGTGCCCCCGATCCGGACCTGTCGGGGTCGGGCGGCGAAGGCGGGCCGAGCGAACCGGATGTCCTGTCGCTCGGCGAGGTCGAGGTGATCGGGGCGTCGCCCGTGACGCTGGATCGATTCGTCGCGACCGATGTCGAGTCCGCCATGAGGGATGTCAACGCCTCCGTCTACGTGCGCCTGCCGTTCGCGGTGCCGGATCCCGACGCGTTCGCGTCGCTCCGCCTCGGCGTGCGATACGACGACGGGTTCGTCGCGTACCTCAACGGCGTCGAGGTCGTGCGGCGGAACGCCCCCGCATCGCTGCAGTGGGACTCGAGCGCGACGCAGGAGCGCCCGAACGCCGAGGCGATCGTCGTCGAGGAGATCGACCTGAGCGCGCACCTGCCGCTTCTCGCACCGGGCGACAACCTCCTCGCCTTCCACGGTCTCAACGCGAGCGCCGGCGACGATGACTTCCTCCTGCTTCCCGAGCTGATCGGCGAGTCGGCCGCGGTGGAAGCCACTCGCTACTTCCATCCCCCGACTCCCGGTGCTCCGAACGACGGCGACGGGTTTCTCGGTCTCGTCGCAGACACCCGCTTCAGCATCGACCGCGGCTTCTTCTCGGATTCGTTCACGCTCGAGATCAGCAGCGAGACGGCTGGAGCGTTGCTGCGCTACACAACGGATGGAAGCGCGCCGACCGCGGATCACGGGACCGTGTACGAGGCCCCGATTCCGATCGCGACGACGACGACGATCCGCGCTGCCGCCTTCCGTCCGGAGTTCGTCCCGACGAACGTCGACACGCACACGTACCTCTTTCTCGACGACGTCATCCGACAGCCGGCGAGCCCGGCCGGCTTCCCCTCGACCTGGGGCTCCCGCACGCCCAACTACGAGATGGACCCCGACGTCGTCGACGATCCGGCGTACAGCGACGAGATCATCGATGGACTGACGAGCATTCGAACCCTGTCGATCGTCGTCGACCAGGATGACTTCTTCAACAATCCGCGCGGCATCTACGCGAACCCGCGCCTCGATGGTCGTGTTTCGGAGCGACCGATCTCGATGGAGTTCCTCCACCCCGCTGATCCCGATCGGGGCCTCCAGGTCGACTGCGGCATCCGGATTCACGGCAACGGCTCTCGCGGCCCGAACGGTCAGCCGAAGCATGGCTTCCGCCTCGAGTTTCGCGGCGAGTACGGAGCGAGGACGCTGCGCTACGAGCTCTTTCGGGGCTCTCCGGTCACGGTGTTCGACAGCCTGATCCTCCGAAGCCAGAACGCTCACGGCTGGACGCGTTCCTCCCAGATCGCGAACAGCGTCGGAACCGAGCGCGAGCAGTCCCAGTACATCCGCGACTCGTTCGCCCGCGACCTGCACGCGTCGATGGGCAACGTCGCCGGCAGGGCCACGTTCGTCCACCTCTATATCAACGGCCTGTACTGGGGACTGTACAACCCGGTCGAGTATCCGCGCGCGTACTTCGGCGCGTCGCACTTCGGCGGGGACGAGGACGAGTACGACGCCATCAACCGGCGGCCGGTCAGCGCGGGCGGTCAGGGCACGCACGCGATCGACGGCACCATGGCGGCCTGGGACAGCATGCAGCAGCTCGCGAATGCGGGGCTTTCCACGCCCGCAGCGTACGCGGAGATCCAGGCGCACATCGATCTCGACAACCTGATCGACTACATGCTGGTCCACCAGTACATGGGAAGCCGCGACGGCCCCGAGGTCTTCTCCTCGAACAATATGCGCGCGGTGCGCCGAAGCCGTGGCCCCGCGGACGTGCCCTGGCACTGCCTGCTCTGGGACATGGAGGCGAGCATGTTCGAGATCAACGTGACGCGCAACGTCAACGTCGATCAGCCGGACACGCTCGTGCGCGTCTACACGCGATTGCGGCAGAACCCCGAGTTCCGCCTGCGCTACGCCGATCGCGTCCACGAGCACTGCTTCCACGACGGCACCCTGACAGCGCAGCGGACCGAGGCGACCTGGGAGGCGCGGGCCGAAGAGATCTACACGGCGATCATCGGCGAGTCCGCGCGCTGGGGCGACACGCGCCGAGCTGTGCCATTCACGCGCGATGTGGAGTGGACGGCCGAGCGCAACCGCCTGTTGACGACCTACTTCCCGACGCGGACCGATTTCCTCGTCAGCCTCCTGCGCAGGAACCTCCTCTACCCGGAGCTCGACGCGCCCGTCTTCGACACGCACGGAGGACGCATTCCCCCGGGCTTCACCCTTCGGATCACGGCTCCCGAGGGCGCGATCTACTACACGCTGGACGGCACCGACCCGCGTCGTCCCGGCGACGTCGTGTCGCCCACCGCGATCTTGCTCGGCGCGCCCGAGGTGCCGATTCGAGACACGACGATGGTCCAGGCTCGCGCGCTCGACATCGTCAGCGGCGAGTGGAGCGCGCTCGAGAAGGCGCTCTTCTGGCTGGACGTGCCGCTGCGCATCACGGAGCTCATGTACCACCCGCGCGACGCGGAGGGCGACGAGGCTCCCGACGACGACGAGTTCGAGTACGTCGAGCTGCAGAACGTCGGCGACGAGGTCGTCGAGCTGGCCGGGTTCCGCCTCGAAGGAGCCATCTCGTTCGAGTTCTCCGCCGGCTTCGTCGACCGACTCGAGCCCGGCGAGGTGGTGCTGGTCATCCGCGACATGGAAGCCTTCGCATCGCGCTACGACATCGCTCAGGTGCTGATCGCCGGGGAATACAGCGGCCACCTGTCGAACGCCGGCGAACGCGTCGTCCTGTCGGGCCCCGCCGGTGAACCGATCCTGGACTTCGAGTTCCGCGACGACTGGCATCCGACGACCGACGGCGACGGCGCGTCGCTGATCGTCATCGACCCGCTCGCAGCGTCCGAGTCGTGGAGCGAAGGAGCGAGCTGGCGTCCCAGCGATTCGATCGACGGCACGCCCGGCTTCGTCGACGGTCCTCCGCCGGTGGGCGGCTGGCAGCTACCCGGCGATGCGAACCAGGACGGCGTTCTGAACCTCTCCGATGGCCTTCGGGATCTGCAGCTGCTGTTCGTCGCGCAGACCTTCCCGTTGCCATGCGATGGGCCGTTGACCTCCGCGGGCAATCGGACCGTCCTGGACGCGAACGGTGACGACGAGTTTAACCTGTCCGATCCGATCTATCTGCTCAGCTACCTCTTCCTCGGGGGACCGCCGCCCGTCGCGGGCACGGACTGCCGGCGGATCGAGGCGTGCGGGAACGCGTGCGCGGAGTAGCCCCCCGCGTCGCCGGCTCACTGCCGTGGCGCGAACGCCATCGACGTCTGCACCGCGAAATCACAGGTGCAGCCCGAGCTCGCCTCGGGCACGAGAAGCAGGCCGGCCGCCGGGATCATGTTGATCCAGCAGCCCGGTCGGCTGACCGCCGTGACCTGGCGATGCGTGCCGGTGGCGAGATCGAACATCGCCGCGTTGCGGTCGCGGAAGAACAGCGCGTCGCGCGACGCCGACAGATTGCCGCAGCCCCTGCGGTGACCCCGCCTCCAGCTCCATCCCTCGAGCGGCTCGCCCGTCTCGAGTCGGTACGCGAACGGCTCGGCGACGATGATGCCGTTCGCGATGACGGGGTGATGGTCCTGCTCGCCGTGATTGCCGCCCGCCTTGGTTCCGTTGTTCTGCGACCGCGACCAACGATCACGCCCGGACGCGGCATCGAATGCGGCGAGGTCGTAGCGCACCGTTCCGGCCTCGTTGCGCGAGCTCGTGACGACGACGATGCCCCGCGCGACCGAGACGAACAGCGCGTGCTCGACCCGCGACAGATCGATCGGCCGACGCCACTCGACGTCGCCGTCGCGAGCATCCACGCACACGAGAGACGCGCCCGCTCCGACGAGCCGTTTCAGCGGCAGGCGGCCCGTCGGTTCATCGCGCGTCGTCCGGTCCGAACTCTCGATCCAGAACACGCGCCGGAACACGCCCTCGCCGGCGGCGGCGAACGTCGTGTTGATCCGCACGCCGGCTGCAGGCGGCCGGACCCACCGCTTCTCTCCCGTCGAACGATCGAGCGCGAACACCTCGCCGCTCGTCACGAGAGGCTTCGCGTCGGCGTACACGTCGAGAATCGTGTCGCGATCGTGCGTCGTGCGCGACGCCCCCGGCCGCGTCGCCGATCCGAGCAGCAGATCGTCGACGATCGCGATCCAACCCCAGTGTCGCGTCTCGTCGCCGGTCACCGGTACGCCGTGCGCCGCTCGCCGCCGTCCGGTGCGCGCGTCGAGCTCCACAGCCCGCTCGCCCGCCGCGACCCACACCGCCTCCCGCGACGCGATCACGTTGCCGCTGTCCCGCATCACGCCGACTCGACGCGATCCTGAGACCTCGATATCCCAGAGCGGCGTGCCGTTGTACGCATCGACCGCGAAGACGCGACCGTCACCGAGAATGAACAGCCGCCCGCCCGCGACGAGCGGCGAATTGGCGCGATGGTGCCGATCGATCATCGGCCGCGGTCCCGGCGGACCGAACCACTGCAGATCGAGAGGGCCGCTGACGCGCGCGTCGTCGCTCGATCCGGTATTGCCGGCGTCGGCGTACAGATGGGTCCAATCGCCCGCGCCTTCGACGCTCGGCACACGACAGCGCACAGCGCCAGCGACGACTTCCCGACCTTCGAAGCGCGTCGCCGCGGCGAACCGGCGCAACTCGCGCTCGTCCTTCGTCGTCCCCGGCATGCCGATCCAGACGACGCCGCCCGGTCGCGCGGTTCGCTCGAGCTCCCGCGCCGCGTCGTCGCTCGGCAATCGGCCAGCGGCATTCGGAAGCACGCAGACGAGGTTCGCGAGCCGATCCGCGCAGCGCGCCCCGACGCCGTCGCCCTCGCCCTGCAGTACAGCGACGCGATCTCCGTACAGGCCGAGGCGATCGAGCGTGCGACGCGAGCGCTCGACGAAGGCGCGATCCGTCTCGATACCGACTACGCGCAGCTCGCTGAGCCGTGCGAGCTCCTGCGCGAACGCGCCGTCTCCCGAACCGAGCACGAGGGCCAGGCCGCGAACGATTCTCGCTCCGTCGTCCTCGATCACGCGGCGAGCCGCGCGCTCCATCGCCACCGCTCGTTGCTCGCTCGCGTACGGAAACGCGCTCGGCGCATCACTCGACGGACTCGGATCGTCCGCAGCCGCGCCATCCGCACCGCTTCCGAAGCAGTGGATCACACCGCGGTCCGTGCTCGCGAAGACGCATCTCGCCGCGATCGCCAGCGAGTACGCGCGCCCGTCGACGGACGCCGTCCAGACGCGTTTACCGGTCGTGGAATCGAACGCCGCGATCTCTCCGTCGCCGCCCGCGAAGTGCAGCCCCTCACACGAGACGAGAGCGTACGGATACGCTTCGAGGCCACCGGGAGGCGAGACGCCGCCGATCTTGCCGCGCCGCTTCAATCGCGACAGCACGGTCGATGGAGCTCGCCCCTGCGCCACGACGAGACGCGCCCCGCGCTGCTCGAGATAGCCCTGCGGCGAGACGTTGATCCGCTGCCGCGCGACGATGTCGCCCGTCTCGAGATCGAGCCCCGCACGCCACACTCCCTGCATCGGAAAGAGCCCGGCACATGCGTGAACGACGCCGTCGGCGACGAGAATCCCGGTGCGCACGGGCCACGCCGAGATCAGACGCTCGTTGCCCGGAATGCGGCGATCCTGCGGCGCGACGCGCGTCGACCAGAGCGACACACCGTCCCGCGCGCGGAAACAGTGGACGCGGCCGTCGTCCGATCCGACGACGACGCGCGACTCGGCCCCGCCCGCTGCGACCACCGGCGCGAAGCGCACCGGCCCCTCGGTGAAGCGACTCCACAGCTCGCGCCCGCTGGCCGCATCGAGGCAGTAGACCTTGTCGTCGCTCGACGAGCCGAAGTAGAGACGTCCGCCCGCGACGACGACGTGGGACGCGCGATCGTACGTCACACGAGCCCGCAGCTGCTCCTTGCGCGCCCAGAAATTCTGCCTTGCCGGCGGTGGCCACGCCGGACGCGGAGCTTGGCGCGCGCGGTACTTCCAGACCGGCCGTAGCGGCAGCGCGATCGTCTGCGGCGACATGCCGCTGCGGCCCGCGTCGCGCAGGTAGGTCGGCCAGTCCTCGCCCGACGGCACGACCGGTCGACTGAGCGGATAGCGCGCCGAGCTTCCCTCGAAGCGCGCGGCGATCTCGTCGGCGCCGAACGCGCGCGACCACAGCGCGACCTCCGCCAGACGTCCGCCGAGCGGGTGGAGCTCGTCGCGGTCCTGGTACGCTCCGGCGACGAACGTCGCCTGCTGCGGGTAGAGAATCGCTCCCGACTGCGCCGTCGACGATGCGCGGTGCTGGCCGTCGATCCACAGCGCCTGCGTGCGGCCGTCGTAGGTGCCGACGACGTGATACCAATGGTCCGGCTCGAGATCGACGGGCGACTCGACGTACGTCAACTTGCCGTCGCCGTCGTTCGCGCCGCGCGACGCGAGCGCGAAGAACAGGCGCCATCCCTTGACGCCGAGCAGCCAGCCCTTCTCCTCGCCGCCGTTATCTTGCAGCGCGCCGATGAGACCGGTCCAGTCCCGCCGTCTCTCGACGGCGACCCACGCCTCGACCGAGATCGCGGCCGTCGGCAAATCGACCCCGTCCAGCGAGTCGGCGAGCACGATCCGGCTGCGCGCTGCGGGGAACGTCGCCGCAGGAGGACTCCCCGCCTCGACGCGCGCGCCGTCGACGAGGTGGGCGGTGCGCGTGCCGGCGAGCGGACGCACGACGCCTCCGTCGACGCGATCCGGCGCGAATCGCCAGTGAAAGACGGGATCGTCGTCTGCCCGTACAGCTCCCGCAGCGAACAGGACCACGATCGGTAAGGCATATCTCATGCAGCGACGGAGCTCCTCGCACCCGCTCGTGTCAAGAGAAGAGGATTACCCCAGAATCACCGAGAACACGGAGAAAGACGGGAGGGCCGGCCCCTCGTCTCGGCCTGTCTCTTCTCTGTACTACTAACGTCCAGAATCTTGTTCTCCGGCGAAGACTTCTGCCGCCTCCAAGTAGGATTTCTAAGGAACCCAGGAACCCAGGAACCCAGGAAGGGAAGTGGATGCGCCCTCCCTTCCCTTCCTGGGTTCCTGGGTTCCTTAGGGCCGGGCTCTTCGTTGCCAGAACTCGACAATGCACCACATTGCCTGCGTTCTGGCGCCTCGATCCCGATCGAAATGCCTCGCCCTCGCGCTCGAAGCCCTTTCTCAACGGACTGCTAGGCGCCGAGGTGCACCCCGGCGTCCTCCTGGTCGAAGCCGGCGACGAGCACGCGGTTCTTGCCCGCTCGCTTCGCGTCGAGACACATCTGATCGGCGATCGCGACGAGCTCGTCCGCGTCGTCGCAGCATGCCGGATACGCCGCGCCGCCGATGCTCAGCGTGGGCCCGCGAGCCCCCCCGGCGGACTGAGCGGAGTCCGTCGCGCCATGTCCGCCGGCGTCCGCAGCCGGGCGCGGAGCGCACTCGGATGCTTCGGGACGCATGCGCTCGACGGACTTGCGAATGCGCTCCGCCGTCGTGTACGCCTCGCGCGCATTCGTCTCGGGAAGAAGCACGGCGAACTCGTCGCCGCCGAAACGACAGACGAGGTCCGACTCTCGCGTCGACTCGCGCAGGAGGCGCCCGATGCGCCGCAGCACGGTATCCCCCTCGAGATGGCCGAGGCTGTCATTGACGCGCTTGAAGTCGTCGACGTCGATGAGCAGAACGGACAGCGGGCTACCGTACCGCTTCGCCCGGATCACCTCGTGGCGAAGCTCGCGGTTGAAGTAGCGCCGGTTGTAGGTCCCCGTCACCTCGTCGACGTTGACGAAGCTGAAGATCGTCTCGAACTCCGGCCGCGCGATCAAGCGGACGCCCCGCAGCAACGGGTTCTTGTCGGTCAGCCAATCGAGAGCCGCGACGCGAAAGCGGACGGGGCGCTCGAGCGTCGACTCGAGCTGCCGCTTGTGCGTCATGATGTCCGTCCAGATTTGCTCCGCCTCATCTGCCGAGAAGCGACGGTACGTCAGGTGGAACAAGAGCTCGGCGTAGAGGTTCTCACCGGTGCGGTACAGCTTCAGGATGATCTCTTCGAGCGCCCCGGGCGAATCGAGATGACGATCCTGGCCGAGCACATCGACGAGGTCGATGCCCTCCTCCTCCAGCTGCTTGAGCTCCTGGAACAGACTCATGGAAGACCATGATAAGTGCGTTCCGGGAGATTTTGAACCCCTGCGCGCCCCCGCCGCGGCGCGCGACTCGAACACGACGCGAACGTGCGGATGCGTTCGCCCCGGCCCAAAGAGAAAGCCGGCGAACTAGCCGCCGGCTTTCGCGCCCCAACCCGAGGGGCTCCTTCGATCTTCCCTTTTCTCCAGGCCGCTCCGATCAGAGCTCGTCGACGTACGACAAGATGCTGTCGATCGGATAGGGCTTCTCGAACGCTGAGACATCCGGTGCGAGCTCGGCCTCGTTGCCGATTCGCTCATGGAAGCTGTCCGCTTCCTCTCCGACGATCATGACCGGGATCGAGATCCCCTTGTCGTTCATGAACGCGAAGAGCTCGGACGCTTCCTCGTCGATCGCCTCGGTGTGCAGGATGAGGAGATTCATCATGCGGTTGGAGAGGACAAACTTGCCCATCTCCTTGTTCAACGCGATCTCGAGCTCGAAACGCCGGTTGTCGAAGAGATTTCGTACCTCGTACGAGTTCTCCTTCGTCTGCCCCACGATTAGGATTCGGCCGCGCTCCATTTGCACCTCGGAAGAGCTGACTGGACGTTGAGGATTCGGTGCACCATCTATCGGACGTGCCGCGCCATGACTTGAGACAGCGCGGCCGTCAAGGCGCTTCCGAGGAGGGCCGAAAAGGTCAGCTGCCGGATCAGGACGCTGCGGCCGGGGGCACCAGGAGCTCGAGGAACTCGGCGAGCATCGAGCGCATCTTCTGGCGATCGACGATACGGTCGACGAACCCGTGCTCGAGGAGGAACTCGGAGGTCTGGAATCCGTCGGGGATCTCCGACTTGATCGTCTCGCGGATCACGTTCGGCCCCGCGAATCCGATCAGCGCTCCGGGCTCGGCGAGGATCACGTCGCCGAGGGCCGCGAAGCTCGCCATCGCGCCGCCCATCGTCGGATTCGTCAGGATCGAGATGAACAGCCCGCCGCGGCGATCGAGCTCGGCCAGCGCGGCGCTGGTCTTCGCCATCTGCATCAGCGACAGGATGCCCTCGTCCATGCGCGCCCCACCACCCGAACCGCTGACGAACACGAACGGCTCGCCGCGATCGCGGGCGAGCTCGATCCCGCGGAAGATCTTCTCGCCGACGACGGAGCCCATGCTGCCGCGCAGAAAGCGCGAGTCGCTGACGCCGAAGACGACGGGATGGCCCTCGATCCGCCCGGTTCCGACGACGCACGCGTCGGCGAGCGACGTCCGCTTCTGCGCCGCCGCGAGCCGATCGCGGTACGCGCGGACCGCGACGAATTGAAGCGGATCCAGAGGCCGCAGCTCGGTGAAGTGCTCGGAGAAGCTGCCCTCATCGAGCAGGCTCGCGATGCGCCGACGGCTCGAGATCTCGAAGTGCGAGTTGCACTCCGGGCAGACGTTTTGGCGCTGCTCCACCGTCGGCTTATAGATCAGCTTGGTGCAGACGGGACACTGCATCCAGAGGTTGTCCGGCATGTCCCGCCGTCGTCTGGAGACGTCTACCTTGTTTTCCAAGTGCCCGACTCTCTTCATGCCAGGTTGCCGTATGCGGGGGTCATGCCAGGGAGTCGCAAGTCCTCGCGTCGAAATCTCGGCCCGCGCCGCACGAGCTCACGGTCAGCCGATCGCCTTCTTCAAGGCGCGGACGGCCGCAGCGGGATCCGGCGCTGAGAAGACCGAGCTGCCGGCGACGAAGTTGTCGACTCCCGCGTCGCGGCAAGCCACGATCGTCTCCTCGTCGACGCCGCCGTCGACTTGGATCTCGACCGCCGCCAACTCGGGCCGCCCAACGGCGCGCAACTCCTGCTCTGCCGCTCGGATCTTGCGGACCTTGTCGAGATTGTCGCCGAGAAAGGACTGACCTCCGAAGCCGGGATATACCGTCATCACCAATACCCGATCCACCGCCTCCAGGTAGTCGAGCACGCGCTCGACGGGGGTGTCCGGGCTCAACGCGATTCCGCGTCCGATCTCCCGCTCGCGGAGCCAGTCGAGCAAAGCTCGGTGGTCGGCGTCCGTTTCGATATGAAACGTGATGTGATCCGCGCCGGCATCCACGAACGGCTTCACGTACCGGTCAGGATCCGTGATCATCAGGTGGACGTCAAGGGGCAGGGCCGTGACGCGATCGAGGGCACGGACCACGAGAGGCCCCATCGACAGGTTCGGGACGAAGTGGCCGTCCATCACGTCGACGTGGAGTTCGTCGGCCCCGGCGTCCTCCACGACCCGCACCGCATCGGCGAGAGCCCCGAAGTCCGCAGCCAGGATCGACGGGGCGATCTTCGCGCAGCGGTTCATAGGGCGGAAGTGTAGGCTTGCCAACGACTTTGTGCAAGCCGGCAGGTGGAAGACAAGCGCTGCGGCGGAGCTACGTCGGCGAAGACACCGTACGTCCCCCTACCGTCCGGGAGCCGGCGCGGGGCACAAAAAAAGAGGTGGTTCGGTGGTTCGCGAAGAACCACCTCTTTCCCCACGCGACGCCGCGGCCCGAATGTGCCGCGGCGCACTGCCCGCTAACCCGGATCAGTCGATCGGGGGATCGGTCGCGGCCGCCGTCGCCGTCGACGAGAACCGGATGATACCGGTCTGGTCGACGTAGAAGTAGCGGTCACCGTCCGTGCCAAGCACCGTCGGGTCGGCCTCGCAGTCCCACGTCGTCGTACCGGCGGCGTACGTGAACTCGTAGCCGGACTTCGTGCCCTGCCCCAGGACGCTGTCGATGTACTTCGTGGCCTGCAGGTTGGCCAGCGAGGACGAGAACCGGCCGTAGCGGGTCCTGTACTGCTCGTTGACCGTGGTCAGCGTCCGCATGGAGCTGATCGCAGAGGCCTCGTTGCCGGCCTTCCTGGCGTTCAGGAGACTCGGAATGGCGATGGCGGCGATGATCGCGATGATCGCGACCACGATCATCAGCTCGATCAGAGTGAAACCTTCTTGCTTGCGCATGGTAGTGAACCTACCTCCTCAAACCGACAAGAGAACGTTGCCCGGGCTTGTCAGGGCACCTCACCCTCACTTCACTCGAACAATCGACTGACTTTCCTTCAGGATCGTGGAACCCGCGCGAAGCGCGCTCCCGCTGCCGGACTCCCCACAGCTGCGCGACTCGGCCGCGACGCCCTTGCGTCGCCCCGCGTCGCTCACGGCAGTTTGTCCGTGTCTGCGTCCTTCACTTCGGCAAGGCCGGTGCCAAGCCCGCAGGCTTTCGATGATTGGCCCTAAGTCGTTGCATCGGAGGAGCTAAGGCCCAGCTCTCGGTTACGGGACCGCGCGGTAAAGACCGCGGCAGGGGATGGGGTTTGTCACAGCGACGTTTTTTGTCACCGTCGAGCGACCATCGGCGCCCGCTTGCGTCATCGCCGGCGCGGAGAGCGGCACGTGCCCCACCGCTTGACCGCGCTGCGCGGGCGACCTACACTCCGGTTTCTCGGAAGGAAGAGAGGGAAGCGCACCCGGTGGTCTCAAAGCGGTGGAACCTGACGGCCGTCGATCCCGCGCTCAGGGATCGGCTGTCGCGCGAGGCGACGTGCTCGAGCACGATCGCCGACTTGCTCATCCGCCGGGGCATCACCGAGCGCGAAGACGCCGCACGCTTCCTCGCCCCGAAGCTCCTGCACCTCGGTGAGCCGGACGCGCTTCCGGACCTCGACCTCGCCGTCTCGCGCCTCGATGCGGCGCTCGCGCGGAACGAGAAGATCGCGATCTTCGGCGACTACGACGTCGACGGCATCACGTCGACCTGCTTGCTCCTCGACTTCTTCCGCCAGCTCGAACGCACCGCGCTCTACCGTCTCCCGAACCGGCTGCGCGACGGCTACGGCTTGAGCCTCGGCGCGATCGAGGCATTCGCCGCGCAGGGCATCGACCTCGTGATCACGGTCGACAACGGATCGTCGGCGCGCCGCGAGATCGCCCGGGCGGCGGAGCTCGGCATCGACGTGATCGTCATCGATCACCACCAGCCCTCTTCCGATCCCCCGCGCCCTGTCGCGCTGGTGAACCCGTGGTGCGCCCCGACGGCGGACGCGTTCCGCGACCTCGCCGGCGTCGGCGTGACGTTCAAGTTCGTCTGGGCGATGTGCCAGCGGCTATCGCGCGCGAAGAAGCTGTCGCCCCAGTTCCGGAACTTCCTGCTCGATTCGCTCGCGCTCGTCGCGCTCGGCACGATATCGGACGTCGTGCCGCTGCACGGTGAGAACCGCGTGTTCGCGAAGTTCGGGCTGCAGGCGCTCGCGACGTCGCGGCGGCCGGGTCTGCGGGCGCTGGTCGACCTGGCGCAGCGCGGCAACGGCAACGGCGCCCGCAGCGGAGACCGCCCCCGGCTCGACGCGAGCGACGTCGCATTTCGCATCGGACCGCGCATCAACGCTGCCGGACGGCTCGGCGACGCGGAAGTCGCGATCCGACTTCTGACGACCGACGATCCCGCCACGGCGACGCGCCTCGCCGGCGAGCTCGACCGGGAGAACCGCAGGCGTCGAGAGATCGAGGCCGAGATCACCGCGCAGGCGCGTCAGCGCGTCCTCGACGAGCTCGACGTGTCCCGCGACCGCGCGATCGTGCTCGGCGACCCGGACTGGCACGCGGGGGTGATCGGCATCGTCGCCGCGCGTCTGGTCGAGGAGTTCTATCGGCCGACGCTGCTCTTCACGATGCGCGACGGAACGTGGCGCGGCTCGGCGCGCTCGATCGCCGGAGTCCACCTCGTCGACGTGCTCGAGCGCTGCGCAGACCGCTTGCTCCAATTCGGCGGGCACGCGTACGCTGCGGGAGCCGAGGTCGCGGCGGACGGCCTGCCGGCGCTGCGCGAGGCGCTGAACCGATCGATCGACATCGATCCCGCCGCGATGGTGCCGGAGATCGACGTCGACGGAGCGATCCATCTCGACGCGGTCGACGGCGCGCTGCTCGACGACCTCGGACGCCTCTCGCCCCACGGCGCGGGCAATCCGGAGCCGCTCTTCGCCGCGCTGGACGCCGAGATCGTCGGCAGCCCGCGCGTCATGGGAGCGAACGGCCAGCACCTGTCGTTCTGGGTCCGTCGACCCGGCGGCCGCGGCCCAGCGTTCCGCGCGGTCGCGTTCGGCATGGGAGAGAGGCACGAGGAGATCCGCCGCCGCGGCACGCGCGTCGAGCTGCTCTGCCGCCCACAGTGGAACGAGTGGCAGGGACGACGGGAAGTGCAGCTCCTGGTGCAGGATCTGCGCGTGCCCGACTGAGCCGAAATACGGATCTCGCGCCGCGTTCGACGCGAGATCTGTATTTCGCCCTACTCCCCGAGCTGCGCCTCGAGCGTCGGCCGCATCTTCACCGGGATGTGCTCGCGCCGCTTGGTGTACTCCTGTCGCGCGGTGTCGAGATCGTTCGCGACGATATGGCAGTACACGAGATAGAAGCTGGCCGGCCCGGTCTCCTGCGGATCCGCGAGCGCCAGCGCGGTCTCGAAGTGCTGGCGAGCCCGCGTCGCGTCCCGCTGGGGCCGGAAGAGGAGCGCGATGCCGAGGTTGTAGTGCGCGTTTGCCGTCTCGTCGGCGACGAGCGAGCGCTCGAGCGCCGCTGCGGCGCGGTCGTACTCGCTGCGACCGATATGGAACGCGCCGAGCTCGTTCAGCGGAAGCTGCGGTTCCGGGTGCAGCTGCGCCGTCGTCTCGAAGAGGTCGAGGATCTCGTTGTAGTGCTTCTCCTGGTCGACCTCGCTGAGCAGGAACGCGAGCTCGAAGGACGCGAAGTAGTTCTTCGGATCGAGAGTCAACGCGTCGCGGAAACCGCGGCGCGCGTCGTTCGCCAGACGGTCGAGCTCCGCCCGCGCTGCCGCGGTCGCAGGGTCGGCGTCGTCGTCTCCGACCGGGAACGCGTCGACCTTCTCCCGGTAGCGGAGCGCCTTCTCGCACGCGCTATCGTGCGCGAGGAGCGAATCCTGCAGGATCGGAGCCCTCGGCTCCGCGGTCGGATCATCGAACGATCGGATTCGGAACGGCGTGGAGGTCGCATCGCCGACGATCTCGTTGCCGAGCACGAGCCGCGCGACGACCCGATGCTCGACCTCGTCACCGCGCGGCAAAATCCACGGGAACGACCGGCTCGCCGCAACGTCGACCGTACCGTCGGTGCCGAAGCCCCCCTCCTCCGTCACGTCGGTCCACCCGTCACCGGTGCGCCGCGTTTGGTGCGTCAGACGCACGACGAGGTCGGCGGCGAACTCGCGCGCCACAGGATGGAGCTGCCATGCGATCTGCTGCTCGCCGTACGCGTACAGACTCGCCTCCGTGGGGAAGCCCTGGAGCTCGATGGACCGCATCAGCTGACGCGGACCGAAGTACGCGTGCGCGGTGTTGCCGACAGCATCGCTCACGGCCACGCGCACCTCGAGCTCGCTCGGCCCCAGCGGCACGGGAAAGTCGATCTGCTCCTTCGCGGTCGCGAGACTCGCGTAACGCGTCAGCTCCGTCCACTCCCCGTCGCGGCCCTCACGGCCCTCGACGATGAGCGGCGGCCGGCAGTCCGCGGCGTCGAGAACGACCCGCAGCGAACCGCGGAAACCGCCGACCCAGTCGAGGACGACGAGCTCCGGCGTCACCGTCGGCGGCGTCGCGTCGAGCTCGAACGAACCGAACGGCTCCGTGCTGACAGTCGGCGCGTCCGCCGCGTTGCCGATCGAGTCGATGGCGGCGAGGTAGAGATCGTACTCCTGCTCCTCGAGCCCGCCGAGGTCGAGCTCGAGCGTGCCGTCTACGGCCGAGGCTCCTTCCGTCTCGGAGGTCGCGGCCACGAGCGGCAGAGCTCCGCCGAGCTGGTTCCAGAAGCTCTTGCCCTGCGGTCGCAAGTAGACGCGCACCGCGTCGACGGTTCCGCAGCTCGCCGGACGCGCGCGGACCGGGAGCTGGACTCGCGCCCCGACGCGTGCCGGAATCGACGGACACGCGATCGTCGGCGGCCGGCTCTCGATCGTGAACGAACCAGTCGCGGGCAGATTCAGCTCGCCGGGATCCGTCGCGTCCACGCCATCCGCCGCAGCGATGCCCCGCACGCGCAGTCGCAGCCGGCAATCGCTCGTCGACACGACCGGCGGGGTCCACGCGACCTGCCCGACTCCGAGCGGCGCCTCGCCCGCCAGCTTCCACTCATCGCCCCCGTCGAGGGCGAACTCGGCGGTCGCCGTCGCATCCGCCAGTGCGGGCGCGCTCGACGAGAGCGTCGGATCGAGCTCCCAGCGCAGCTCGACCGGCGCGCCGCCCCGAAGGCAATCGGTCGCCGGCGGCACGAACCGCACGAGCGCGGGCGGCTCGACGTTCCGCATGTCCGGCTCGACGTCCGAGTCGGTATCGCCCGTATTCGCAGTGCCATCGGTCGCAGGCGAACCGTCGCCGACGTGCGCGGTGATCGGCGCGACGTCGGCCGCGTCCGCATCCGCGTCGGCCTTCACGACATCCCCCTGCGCGGCGTCACCGGCGCTCGAGGCATCCGCGACCGTATCGCCCGCCGCGCCGTCGATCGGCGGCAGCGCATCCCCGCCGGCCGCCGTGGACTCGGCGCCCGACCCGGCGCTCGCGAGCAGCGATCCCTGCCGGCGGCCGCCGACGTCGAGCGTGATCGATCGCGTCGTCGCATGGCCGGCCAGATCGACCGCGCGAACTCGCAACATCACCGCGGACTGCGCCTCCCGCGGCACGGGCCACGTGAATCGCGTCTCGCCGGGTTTCGCGTCGGCCTCTCCCGCAACGTGCCAGGTCGCGCCGCCGTCCGCGCTCCACTGGACCGCGAACTTGTCGCGCCCGAATTGCACCTCGTCGGCGCGCCAGCCGAGCTCGAGGCGCGGCAGGCGACCCGCGATCGGACTCTTGTGCGCCCGGGTGAACTCGAGCTTCGGCGGAGTCTTGTCGACGCAGAACCAGGCATGCGGCTGGGCCGTCTCATCGATCGCCGGCACTCGGTCGCCGGTGCCGACGACGAACCCCGCGCGCAGCGCGTAGCGCCCTTCGCCCGGCGCGGTGAACCGCAGCGGCAGGTCCTTCCTCTTTCCGGATGCGACCTGGCGCCACACACCCTGCTCGCGCAGGAAGAGCTCGAACGTCTCGACGCGGGCCGGGTCGGCGAGCGTCGGATCGATCGACAGCATCACGTCGACCGTCTCTTCGCTCGAATAGATGTACTCCGGCCGGCGCTCGATGCGCCCGACCTCGACGAACAACGTGCCTTCCCTCACGGCACGCGCGCGTGCCGTCGACGTCCGGCGACTCTCGAGCCGACACGCGCCGCTCACGACGATGAGCACGGCGGCAGCGCCGATCCCCAGAGCGGACGCGAATACCCGTCCTCTCATGGTGCCCTCCACTCTCTTCGCTTCGGTTCCGATCACTTCACTTCGGGCTGCGGACGGCGGCTCGCGGTGCGATGGCCATCCCCGCCCCCCACAGACGACCCACGGGCGGGATTTTATCGGATTCTCGCCGAGGTGTCGTCAACAAACCGCACTGCGCGCGAGAAGATGGCGAACCCGTCGCCGGCGCGCTCGAGCGTCTCCGGCGCCATGTCGCGCACGCCCTCGGCGCGCCGCGTCCAGTGCGGATCCTGCAGCGCGTGCACGAATCGCTCCGGGTGCGGCATCAGGCCGAGCACATTCCCCCGCTCGTTGGTGACGCCGGCGATGTCGGCGATCGACCCGTTCGGATTGGCCGGATACTCGCCCCCGGCGGCCTGCGGACCGTCCTCGCCGTCACGCGGCGGTCGGCAGTACACGAGAGCGATCTGCCCGCGCTCCCGCAATCGTTCGAGCGCATCCGGATCGCGCAGCACGAACCGCCCCTCGCGGTGAGCGACCGGGCTGCGCAGCACGAGCCCCGCCGCCGACGCGCCATCGCCTACGGCCTCACCGTCTCCCGCGACGCCGGAGTATCCGGGCAGGAACGGACAGCGGTTCGTCTCGACGCGCAGATCGGTCCAGCGGTCCTCGAACTTCGCGGACACGTTACCGATCAGCGAGGCGCCGCGCGCGTCGCCGTCGCCGCCCGGCAGGATGCCGAGCCGGACCAGCACCTGGAAGCCGTTGCAGATCCCGATGACGAGCTTGTCGGCCGCGACGAACTCATCGAGGTCGTCGCGCAGTCGCGTGCGCAGCCGATTGGCGAGCACCGTACCCGCGCCGAGATCGTCGCCGTACGAGAAGCCGCCCGGGACGGCCAGGATGTCGAACTCGGCCAGACGCCGCTCTCCGGCGACGAGCTGCCCGACGTGGATCGACTCGACCGTCGCGCCGGCCAGGCGAAACGCCCAGGCGGTCTCCTCGTCGCAGTTCGTGCCCGCCGTGCGCAGAACCAATACGCGTGCCATCGGTGCCTCGGGACGATCCTCTATCGGTTGCGTCAGTCGTCGTCTCGCGCGCCCGCGCCGCCGTCCGCGTCGAAACGCAACGGCGACTGCCAGGCTCGCTTCAGGTCGTCGAGAGCCTCGGCGATCAGCGCCTCGCCGCCGGCTTCCGAGCCCAGGACCCGCAGGATGTGGTAGCTCAGAGTCGTGCCGACCTCCGCCGCCGGCAGCCCGGTGAACAGGCCGAGCAGCGCGTCGACGTCCGCCGGCCGCGCCTCGATCAGGTAGCGACAGTTCGACTCGCTGAAGAGCCGCTCGACGTCGCCGAGGCTCTCGTCGCCGCCGCACGGTACACGGGCGAGGTCGATCTCCGCGCCGACGCCGCCCGAGAACGCCATCTCGGCGGCCGCGACCGCCAGGCCGCCCTCGCTGAGGTCGTGACAGCTCGCGACGAGCCCGGCGCGAATCGCCGCCGCGACCGCACCGTGGACCTGCGCCGCCTCGGCGGGCAAGCCCGGTACGCGGCCGGCCGTCTCCAGCTCGCCGCCGAGAACGCGGTGCAGGTGGCTGCCGCCGAGCTCGGCCCGCGTCGCGCCGACGAGCACGAGCCGGTTGTCCGGCGCACACAGGTCCGCCGACACGAGCCGGCGGGCGTCCTCGACGATCGCGACGGACGAGATCAGCAGGCTCGGCGGAATCGACAGCACGCCGTCCGCGGTGCGGAACTCGTTGTTCAGGCTGTCCTTGCCCGAGATGAACGGCGTGCCGAGCGCGAGCGCCGCGTCGTGGCAGCCCTGGGCCGCCTCGACGAGCGAGCCGAGCGTCTCGGGGCGATCGGTGCGCCCCCAGCAGAAGTTGTCGAGGATCGCGCAGCGCGTCGGATCGGCGCCGACCGCAACGACGTTGCGCATGGCCTCGTCGATCGCCGACACCGCCATGCGGTACGGGTCGAGGTCGCCGTAGCACGGGTTCATGCCGCAGCCGATCGCGATCCCGCGCAGCGAATCGAGCCGCGGCAGGATGACGATGCCGTCGCCCGGCCCGTCGTGCTCGACGCCGACGAGCGGCTTGAGGACCGTGCGCGCCTGCACCTCGTGGTCGTACTGGCGGATGATCCACTCCTTCGAGGCGACGTTCGGCGCCGCCAGGATCGCGCGCAAGAGCTCGCCGGGAGCGCGCCCCGCCAGACCGGCAGGGCCGCCCGCCTCGGGCTCCGAAGGTGCCGCCCAACGCGATTGCCGCAGGACGGCCGGACGCCCGTCGTGCAGGAAACGCATGTCGAGATCGCAGACCTGTTCGCCGGCCCAGAAGAGCTCGAGTCGGCCGGTACCGGTGAACTCGCCGATATCGGTCAGCTCGGCGTCGTGCGCGCGCGCGATCGCGGCTAGCTCCGGCAGGTTCTCGGGCGACACCGCGAAGACCATGCGCTCCTGGGCCTCCGAGATCCAGACCTCCCAGTAGCTGAGCCCCTCGTACTTCAGCGGTACCGTCTCGAGATCGACGCGCGCGCCGGTCTCCTCGCCCATCTCGCCGACCGCGCTCGACAGGCCGCCGGCCCCGCAGTCGGTGACGGCGCCGTAGAGCCCGCGATCGCGCGCTTCGATGAGGACGTCGAGCGCCTTCTTCTCGGTGATCGCGTTGCCGATCTGCACCGCGCCGCTCGAGACGGTCTCGGACTCCTCGGTGAGCTCGACCGACGAGAACGTCGCACCGTGGATGCCGTCGCGCCCCGTGCGGCCGCCGAGGACGACGATTCGATCGCCCGGGTAGACGGTCTTCTCGATCATCGTCCGTGGAATGCGCCCGACGGAGCCGCAGTAGACGAGCGGGTTGCCGATGTAGCGCTCGTCGAAGAACACCGCGCCGCTCGCGGTCGGGATGCCCATGCGGTTGCCGTAGTCGCGCACGCCGGAGACGACGCCTCGCAGCACGCGGCGCGGGTGGAGCGCGCCCGGCGGGACGCGATCGCGCGGCAGATCCGGCGGGCCGAAGCAGAACACGTCGGTGTTGGCGATCGGCTTCGCGCCGAGGCCCGTGCCGAGCGTGTCGCGCAGCACGCCGCCGATTCCGGTGCCGGCGCCGCCGTACGGCTCGATCGCCGACGGGTGGTTGTGCGTCTCGACCTTGAAGCAGATGCCGAACTCGTCGTCGAACGCGAT
>CAYMRB010000053.1:13508-33114 GCA_964392615.1 uncultured Planctomycetia bacterium | reverse complement strand
AACAGCGCGATGATGCCGATCACCACGAGCAGTTCGACCAACGTGAATCCCTCGTCGCGTCGCGACCGCTGCATGGCGTCTCCGGGTCTCAATCGGTTGCCGCTACCAGTACGACCCCCGTGCTCGCCACGGCCGGGTTCGTCAGTGACGATACGTCGACTTGAATCTGCATCAGGTTGATGTCGACGGGCGCCACCGTGATGTCCGCGCGGTGATCGCCTTCGACTACGAACATGCCGTTGAAGCTCTGCAGCGAATCCCACGGGCTCGCCTGCGTCTCGTCCAGCACGCGCGCGAGCAGCATTTGGCTGGCGACGCGCTCGTTCGAATTGCGCGTGCCGACCGCCGCCGTCGACAGGGTCGCGGTCACGCCGAGGAGAATGATCGCGATGAGCGTCAGCCCGACGGCAATCTCGAGCAGGGTCCAGCCTCCCTCGCGCCTCGGATCACCCCGGTCTCCGGAAATCGCCCAACGACCGCTCGCGGGCGGGTCGACGTGCCGCATCGCAACTCTCCGTTCTCGGCTCGGCGGTGCCCGAAACCGCTTGGACCCGTAATACCCAGCGCGCCAGCCCTCGGACCGCGCCGTGACAGTCATCGGTCCAACTTCCGTACCGGTTCGCCGACGCGCGCCCAAGTCGTTGCTCGGCCTCACGCGCCCGACCCGCCGGAAGACCACGTGACGCGGAGTGTCGACGGTTTGCGTCACGAGTGACGCGCTGCGTCGCTCGCGGAGACTCTCCCGGATCGTCGCCCCCGGACCGATCATCGGGTTGGGTGGCGACCGGGTTCGGCCGTTATTCGGGCAGCGTTCGGGAGTTCCGTGAGGAATGTCACGAGAAGGGGGGAAAAGCCGCCTGCAGCCCTTTACACGCCCCGGAGTACCGGATAACGTCGATGCTCTCGGGTTTGAAGATTCCGATCAGGCGGCAAGAGGTTTCCCATCGGGAAGCGATCGTCTGGGACAGTTACTGAGGAAGCCCAACGGCTGAGGGTATGCAAATGAGCTGGAAACACTGTTGATCGCGGGGTTGACTGTGTTCACTGTTGACGCGGTGAGCGCTGCCCCCATGACTCTCGACTTCGGCGGCGGCGCGGCGACCGCGTTCGGCATGTCGGGCAGGGGGCGTCAAGGCGTGACGCACTCGTTCACCGCAGGCAGCGTCTCGGTGACGATCACGGCCGCGGGGCCGGTGGGTTCGCGGCCAGCGCCGGAGATCCACCGCAACGAGAACAACGGGCTCGGCGTCGACAACGGGCGCAACACGACCGACCCGGGGAATAACCGCGTCGGCAACGGCGAGTCGCTGACCTTCGCGTTCACCCCGACCGTCGCCGTCATCGACTCGCTCGTGTTCGAGCGCGGCAGCACCGGCTCGATGGAGCTCTGGGCCGACGGCTCGTTCCTGACGAGTCTGTCGTGGAGCGGTCGCGGCCTCGAGACGCTCGCGATCGGGGTCACGGCCGACACGCTCGAGTTCCGCGGCATCTCCGGCAGTTTCCGAGTGCGCGCCCTGACGATCGAGGAGCTCGGCTCCGCGCCGGTCCCCGAGCCGGGCACGGTCGCGCTCATGGGGCTGGGGCTCGGTGCCCTCGGCGTGGCGGGACTCCGCCGCCGTCGCCGCTCGTAGGAAGCGAGGCCTCCTTTCAGATAGAGACAATTCGACGCCCTGGTCCCCGAGACCAGGGCGTTTTTCTATCGCTCGCGAGCGGCCGGACGGACGATCGTCGCCGGCCTCGAGACCGGCCGTCGCGGACAGCCTGTTGACGTCCCGTTCTGACAGGCGAAGATGAGGATGGGGAGGGGGATCGCTGACTACGAACGCGAAGAGGCCGTCATGCCGCAGTCCGAGGTCCAGTACGACTTCGAAACCAAAATCGTTATCTGGGCGGCCGGTCTGAGCCGCGCGCTGACCGGGGAGGAAGATCGTCCGTTCCTCGTCACCTTCGGGGAGGACGGCACCGTCCAGCGCGTGCAGTTCTACCAGGGGCACCATACCGCGCGTCTGCGCGAGGAAATCGAGCAGCTCGACAGTTCTCACTTGTTCTTCGATCCGTTCGATTGGCCGGAGTACTGCGCGGTGAGCTGGAGCAACGTGCCGATCCGGTCGATGAAGCGGCTTCTGACGCTCGATCAGTCCGGCGATCACGAGTATTCCGACGCGTGGGACGACGAGGCGTCCTATCGCGACAGCTGGAACTTCGTCGCCTGACGCCCTCGGGCTGACAACTTCCGGGCGCTGCCTTCCAGTCCCATGTCCGAACTTCTCTGCGTGCTCGTCGGCCTCGCGGCCGGATTCGGCATCGGCGCCTTGTGGACGATCGTGCGTCGCCTGCGGACCGCGCCGGGCGCCGCGTCAGCCACCCCGGACGCCGAGCCGGCGGCCGACTCGGAGCGGACATCGGCAGCCGAGCCGGATGCCGACGCCGGTGACGAGGCCTCGGACGATCATGACGCGTCGCGCGGGCCGGAGCTCTACGCGATCGCGGCGCGGCTCGGGGACTTCTACCGGCAGACGGCCCACCCGATCGACCTCCTCGACCACGCCGACTTCGAGAGGGGCTGCGAGCTCCTCGCCGAGCTTTCGGGCGAGTCCTTGCGGCGCTACGTCGGCGGCGACTCGCAGATCCTCGCGTGCATGGCGTCCGAGGTGCTGCGGCGGGGCGAGGGCGAGATCGGCGGCGACGTGGTCGATCGCGTCGTCGACAGCCTCGAGGAAGCGTCCAATTGGGCCCGCTTCTTCGCGCTGCGCCTGCTGAAGGAGCGCGTCGATGCGACGGTCTCCGTCGTGCCTCGCGTGCTGGGCGAGCTCGAGACCCGCTGGGATACGGCCCTGGCCCGCGAGTTCGTAGCGGACTTCGTTCGCGCTCGACAGTCGCGACGACGACGATCTCGAGTTCGTCGATGACTTGCTCGGAGATCTCGACAAGGCGCTCGAGACAGGGCTGCAGGCGCAGTTTCGCGCGTGGCGCGATGGTAGCCGTGAGGTCGACCGGCAGTTCCTGGCGACGTTCGGGCGTTTTCCGGAAGACGGCGACGAGACGATCGTACGGACGCCGGTCCTCGAGCGCTTCGTCCTCGACGTCGATCGCGCGCTGCGCAGCGAGCGGCCGCGTTCGGCACTCGTCGTCGGGGAAAGCGGCGTCGGCAAGACGAGCGGGCTCGCGATCCTCTTCACCGTGCTGCGCCGGAACGGCTGGACGGTGTTCGAGGCGAGCGGCGCGCAGGTCATCGCGGGTCAGAAGTACGTCGGGGAGCTCGAGGAGCGCGTCGGCCGGATCCTCACGACCGTGCGCGGCGAGCGCCGCTTCGTGTGGAACATCCCCACCTTCGGCGAGCTTCTCGAGTTCGGGCGCCATCGCCACAGCGAGACGAGCGTGCTCGACCTGCTCCTTCCCGCGATCGCGGCTGGTGAGCTGCTCGTCGTCGGAGAGCTGCGGCCGGCCGAGCTCGAGCGACTCGGTCAGATGCGGCCGGGCTTCGCGCGGCTCTTCGAGGTCGTGCGCCTGGAAGCGCTCGACGAGCGGGAGACTCCCGACTTCGGCCGCCGATGGCTCGACCGACGCCCGCAGTCCAGTCGGGTTCCCGCCGACGAGCACGTCCTGCGCGAGACCGCGAGCCTGGCGCGGCAGTACCTCGGCGAGCGAGCCAGCCCCGGCGCGCTGGTCGACCTGCTCGAGCGCACGTGCGAACGTCGTGAGTCGACAGGCGATACGGAGTCGCCGCTGAGCGTGGCCGATCTGTACACGACGCTCGGCCGGGTGACGGGGCTGCCGGTGTCGATTCTCGATGACCGCGAGCCTCTCGACGTCGACGACGTGCGGCGGTTCTTCGAGTTGCGCGTCATGGGTCAGGTCGAGGCGGTCGAGTGCCTGGTCGAGCGGATCGCGATGATCAAGGCCGGCTTGACCGATCCTACGCGACCGCAAGGCGTGTTTCTCTTCACCGGTCCGACGGGCACCGGGAAAACCGAGATCGCGAAGGCGCTGGCCGAGTTCCTGTTCGGCTCGGCCGACCGCATGATCCGGCTCGACATGAGCGAGTTCCAGGCCTGGGAGTCGTTCGCGCGCATCCTCGGCGATCCGGACCCGCGCGCGGATCAGTCCGCGCTCGTTCACCGCATTCGCGAGCAGCCGTTCTCGGTCATGCTCCTCGACGAGTTCGACAAGGCGCATCCGCGCGTGTGGGATCTCTTCCTGCAAGTCTTCGACGACGGTCGCCTCACGGACGGAAGGGGGCGCGTCGCGGACTGTCGCTACACGATCATCATCTTGACGGCGAACGTGGCGTCGGGACCGTCCGACGGCGCCGGTATCGGGTTCAAGCCCGCGGACGGCGAGGGAGGCGGAGCGGTCGAGCGCGCGCTCTCCGCGGTGTTCCGGCGGGAGTTCCTCAACCGCCTCGATCGCGTCGTGCGCTTTCGGCCGCTCGGCCGCTCGGTCATGCGCGATCTGCTCGCGAAGGAGCTCGCTGCCGTGCTCGAGCGCCGCGGCCTGCGGCAGCGGCAATGGGCGGTCGAATGGGACGAGTCCGCGCTCGAGTTCCTCCTCGAGAAGGGGTTCTCGCAGACGCTCGGCGCGCGGCCGCTGCGACGTGCGGTCGAGCGGTACCTGCTGTCGCCGCTCGCGACGACCATCGTGTCGCACCGCTTTCCCGAGGGCGATCAGTTCCTCTTCGTGCGCAGCGATGGGCGTCGGATCGACGTCGAGTTCGTCGATCCGGACGCACCGGATGCGCCGTCTGCCGAAGCCGTTCCGCACGCGACCGACACCGACGCGGCCGCCAAGCTGTCGTTGGAGACGCTAGTTCTCGGCGCTCGTGGCGTGCCCGACGAGGTCGGCCACCTGGGCGCGATCTACGGCGAGCTCGAGGAGACCATCGAGTCGACGGCGTGGAAGGAGCGCGGTCAGGAGATGCTCGCGATGATGTCGAGCGCCGGATTCTGGAGCGCGAAGTCTCGCTTCGCCGTGCTCGGTGAGGTCGAGTACCGCGATCGCATCGCCGCCGGGCTGCGCACAGCGGGGTCGCTGCTGGGTCGGCTCGTCGGTTCCGATCCGCGCGGTCGCGAGCGATATCCCGCGACGCTCGTCGGGCGTCTGGCCGAGCAGCTCTATCTCGTCCGCGCCGCGGTCGAGACGATCGATGCCGACGAGCCGTACGACGCGTTCCTAGTCGTCGCCGGAACGCGGGACTCGTTGGCCGATCCGGTCGCTGCCGATCGCTTCGCCGAGCGCGTCGCGACGATGTACCGCAAGTGGGCGCGTCGGCGGCGCATGACGTTCGACGTGCTCGAAGAGCGCGCCGGGGGCGACGAGCCTTACCGCCTCGTGGTGGCCGTCAGCGGGTACGGCGCCTACCGCCTCCTCGCTCGGGAGGCCGGCCTGCACGTTCTAGAGAGCCCGACGGAGGGATCGTCGGGACAGCCGCGGGCGGTTCCGGCGTCGCGCTCGCGCGTGCGCGTGACGGTCGCGCCCCAGCCGGACGAGCCGCTACCGCGCAAGCCGCGGGCGCGCGTCGCGAGAGCGCTCGAGGCGTTGAGCGAGTTCGGCGAGACGACGGAGGTCGTGCGGCGCTACCGAGAAGGGACGTCGCCGCTCGTTCGCGACAGCGTGCGCGGTTGGCGCACGGGGCGGTTCGCGCAGGTCTTGGGCGGCGATTTCGACCTCATGCGCTAGCGCTGGGCTAGCGCCAGGAGGTGATCTCCCGTTCTCGACGTCACGTTCACAGCCTTCCTCGGCCCATACCCGTTCGTAGCTTGTCCCGCGAAGACCTCAACGCAGAGCGCGCCGAGCACCGCAGAGCATCGCGTGTGGAGCCGCGCGGTGACGAACGTCCCGTCGCAGGCGCTATTCCTGCGCAACTCGAAGTTCGTCGCCGAACAGGCGATGCACGCCGCCCGGCGTCTGTTGGCGACGAACGAAGCCGCAGACGATGCCGCGCGCATTCATCTCGCGACGCGGTGGGCTCTCGCTCGCGACGCGACCGAGGCGGAACGCGACGGCGCGCTGCAACTCGTGCAGCAGGTCAGAGCGTCCGAGCCGGGCGCTGGCGCGGGAAGCGCCGGCGATCGAGAGGTCGCCGCGTGGGCCGCGTGGCTCGACACGCTCTTCGTGACCGCCGACGATGCTGCACCTGCTCGGCCTGGATCACATGCGACTCGTCTATCGCTATGGCGGCCGCGACTTCCGCCTGACGAACGTTCACGGCAGCGTCGTGCACGAGATCGTCGCGTGACGGAACCTCGTCAGAGCCGTCTCGCCAGCCCGTCGAGGTAGCCGAGGTCGTAGCCGTCGTAGTAGCCGAGGTCGTAGCCGTCGGGGTAGGTGTCCCAGTAGCCGTCCTCGTAACCGGTCTCGTAGCCGTTGTCGTACTCGTCGTCGACGAAGAGCGCGTCGACCATGACGTCGACGGCGAAGTCGATGGCCCATTGGCCGATGCAGCAGTCTGGCCCGCGAGGCGCTCTCGGGAAGTGGGCGAGCGCGTCGTTGAAGCCCTCGTCGTAGCCGACGTCGAAGCCATCGTCGTAGCCATCATCCCAGCCGTCGTCGAGCCCGTGGTCGTAGCCGTCGTTCCAGCCCTCGTCCCACGCGCTGAGCTCGACATAGACGTGCCCGCTGCCACCGCTGCTGCCTGATCCGCAGCCCGCCGGCAGCGCGAGGACGGCGATCCCGAGGAGGGTCGTCCAACGAAGCAACGGTCGGAGGTGATCTGTGGCGGTTGTCATAACCGTTCCGACGCCGCGCGGACGCGAGTATTCGATGGCAGGCGGGGAGTCGGAGTCGGCGTCGAACGGTGTCGGAGCCGCTCTTCAATCCCCTGCGCGTTGCGCTGAGCGGATCGTCACGCTTCCCGCCTTGCCGGTGCGGCCCGGCACTCCCGGTCTTCCCGGTCGGCCCGGCTGCCCTGGCAGGCCATCGCGACCGCGCTTTCCCGCGTGGCCGGATGATCCGGTCGGGCCCTCGAATCCCGCGCGGCCCGAGCGGCCATCGGATGCGCCCGGGCGAGAGTGGCTTGTCGACACGGCATGCGTCTCGCCGTCGCTGTCGGTGACGTAGTCCGTTTCCTCCCAGCTGCACCCACTGCCGCCCCGACCGCCGTCGCCTCCCTGTCCTCCCGGTCCGCCGCTGCCGCCCTCTCCGGCGCGTCCGGCTCGTCCTCCGATGCCCGCGCGCCCCGCAGGGCCCGCCTCGCCGCGTGCACCTTGTGGCCCTTCTGCGCCGCCGCGGACGTCGTACGTCAAGCTGGCGCGGACCGCGTCGCGAAACGCCGCGTCGCCGGCGATCTCGACCACCACGCTGCCTCCGTCGCCGCCGTGTCCTCCGTTGCCGCCGTTGGCTCCGTCGCCGCCGTGCCAGCCGTTCCCGGCGTTCCCGCCGATCGATCCGTTGCCTCCGCAGCCGCCGTGTCCGCCGCTGCCTCCGGGCTCGCCGTCGCCTCCTTGTGTTGCGGAGGATGACGACGTCGCGTCGCTGCCAGCCGCACCGTCTTGTCCCTTGCCGCCGGGGCCGCCGCGTCCGCCGTCGCCACCGTCGCCGCCCACACCACCATCGCCGCCCGCACCGCCGCGCCCGCCATCGCCGCCCTTGCCGCCGGGTCCGCCGTCGCCGCCGCGCGCGACGACCGCGAACGCGTGATGCTGTGGCACGACGACCGTGCGCCGACCGTCGCCGCCATCGTCGTCAGTGTCCCCCTTGCGGATGTCGATGCGCACGAGCGACTTCGCGGCGAACCGCGATTCCAACGGCGCGACGGCCACCTCGAGCCGCGGGCCGCGCGCACCGTCACCTCCGTCGCCCGCGTCGTCCGCGTCGCCTCCCTGACCACGCGGCCCCGCGTCCTTGCCGTCTCCGCCGAGTTGACCGTCCGTTCCATCGCCGCCCGCGCCACCGTTTCCGCCCGTGGGGCCGCGATGCCCCGCTGCGCCGGCCGCACCTGCGAAGCCCGGTCGTCCTGCTTCACCGTCGCGTCCCGGCGTGCCTCCCCGTCCCGGCGTGCCGCTCGCGCCGCGCGCTGGCGTGAAGTCGATCGAAGCGATCGACGCGAAGTCGGGCCGCGCGTGCAACTCGGTCGCCACCTCGCTGCCACGCACGCCGATTCGCATGCGGTAGCCGGTCGCCGCGGCCTCGAGCGGATCGATCCGCCGTGCGACGAGCACTCCGTCCACGCGCAGCTCGCCATGTGGCGACGACAGATCGAACGTCGCGACAGGCACGTACAGTCCGGTGGCGTCGAGGTCGGCCGATGGCTCGTCGACCGGCGCCGTGAACCACCAGCGCCCGTCGCTCGTTCGCGCGACGAGGCGCTGGACGATCGCGAACTCGCCGCCGTGGTACGGCGAGATTCCGTCCTCCGGCAAGCGATGGACGACGCGGACCTCGCGGACCTCCTGCGGCTCGAACGCGTCGCGCGGCCGAGCGCTCCATGCCGGCGCGTCGTGTGCCGGCGGCTCAGGGGTGCTCAGGACGACGTCAGGCACGCGGCGATTGTCGAAAGGCCCGTCGATCGGCATCTCGAGACGCGGCAGGAGCGGTTCCTTCGCGCGGGAGCCGTCGACGACCATGACGGGCCACGATGCGGGCGTCGCACATCCCGCGATCGTCGCCATGGCGACGAGCGAGATCACGACGCGCGCCCGAACGAGAACGCCGCGTGCATCGCCGCCGGGTCGTCGCGTCGATCGGTTCGCAGGGCTTGCTGTCATCGTTCTGTTGTCGCACTCCACGCTTCGATCGCGGCGTCGGCCGCGGGTCGATCGATCTCACTCAGATAGCGCGCGGCGTGAAACCGCAGCTCGCGTTCCTCGCTCGCGAGCGATTTCGCCAGCGTGAGCGCCGCGTCGTCCAGGACCGCCGCATCCATATCGCGCCGATGCGTGACCAGCACGTCACCGAGGCGGACGAGGTCCCGGAGCTTCGGGGCCTCCAGAGCGTCGAGGCGCAGTTCGACGACATGGGCGAGCGCGCGTGCCAGCAGGTTGACGTCGCGACCGGCGAGGAACGCGGTGAGTTTGTCGCGCGTTCGCGCGTCGGGGCGAACGAACGCATCGGCGAGCGTCCGTCGTGCGATCGCGTCGAGACTTCGCGGCTGCGCTCGATCGAGGCTCGCGAGGTACAGGTCGACAAGGCTCGCCGCGTCGTCGTCCTCTTCCCGCAGGAAGCCCACGAACGCGGCGGTGCAAGCGTTGACGATGCGGTCCGGTGCGCGGTCGAGGATGAATGCCGCGACCAGAGAGCGGGCCTCGCGAGAAGGGCGCATCGCGCACGCCGCGAGCGCGATCTCGCAACGCGCGACGAGGCCGCGATCATCGTCGAGAGCTCCGGTCGCGATGAGGTTGCCGACGTACCGCGCGTATTGCATCACGTCATCCAGCGGCTCGGTGAGCACGCGCTCGACACGACCCGCAAGGTGCTCGCCGAGAAGAAGCGGAGCGCGCTGAAAGAGGCGCGCGTACAGCACCTCCCGGTCCGGCGCTCGAACGCTCGCGATGTACGCCAGCATGGCGCTCGTCGCGGTCGCGCGGATGTCGTCGCCGCGAGCGAAATCGATCAGGTGCGACTCGTCGAGCGTCACACCGCACTCGGGCGTGTGGAGGCTGACGCGCGACACGCCGCCTGCAGATGGCTCCGAGTGGGCCGCGACAAGCGCGTCGAAGGCGCCCAGCAGGTTCGCGAGCTCGTGGAGCGTCGTCCTCGCAGCCGTCGGTCGCTTGCTCGCGACGTCGGTCAGGTGCGCGAACAGCGTGCAGGGCGCGACGCCAACGAGCATTCGTCGCGTGCGAGCCGAGAGGTCGCGCGGTGCACGCTCGGCGACGTCGAGCAGCGCGCGGATATTGCGCTCCGTCCGTCCGCGACCGAGGAATCGCGCCCGCGGTTCGCTGCGCGCGAGCTCGCGGCGCAGCCACGTCCAGTTGAGCTCGAGGAGTGCCTTCAAGTCTCCGCGCCGCTCGTCGCCCGTCAGCCAGACCTCCAGCGCGGCGGTCAGCGTGTCGAGGTCCTCGAGCTCCTCGCGAAGGTACGCCGTGAGCCGCACGAGGGGTTCGCGCACGTCAGAGTCTGCTTCGGCGGCGAGCGCGTCGAGGCGGGGAAGCACCGCGGCAGCCCGCGAGTGCAACGTCCACGATCGGCGGATGACGCCGACGCGCGACGCGAGGCCGCTCGCCGCCGCCAGCGCCGTGCGCGCCCCGGCGTCGTGGGGCAGGTCCGGCGCGGGATCGTCGCGCTCGAGAACCTCGACGAGAAAGCCCGCCAGGTCGGGCCCGTCGAGCTCGCCCGCGCAGTAGACCGCGAGGGTGCGCAGCCGCGCCCGATCGCGCTGGGGCGTTGCCGACTCCGGCAGGACTCGCGGAGAGGCGTACTCCGCCCGCAGCAGGCTCACGAGACGTGACCAGAGCCGTGGGCGGTTCGTCCGGTGCTCGTCCCGGTTCGCGAGCTCGACCGCGGTCGAAAGCAGCTGCGCGCGCAGCGGCGCCCAGCCGATCGAGCGCTCGAGGCGATCGAGGATCGTACGCTGATTCTCCGCCGTGGCGGCCGGATCCCGCTCGGCGCGGATCTCCTCGAGCCGCTCGACGCTGAGACCGCAGCCGCTGACGAGGAACGCGGCGACAGCGAACGTCGCAAGCGTTGCGAGATGCCTGTGTCGACCCGTCACGGAGCCCCCTCCGGATTGTCCGAACGCATCACGAGACCCGCTCGGGGCGCCGAGCGTACTCCACGTGATACGTCGGGGGCTGGTGCGCTATTCAGTTTTCGAGGGCTGCAATGCCTCGAGGATGCTCGCCGCGACCTTCTCGGCGAGCGCCTTCGATCCGTCGGGCGTGAAGTGGACGTCTCTCGGGCGCTGGATCTCGGCGAGCCGAGCCGTCGCGGTCGCGAACAGATCGTCGATCGCCACGCCGTGGCGTTTCATCACGCGCAGCGCGGCCTCGTTGTACTTCGCGGCGTCGCCCGCGACCCGCTTTCCTTCGCCCGGGGGCACGGGCGTCGTCGTCGCGAACACCAGGCGGGCGCCGGTCTTGGCGAGCCGCTTCGTCAGCGCCTCGAGGTTCTTCTCGTACGCCGCGAGCGGCACCTGCTGGCGCCCCCGATCCGGCGGCGCGTTCTTGCCTTTCTCGTCGACGTATTTCAGATCGTGCAGGCCGAAGTTGAAGTGGATCACGTCCCAGCGGCCGCTCCCGATCCACGTCTCGATCTGCTCGACACCGCGTGTCGTCGGCCCGCAATTCGTCGGCGCGCGGTGGACGTTCGTCTTGCCGGCGAGGAGGGCGCGCGTCGGCAGCGTGTAGCCGATCGAGATCGAGTCGCCGATCAGGAGGACGCGCGGCAGCCCCGGCTTGTCCTCGATCGGCGCGAACGGTCCGCTGCGCGCGGGTCGCTTCTTCGCCTTGCCCTTCGCTTGCGGCTTCACCTTCTTTCTCGCCTGCGGCTTCACCTTCTTTCTCGCCTGCGGCTTCGCCGCCGTGTCCTTCCTATTCTGTGTGAGGCTGATCCAGACGATGTCGATCCAGCGCTCGGTCGAGATGAACGCCTTGCCCCACGAGTCCCACTTCGCCGGCAAGCCCGCGGCCCGCGCTTCCTGGATCGACTTTCCCGCGTCGACGGCGCGGCGGATGATCGCGGTCGTCTCGACGAGCATGTCGTGGAACGTCTCGAGATCTGCACGGCTTCCGAGCTTGCCGTGCCCCGGAATGAGCCGCACGTCGGCCGGCAGGCGATCGATCAGCGACTTCACGGTGCGGGCATAGTTCTCGACATCGCCGCCGGACGGGATGTCGACGAACGGAAAACTGCCGTTGAAGAACAGATCACCCATGTGGACGACATTCGACTTGCGGAAGAAGACGACGCTGTCGCCGTCGGTGTGGCCGCGCGGAAAGTGGATGACGTCGATCGGCTCGCCGCCCCAGTGGACCCGCACGGACTGCTCGAACGTGACGACCGGCAGGGCTTCCTTCGGCTGCGGCTTCGCGGGGCGGCCTTCGGTCTTCACCTCGCCGGTCAGCCGCTTGCGGACGTTCTCGTGCGCGATGATCGTCGCGCTCTTGCCGAACGCCGAGTTGCCGCCGACGTGGTCGCCATGCCAGTGCGTGTTGAGCACGAAGCGGATGCCGTCGCCGCCGATCTCGTCGATCTTGGCTCGAATGCGGTCGGCGAGGGGAGCGAATTGATCGTCGACCATGAGGACGCCACCCTCGCCGATCGACACGCCGATGTTGCCGCCGGATCCTTCGAGCATCCAAACGCTGCCGGCAGCTCGCGTGGCCCGGATCTCGACCTTCGAGAGGTCGCGCTGGGCGCAGAGCGATGCGGGGACGAGAGCAAGGGCGAAAGCGACGAGTGGCAGCCGTCGGGAAGCGGCGGACACGGAAGGAACGGTCGTGGGCATCGTAGGTGGCTCCTGTCAAGGGGGCCTATCAGGATAACCGTTGGCCGTTCGCTCCTCGGGAGATTTCCGTCGCGCGTCGGGAACTCGGTGGACACGGCACGGGCGCGCCCAGTATCGTCCCACGGATTCACCGGAGACAGGAATAGCCATGAAACGACAAGCGCTGGCGGCGGTGGCGTTGTTGGGAATCATCGGTGTCGTGGGCTGTGCCAAGACGGAGGTGGTCGCGACGGAGGCGGCCGAAGCCGTCGAGGCGACCGACGGTTTCCAGTACGAAGCCGAGCGCTTCGCCGACCTGCGCGTCTTGCGCTATCAGGTGCCCGGATTCGAGGAGCTCGACCTGCAGAAGAAGAAGCTCCTCTACTACCTCTACGAGGCTGCGCTCTGTGGGCGCGAGATCATCTACGACCAGAAGTACCGCTACAGCCTCGCGATCAAGCGGACGCTCGAGCACATCGTCGGGAACTACCCCGGCGACCGCTCGACGAAGGAGTTCGAGGCGCTGCGGGTCTACCTGAAGCGCGTCTGGTTCTCGAACGGCATCCATCACCACTACTCGAGCGAGAAGTTCGCGCCGGACTTCGACTACGACGCGTTCGCGAAGTGGGTGCGCGAGACGCCCGGGGAATACCCCGTGCGACCGGGGCAATCGCTCGACGATTTCCTCGCCGAGTTGCGGCCGGTGATGTTCGATCCGACCGTCGATGCGAAGCTCGTCAACAAGAAGAAGGGTACGGACCTCATCGCGGGGTCGGCCGTGAACTTCTACGGCCCCCGCGTGACGCAGAAGAAGGTCGAGGAGTTCTACGCCGCGCGGATCGACAAGACCGATCCGCGACCGGTCGAGTGGGGCCTGAACTCGCAGCTCGTCGAGAAGGACGGCGAGCTCGTGGAACGCGTCTGGAAAGTCGGGGGCATGTATGACGCGGCCCTCGTCAAGGTCGTCGATTGGCTCGAGAAGGCCGTGACCGTCGCCGAGAACGACGCACAGCGCAAGGCGCTCTCGGAGCTGATCAAGTACTACCGTTCGGGCGACCTGGCCGACTGGGACACATACAACGTCGCATGGGTCAAGGACACGGAGTCCGACGTTGACGTGATCAACGGTTTCGTCGAGGTCTACAACGACGCGATGGGGTATCGCGGCTCGTTCGAGTCCGTCGTGTCGCTGCGCGATCCGATCGCGACGCGCCGCATCGCCGCGATCGCCGACGAGGCGCAGTGGTTCGAGGACAACTCACCGCTCGTCGAAGCGCACAAGAAGAAGGAGGTGCGCGGCATCACGGCGAAGGTGATCAACGTCGTCGTCGAGTCGGGCGACTCGTCCCCCGCGACGCCGATCGGCATCAACCTGCCGAACGCGAACTGGATCCGCAAGGAGCACGGATCGAAGTCGGTCAACCTGGCGAATATCGTCAACGCGTACAACCAGGTGCGCGGCGCCGCGTTGAGCGAATTCGCATGGGACGAGGCCGAAGTCGTCCGCGCCAAGGCGCACGGCGAGCTCGGCGACATCCTGCACACCGACCTGCACGAGGTCATCGGGCACGCGTCCGGGCAGATCAACCCGGGCGTCGGCACGCCGAAGGAGACGCTGAAGAACTACGCGTCGACGCTCGAGGAGGCGCGAGCCGATCTCGTCGCGCTGTACTACCTGATCGACGAGAAGTTGGTCGATATGGGGCTCATCGAGTCGATCGAGGTCGGCAGGGCAGCGTACGACATGTACATCCGCAACGGGCTCATCAGCCAGCTGCGTCGTGTCACGCTCGGGGCCGAGATCGAAGAGGACCACATGCGCAACCGGCAACTCGTGTGCAAGTGGGTGCTCGAGAAGGGCGCGCTCGACAACGTCGTCGAGCGGCGGACTCGCGACGGCAAGACGTTCTTCGTCATCACCGACTACGAGAAGCTTCGCGTCCTCTTCGGGCAGCTGCTGCGAGAGATCCAGCGCATCAAGTCCGAAGGCGACTTCGCCGCCGGCGAGCACCTGGTCGAGACGTACGGCGTCCAGGTCGAACCGAACCTGCACGAGGAGGTGCTGGCGCGGTACGCGAAGCTCGACATTCCCGCGTACTCGGGCTTCATCAACCCGGTGCTGACACCGGTCGAGAAGGATGGCGAGATCGTCGACGTACGCGTCTCGTTCCCGGGCGACTTCTCGGAGCAGATGATGTTCTACGCCGAGAAGTACGCGCTCCTGCCGACCTGGAACTGACGCGTAGCGCCAGCACTCCGTCCCCTGGCGCCTCTTGACCGCCGTCACTCCGGCGGGATACGGTGATGCGTCAACCGACAGCCCACAGGAGTCCCCGCCATGCCCGGCACGTACCGCTTTTCCTTCGGACCGTGGAACATCCACGAGGGCGCCGACCCGTTCGGTCCGCCCGTCCGCGAGTCCTTCGCGTTCGACGAGAAGCTGGAGGTCTACACGCAGCTCGGTTTCGAGGGCGTGCAATTCCACGACGATGACGTCGTGCCGGAGATCGATCGTTACAGTCACGCAGAGGTGCTGCAGAAGGCGAAGGACGTCAAGAAGCGCCTCGACGACGTCGGCCTCGTCGCGGAGTTCGTCGCGCCGCGTCTATGGGAGGATCCGAAGACGATCGACGGCGGCTACACGTCGAACGACCCGAGCGAGCGCCAGTACGCGATCGACCGCTCCGTCCGCAGCGTCGAGATCGCGCGCGAGATCGGCTGCGATCTCATCGTGCTGTGGCTCGCCCGCGAGGGCACCTACATCCGCGAGGCGAAGGACCCGTCGGTCTGCGTCGGGCGAATCGTCGAGGCCGTCAACGCCATGCTCGCGGCTGACAAGGACATTCGCATCGCGATCGAGCCGAAGCCGAACGAGCCGATGGACCAGGCGTACCTGCCGACGATGGGGCACGCGGTCGCGACTGCGTACCTGTCGGACGATCCGTCGCGTGTTGGCGCCCTGATGGAGTCGGCCCACGCGATCCTCGCCGGGCTCGATCCGTCGGACGAGATGGCGTACGCGCTGCACCACGGCAAGCTCCTCAGCGTCCACCTGAACGATCAGAACGGCCTCAAGTACGACCAGGACAAGGCGTTCGGATCGGTCGACTTGCGACGCGCGTTTAACCAGGTCCGCGTGTTGGAACGTAACGACTACGGCAAGAACGGCGAGTTCGTCGGGCTCGACGTCAAGGTCATGCGGACGCAGAAGCGCGGCGACTCGTTCGCGCACCTGAGGAGCTCGAAGGAGACGTTCGGCCTTCTCGTCGACAAGGTCCGTAGCCTCGACGAGAGTCGCGTCGACGCGTACATCGCCGAACGCGACTACGAGGGCCTCGACGCGTTCCTGCTGCGCCACCTGCTGGGCGCGTAGCCGGCAGCTGCCGGCGAAAGGCCGCCTCTCACAGCGGCTTGACAAGACCCGTACGGATTCCCTATTTAGGAACCCTGAATACTTCGAGACTGACCAGGGCTGCGTCGCGTCGTCTGCCGTGTGGCGGGACGGTCGCCGCCGAGCGTCTCGACGACCTGAAGGAGGATCGAGCATGGCTCAGCGACCGTTGAAAGTCGGCCTCATCGGCGGAGGTGGTGGGGCGTTCATCGTGCAGCCGCATCAGCGCGCGATCAACATGGAGGGCACTCGGCGCGTCACCGCCGCCGCGCTCCACCCCGATCCGCAAGTCGCGCTCTCGGAAGCCGAGAACTGGCCGTACCCGATTCAGGGGTACGCGAGCTACGACGAGATGATCACGACGGAGGCGAAGAAGCCCGTCGGTGAGCGCCTCGACTACGTGCTGATCGTCACGCCGAACTTCGTTCATTACGACCCGGCCAAGAAGTGCATCGAGGCCGGCATCCCGGTCTTCTGCGAGAAGCCGCTCACGGTATCGCTCGAGGAGTCCGACAGCCTCGTCGCGCTCGCCAAGAAGCACAACGTGCCGTTCGGCGTCGCGCACACGTACCTCGGCCACTGGACCAGCCGTCTGGCGCGGCATATCGTGCGCAGCGGGCTGATCGGCGACGTGCGCTGGGTGGACTCGTACTACCTGCAGGGCTGGCTCTCCGAGCGCACGGAAGACACGGGCAATATGCAGGCCGAGTGGCGCGTCGATCCGAAGCGCGCCGGCGCGAGCGGTTGCGGCGGCGATATCGGCACGCACGCGCTGATGCAGCTGCGCTACGTGACCGGCCTCGAGATCAAGCGTCTGATGGCCCACCTCGAGACGTTTGCCCCGGGCCGTCAGCTCGACGATCACTTCACGGTCTACGTCGAGCTCGACAACGGCGCGCGCGGAATGGTCCGCGCGACGCAGATCGCGATCGGTCACAAGAACGATCTCGGCATCGAGGTCAACGGCACGAAGGGAACGCTGCGCTGGTCGCAGGAGGAACCGGAGCGGCTGACGATCCTCCTGCCCGGCAAGCCGGACTTCGAGTACTGGCGCGGCTCGGTCGCCGCCAATGACGGCTTCCTCGGCGACCTGCCCGAGGACCTGATGGCCGAACCGACGATCCCGCCGGGTCACCCGGAGGCATTCCACGACGCGTTCGCGCGCCTGCACACGTGCTTCGAGGCGGACGTGCGCGCGTACCTCGACGGCAAGCCGTTCTCGTGCGACGGCTCGAAGTACGCCAACGTCGAGGATGGCCGCACGGGCATCTACTTCATCGAGAAGGCCGTCGAGAGCAGCTCGAAGGGCGGCGCCTGGGTGGACTGCTAGCCGATGTCGGTTGCGCGGTTCTCGCGTCGACGACGGCGCGAGGACCGCGAAACCCGACGATTCGGGGCAGCCGGGGCGTGGGGCGCGCTGGCACGGGGCGCCGGGGGCCCGCCTCGAGGATCGAATACGCGGGGCTTGCGTCCGTCCCGATCAGGGGCCAGACTTTCGCAGCAGGCGAGCGGTTCGCCGACGAGCTTCCTTCGTCACCCTCTCGGTTTCGGACGCGATCTCCCATGACGACCCCCTCGTTCGCCGGCCGTTTCGCACTCGCCGCCGTGGTGCTTCTCGCGGGCGGGAGCTCGCTGTGTCGCGACTTGCGCGCGGCCGAAACGTCCGTCCTGCGCGTCGATCAGAAGACGAGCGGCCTTCCGACTCGCACCAGCGACAAGTCCGACGGCGTCTCGTACCAGACGCTGCTCATCGACGCGCACTCGCAGCGCGTCAAGCTCATCGACTACACCGACGCGAAGCGCACGAAGGCGAAGGACGTGTTCATCCTGCGCCAGCAGGGTGAGGAGTCCGTCGTCTGGCACTTTCCCGGCGGCGGCAAGCGCTATCGCGAGATCCGCCGCGAGCTCGGCAACCGGCAGCTGAAGCGGACGCTGGAGGAGCGCGCGAAGCTTCGCATCATCTTGCGCATGCGGGCGAGGGAGAGGGGGCCCGCGCTCAAGCGGGAGCACCTTCTGCCGGGGCTGCGCCGCGACGTCGTCGTCGAGCGGAAGCCGTCCGCGAAGGTGCTCGACCTGCCTTGCGAGGTGCTGCTCGTCACGGAGAACAAGCGCGAGATCATCAACGGCGTGATCGTCGTCAACCACCCGACGATCAACATCGCGCGTCAGAGCGGCGCGTACTTCGAGATGTATCGCCGCCTGGGGGTGTTCTCGAAGGAGGTGCTCGACAAGCTCGCCGACGTCCACGGCATTCCCGTGCGCGCGAAGATCACCGTCGTCACCGACTTGCCCCCGTACACGCTCAGCGTCGATGTCTCCCGCCTCGACGAGGCGAAGGTCGACACGGCCGAGTTCGAGCTCCCGAAGGGCGCGGAGAAGATCGAGGACCGCCCACCGTTCGCGCCGTGTGCCGATTGCGGCAAGAAGGTCGAGACCGCGAAGGGACGCGCGATGCACTCTGGTCCGGTCACGAGGTGGTTCTGCGACCTGACCTGCGAGCGCGCATACCGCAAGAAGAGCCGAGCCGACCGCGGCGCGCGCGGCGGAGGGGCCGGCACGCGACGGAAGGCTCCGGCGCCCGCGCCGACACCCGATCGCTGATCCTGCGACTGGCTGTCAGAGTCAGCCTCGGCGTGGAACGAAGCCGCCGATCCGCCACAGCTGCTCGACCGCCTCGGCCGTCCTCTCGACGGCAGCGTCGATTTCATCTGCCGTCGTCTCGCGTCCCGACGAGTAGCGCAGCGAGCCGCGAATCTGCTCGTCCGTGCGCCCCATCGCTCGCAGGACGTGCGACGGGCGGCTCTTGCCGACGTTGCACGCGCTGCCGGTCGAGACCGCGACGCCGAGCTCGTCGAGGAGCTTCGCCAGCGACTCCCCCGAGACCCCCGGCACCGAGACGCTGAGGATGTGCGGCGCGCGATCGCGTGACGGCGTGTTGACGACGAGGCCGGGAATCCGCTGCCGCAGGCCGTCTTCGAGGCGATCGCGCAGCGCGGCGAGGCGCTCGGGCTCTCCGGCGTCGCACTCGGCGACCGCGCACTCGACGGCGCGCGCGAAGCCGACGGCCGCGGCGATCGGCTCGGTCCCCGGCCGCACACCTCCCTCTTGGGCGCCGCCGCGCAGGAGCGGCTGCAGCTCGACACCGGGGCCGACGATGAGCGCGCCGATGCCGTGCGGCCCCCCGATCTTGTGGGCCGACAGCGCGATCAAGTCCGGCGTTGCCTCGTCGTCGATGCGCAGCGTTCCGTGGCCGATGAGCTGTACCGCGTCGCAGTGGACGACCGCACCGGCCGCGCGCGCCAGAGCGGCAACGGCGTCGATCGGCTGCACCGTGCCGGTCTCGTTGTTGATCGCCTGGACCGACACGACGTTCGGTCCCGTCGGCGCGTCGGCCAGTGCGGCCTGCAGGTCGCCGCGTTCGACGCGACCGTCCGAATCGACGTCGACCTCGACCCACTCGCCGCCGAGACGCTCGACGAGAGGCTGCAGGCTGCGCACCGCCGCGTGCTCGACCGCGCTGGCGACGACGCGGCTGTCGGCGGGCTCCGCGGCGAGCAGCGTGCCGATCACGGCGAGGTCGTCCGCCTCCGTGCCGCCCGACGTGAACACGAGCCGCCGGCTCCCGGCCCCGAGAGCGCCCAGAATCGTCGCGCGCGCCGCTTCGAGCGCTTCGCGCGCGTCGCGCCCTTCGGCGTGGAGCGAGCTCGCGTTGCCGAATCGCGATCCGAGGAACGGCTCCATCGCGAGCCGCACCTCGGGCCGCAGCGGCGTCGTGGCTGCGTGGTCAAGGTAGATGCGTTCCGACATGTCGGGATTCTAACCGACTGTCTGTCCTGTATTCTGCCATCCGCTGT
>CAYMRB010000053.1:0-13408 GCA_964392615.1 uncultured Planctomycetia bacterium | reverse complement strand
TCGCTGTTCGCTGTTCGCTGTTCGCTGTTCGCTGTTCGCTGTTCGCTGTTCGCTGTTCGCTGGATGGAAGAGGCACCAACAGGAGGAAACGGAGGTCCTAGCCCCAGGCGTTGCCCGGACACCCAAAGTTGGAGGCCGCCGAGAGGGAAGAAATCCTACTTGGAGGCGGCAGAAGTCCTCGCCGGAGAACAACATTCTGGACGTCGGTAGCACAGAGAAAAAGGAAACCCGCTTGACCGCGACTCGCTCTTCTCTGTTACCTTCGTTCTCTCCTGTTCAGATCCGAGAGGCGCTCGGTTAGGCATGATCCTGACGACTGCAGAAGGCCAACTCCACGCGACGAGTTCCGGGGCGCTGCTGAAGTGGGGCCTCCTTCTTGCGGGGCTCTTGTCGGCGGGTCCAGCTGCGGGGCGGGCTGCGGAATCACCACCGGCGCGTCCAAACATAGTCTTCATCCTTGCCGACGATCTCGGCTATGGCGATCTGGGCTGTTACGGCCAGACGAGGATCAAGACCCCACGGCTCGACCGGCTGGCCCGCGAGGGCATCCGCTTCACGAGTCACTACGCCGGCTTCACGGTCTGCTCGCCGTCGCGCTGCGCGTTGATGACCGGCAAGCACATGGGGCACGCGACGGTCAAGGGCAACGGCGGCCGCCTGAAGAAGGACGACGTCACGATCGCGATGTTGCTCAAGCAGGCCGGCTACGCGACCTGCATGATCGGCAAGTGGGGCCTGGTCGGAAGGCCCGGGCATCCCGGCTGCCCGAACGCGAAGGGCTTCGACCACTTCTTCGGTTTCGACAATCAGGGTTTCGCGCACTTCTACTACCCGGAGTTCCTGTGGCGCAACGACGAGAAGGTCCACTATCCGAAGAACCACGACCTGCGCGTCGGCGGCGAGTATCGCAAGGGCGAGGGAACCTACAGCCACGACGAGTTGACCCGCGAGGCCCTCGATTGGATCCGCGTAAACCAGGATGCCCCCTTCTTCCTCTATCTGCCCTTCTGCATCCCGCACGCGGAGCTGACCGTGCCCGCGGATTCGCTCGAGCCCTACCTGAAGCTGGGCTGGCCGGAGACGCCCCGAGTCGAGGGCAAGGGAAACACCGGCGGCGGTGGCTACGGTAGCCAGTACACCCGAGGCTATTGCGGCCAGAGCCATCCCAACGCGACCTACGCGGCGATGATCTCGCGCATGGACCGCAGCATCGGCAAGATCCTCGATCTGCTCGGTGAGCTGAAGCTGAGCGAGAACACGCTGGTCCTCTTCAGCAGCGACAACGGCCCGTCGCCGGAGGGAGGGCAGAGCCTGGAGTTCTTCGACAGCGCGGGGCCGCTGTCCGGCGCCAAGCGCAGCCTGCGCGAAGGGGGGATCCGCGTGCCGTTGATCGCCCGCTGGCCCGGCAAGATCGCGCCGGGCCGCGTCAGCGACCACCCGAGCGCGTTCTGGGACTTTCTACCGACAGCTTGCGATATCGCCGGGATCGACGCGCCGGAGATGAACGGCATCAGCTACCTGCCGGAACTCCTCGGGCAGACGGACGCGCAGAAGAAGCACGAGTACTTCTACTGGATCTGGGCGATCCGCGCCGGCAAGTGGAAGGTGCAACCGCGCGGCAAGGACCGCTTCGCCCTCTACGACCTCGACGACGACATCGGGGAGCAGCGCGACGTCGCCGATCGGCATCCGGATGTCGTCCAGCGACTGAGCCGCTACTTCGAGGACGCGAAGCGCTGACGATCGGGCTGTCTACCTCGCGATCACGCCGGCGTCGCGCAGCCAGGCAACGAAGCTCTTCGGCCACAGCTCCGTCGACTTGCCGCGTCCGACGCCGAGACCGAAGCCGTGTCCACCCTTGCTGAAGACGTGCAGCTCGGCGTCGATGCCGGCCTTCAGTAGCGCCGCGTAGAACGCGACGCACTTGTCCGCCGGGGTCAACCGATCGACGCGGGCATTGACGATGAACAGCGGGCAGATGTCACCGGTCGTCGAGTCGGGCGCGGTGCGGCTCTCGATGACCTTCTCGATGCCATCGGGGACTCCGGGATAGAACAGCCCGGCGAAGTCCGGCATGCGGCTCACGTGCGTCGTCGCCGCGTTCGGATCGGGGAGGAGCGCGCAGTTGATCGCCAGATGACCGCCGGCGGAGAACCCGCAGATGCCGATCCTGTCCGGTCGCAGCCCGAGCTCGTTCGCGCGCGTCCGGAGAACGCGAATCGCCTGTCTGCCGTCCTCCTGGACGATGCGTTGGTAGTCCTGCCAGAAGTCCGGCCGCGTCTCGTCGCCCGGCACGCGAGTGCGGTACTTCAAGACGAGCGACGTCACGCCGTGCTCCTCGAGCCAGAGCGCCAGGTCATGGCCCTCGCGGTCGATCCATACATCGCGAAAGCCGCCGCCGGGGCAGATCACCAGACCGACGCCGTTTGGACGCGCTGGGCGGTGAATGCTGTACGTCGGCGACGTCACGGAGCTGAAGGCGCGGTTCGATCCGGACGGTGACTCTGGCCGCGCCGGATAGGATCGCAGGCGCTCCTCGACGGCGCGTGCGTTCGCGTCGCCCGGCGGCCCATCCTCCCAGAGCGGCCTCTGTGGTGGCAGCTCGAGCACCGGCGGGGGAGCGGCGGACCAGTCCGGCGCATCGGCGAGGACGCTCGCGGTGATCGCGTCGAGCTGCGTCTTCAATCGGTCGGCCTGCTCGGGATGCCGGTCGGCGATGTCCGTGGTCTGCCCCGGGTCTCGCTCCATGTCGTACAGAGCGACGCGTCCGTACGGTCCCGACTTGATCGCGGGGATCCACGCCTCGCTAAACATGTTCAGCCGGATGTAGCGGCCGCGCAGCTTCTCGGCGTCGCGATCCTTGAAGCCTTCGAACAGCTGCTTCCCGAGCGTGCTGCCGCGCGTCTCCTGCTCGAACGTCCCGTTTCGGCGCAGCGTCGCTTCGATCTGTCGCACCAGATCGGCCATCGCTGCCTTGTCCTTCGGCAACTCGTAGTCGCGGTGCGCGACCAGCGAGAACTTGCCGTCGCGCAAGGCGACGGCGGGCCCCGACGCCGGCAGCAGCCAGTAGAGCGGCTGGTGACGCGTGAACGAACCGGCGCGATCCGTCAGGAGCGGTGACAGATCGGATCCGTCGAGGTGAACGCGCGGTTTGTCGATTCCCAGGAGGCCGCACGCGGTCGGCAGCAAGTCGACGAGTCCGGCGGGCTCGCTCTCGACGTGGCCGCCGCGAATCGTGCCGGGCCAGAAGAAGATGCCGGGCACGCGGATGCCGCCGTCGTAGTTCGATCCCTTCACGCCGCGCAGGTGGCCGACGCGATCGGCACGGTAGCTTCCGTTGTCGGACGAGTAGACGACCAGCGTGTTCTCCGGAGAGTCGACCTGCGCCAGCGTCTTCAGCAGCCGCGCGATGGCGCGGTCGGTGTTATCGATCGTGCCGGAGTAGATGGCTGCCCGGTCACGGGGCTCGCCGTAGCGCGAGACGATGTCGTCGGGCGCCGCGATCGGGGCGTGCGGCTCATGGAACCAGACGTTGAGGAAGAACGGTCTGTCGTGATCACACCTCTCGGTGAGCCAGGTGATCGCCTCGTCGACGATGACATGGCACGAGTATCCTTCCGTCCTGCCGATTGGCTTGCCGTTGCGGACGAAGTTCACCGGGGTCCTGTGACTCGGGTGCGCGTTGTTCGCCGTCGCGAGCCAATAGTCGAATCCGTGCTCCGACGGCGTCGGCTTCTTCCGCTTGGCAGCTGGCATGCCGAGGTGCCACTTGCCGAGGTGCACGGTCTGGTAGCCGTGGCTCTTCAGCACCTCCGCGAGCGTGATCTCCCGCTTGAGCAGGTACGAGCTCTGCTCGTGGTCGTGGATCCAGCTGTAGATGCCGGCGCGGAGGTGTTGACGTCCGGTCAGCGTTGTTGCGCGGGATGGCGAACAGACCGCGGCGCCGGAGTAGAAGTCGGTGAAGCGCACGCCCCCGTCAGCGAGTCGGTCGAGCGTCGGCGTCTCGACGGGCCCGCCGTAGCAGCCGATGTCCTTCCAGCCGAGATCGTCGGCCAGGAGCACGACGACGTTCGGACGCTTCGGCTGTTTCGTCTCCGTCCCCTCGGCGCGTTGCGCCAGGCCGATCGTCGGGAGAGCGGTCAGGCAGAGGGCCAGAGCGATGACAGGGTGGCGGCTCATTTCTCGTGCTCGGCCACGTATTCCATGATCCGGACGAACGAGAAGCCCCGATTCGGCATGTCGGGATCGATCCTCTGCTTCTCCTTCCACAGCCGACTGATCCTCCCTCGCTGTTTGTCCGTCAGCCCTGCCATGCGCCGATCGACGTAGTCTTGATGCTTGCCCGGCACGTATGCGGCGGGCAGCTTCGTCTTGTCGACTCGCGCCAGCAGCTCGGCGTTCGCCGGCCGCGGCCGCTTCGTGGTTGCAGGCTTGCGAGGCCAGTTGACGGTCGCGTCGGAGTCGAGCGCCCGGATGAAGATGTTGCGGTACTCGATCGGGCACGCGTTCTCCGCGCCGAGGTTGTCGCCGTGCACGACGATGTGCTTCTGCAGCCGGATCGGCGCCGGCTCCATATTGAGCATCCAATCGTGGTACTCGAAGCGGTCGTAGAGCACCTCGCCGTCGTACTCGGCCGAGAGCGTGCGGCCCTGCACGGTCAGCTTGACCGTGTGCCAGACACCGACCTCCGGATCGATGTGTCGGACGTGCGGCTTCTCGCTCTCCTCGAGCCCCATCTTCGCGGCGGTCTCCTTCGGCAAGAAGTAGTAGCTCTCGAGGTGTCCCATGCCGCCCCGCGAGCGCAGATTGAACTGCTCCATATCGCCGAAGCCGGGAATCTCCGGGATCAGCCGGCGGAAGTTGATGCCGCTGTCCGAGATCGTCGGCATGCGGAAGTCGAGCATCAGGATGAAGTCGCGATAGTGCTTCTTCGTCGCCAGACTCGCGCCCCAGCTTTCGATCAGGCCGGGGGACTTGAGCACGCCGTCCTCGATGGACCAGTACTCCTTGACGAGAGGCGGCGTATGCCAGCCGGTGAGGTCCTTGCCGTTGAAGAGCGCGGTGAAGCCCGGCGGTGGCACGTTCAGCCCGCGCGGCTTCAGCTCCTGGATGAAGATATTGCGGAACTCGATCGGGCACGGATTCCTCTCGCCGGGCTTGGCGCCGGGAGTGAAGCGGTGCTTCTGAAAGCGGATGGCATTCGGCTTCGTGCTGAGCATCCCCTCGGGGTACTCGAAGCGATCGATGATCACCTTCCCGTCGAGTGCGGCCGTCACGTTCTTGCCGACGACGGTCAGCCGGATCGTGTGCCAGACGCCGATCTCGGGATCGACGTACTTGACTTGGGGCAGCTGATTCTTCGTCAGCTTCATACCGTCGGGCAGGTGGTGGAAGCTCTCCAGCTGTCCCATGCCGCCGCGCGAGCGGATGTTGAACTGCTCCGCGTGGCCGAACTTGCCGATCATCGCCGGAGCGAGATTGCGGAAGTGGATGCCGCTATCGGACAGCGCCGGCATGCGGAAGTCGACCAGCAGCACGTAGTCGCGGTACTCCTTCTCGGTGACGAGATCCGCACCCCACTCCTCGAGGAGGCCGTGCGACTTGAGCACGCCGTCGTCGATCTGCCACATCTCCCGGACCTTCGGGTGGACGCGCCAGCCGGTCAGATCCTTGCCGTTGAACAGCGCGGTGAAGCCGGGCGGTGGCTCGTTCGGCGCGCGCGGCTCGTCGGCGCTCCACTCCCGAATGCGGACGTTGCGGAAGGCGACCGGGCCGTAGTCGCCCTGGAGGATAATCGGACCTCGTGGGTACTGCTTGCGATCCCAGTTCGGGCCGTGGGCCCACGGCATCTCGACGTTCTCCTGGATCAGCTGGCCGTTGTGCACGACGCGCACGAACTTCGCATGTGCGGTCTTCTTGCCACTCGCGTCGAAACGAGCCGCCTGGAAGATGATGTCGTAGGTCTGCCACTCGCCCGACGGCTTGGCGGCGTTGATCCTCGGTGGAGAGCCCTCGTCGATGTGGTGGTACGTCGGCTCGTTCGTGGCTCGCGGGTAGACCCCGCCGCAGTGGCCGCCCGTGGGCTGCTTCACGCCGTAGCTGTCGAGGATCTGGATCTCGTGGTTGCCGTGGAAGATCACGCCGGAGTTCGAGCCCTTCGCGACCAGGAACTCGACGTGGATCTCGACATCGCGATAGTCGCGACGCTTCGTGACGAGGCTCGGGCACTTGCCGTCCTTGCCGTTGATCAGGACTTCGGCTCCGTGTGTACCCGCCAAGCGCCTTTGGTTGCCCGCACGGAGGAGGGCGTCGCCGGCCTGGTCCCACTTGTCGCTGTTGTACCAACCGTCGAACCAATTGCCCGCTGTGGCGTCGCTGTGCGCCGCGAGCGTTGCGGCGACGGACCAGCACAGGAGTATTGCGCGCTGCATCGATTCCCTCTCCCTCGTAGGTATCCGCGGAGCGGTCTCCGCTCTACAGCCCCCAGCCGTTGCGGTATTCCCGTCGGGTGTACCGGTTCGCCTTCGGGCAGTTCGTGACCTTCATGTTCTCCGCGTCCCATTCTAGCTTCTGGCCGGCGCGGAAGCCGACCGTTCCGAGCAACACGGTCTCGGTCAGCGGACCGGAGTAGTCGAAGCCGCACCCGGTCGAGGCGCCCGTCTTGCAGGCGTTGATCCACTCCTGCATGTGACCGCTCGTTCCCGATTGCCCGCCGGGGGCGAGGGGCATCGGAGGGAGTCGAGGCCGTCGCACGGCGGCGAACTTCTCCTCGGGGTAGAGCTTGAAGCGGCCGTAGTCCGCGATCAGCATGCCCTTCTCTCCGACGAACAGCACGCCCTCCTTGAAGTCCGGCATGCCGTGCTCGATCTGCAGCGGCGGCCGCTTGTTGCCGTCGTACCACGTGATGTCGACGGGCGGCAGCTCGCCACGCGCGGGAAACGTCCACTTGCTGATCAGCCAGCCCGGCACGCTCTCCTCGTGCGGCTTCGGACCGCGCGTCTCGACCGTCAGCGGATACTTCAAGTCGAGCGCGGAGAACGGCAGGTCGATCATGTGGCAGCCCATGTCGCCCAGCCGCCCGTTGCCGAAGTCCCACCACGAGCGCCAGCCCTTCGGATGGTATGTCGGGTGGTACGGTCGCACCGGCGCCGGGCCGAGCCACAGGTCCCAGTTCAGGCTCTTCGGAACGGGAGGACCGTGCTTCGGACGATCGCCGGGCGGCCACGCTTGATCACACCAGGCATGGACCTCGCGCACCTTGCCGATGACGCCAGCTCGGATCATCACGACCATGCTGCGGTAATTGGATCCGGAGTGCGCTCCCGTTCCGAGCTGCGTGGCCAGGCCGCTCTTCCTCGCGAGCTCGGTGACCGCGCGCACCTCGTGGATGTTGTGGCCGAGCGGTTTTTCGCAGTAGCAGTGCTTGCCCCTCTTCAGCGCCATCATGCTGATGGGGATGTGCGTGTGGTCGGTCGTCGCCACGACGATCGCGTCGATGCTCTTCTCCTCGCGATCGAGCATGCGGCGGTAGTCTTCGTACTTCTTCGCACGGGGAAACCGCTCGAAGGCCGGCGCTGCGTACTTCGAGTCCACGTCGCAGAGAGCGACGATGTTCTGGTGGGTGAGATCGTCGAGCAGCTTGTTGCCTCGGCCTCCGACGCCGAGAACGGCGATGTCGAGCTTGTCGCTCGCGGCGGTGGTACCGGCGCCGCCCAGCACGTGGCGTGGCGCGATCGAGATCGTGGCCAGGCTCGCTGCGGCGCGCAGAAATTCGCGTCGCGTGCGTCGCGTCTCTTTCATTCCCGATCTCCTCGTCTCTACTCGTCACGCTGCCGCTGAGCGCGACCGAGATGTCCGGCCAGCGCCTGCTGCAGCTCCGGATCGGTCGCCCTCTGCATCGCCTGGCGGAGTGCCGCCAGGGCCGTCTCATCGCCGATGCGCGCCAGGACCTCCGCAGCGTGGTGGCGCACTCTGGGATCCGTCGCGGTCTGGAGCGCCTGGGAGAGAAAGGGCGTTCGATCGGAATCGTCGAGCCGGCCGACGGCGTCGATCATCGCGTGGCGCCGTCCGACGTTCGAGTCCCGCGCGAAGAAGTCCGTCAGCTGCTGAACGCCTTCGTCGCCTCCCAGGTAGATCGCCTGAGCCAGATGCCACTGCGCGCGGCCATGGTCCTCCCGGCCGAGCGCGTCGAGCAGCTCGGGCATGCGCTGCCCGCGCGCCTCGCGAGCGAGCACGTCGACGGCGGCCGCCCGCACCTCTCCCGACTCCGCCGCGGTCGCGAGCTCCAGGCAGCGATCCAGGCCGGCTTGGCTGTCGAGTCGGTACGCCGACTCGATCAGAGCGCGTGCGTCGTCCCATCTGTGAACGCCGCCCACGTGCTCGAAAAGCCGGTTCGCGTCCGCGGGAGTGCCGGCGTTCGCGAGGACCTCGCACAGCGGACGCATCCGCTCCTCCGAGAGCCGTCCCTGCTCCAAGAGATCCATCAACGCCTCGACGCCGTCTCGACCGCCAGCCTCGACGACGGAGCGGGCGAGTCGGTGCGCGGAGTCCCAGCTCGTGACGTCGCGGATCATGTCGACCATCGCGGGAATCATCTCCTGGCCACCGGCCTCGGCCAGCGCCGCACCGAGGCTGTCGACGTCGATGCCCGAGCTCTCATCCGCAGCGAGCTCCAGCAGGCGGTCCATCACGTCATCGCCGCCGCTCTTCACAAGCGCGCGGGCGAGGTTGCGGCGCACGCGGGCGTCCATGTCGAACTCCAGGGCCTCGAGGAGCCTCGTCTCGTCCAGTCCGCCGCGATCGGCCACGTCGGCGAGAGTCTCGGCCAGGACGCGTTGAGAGACCCCGTCGCGCGGGTTCTCCAACAGGTCGAGCAGCACATTGCCGTCCTCGGCCGAGCTGGCGAGAGCGCGCAGCAGGCCGCGCTGCATGTCGCTGGTCATCGATCCTTCGTCCAAGAGCGCGAGAAGCTGCTCCTGGTGTTCCGGCCTGGCGAAGCGGTCGAGGGTGTTGACGATCACCTCCGGCCGGATGCGACAGTTCTCCGCGCCGAGAAGGGAGACGAGATCCGGAAGAGCGCTGTCCCCGCTGTTCTCGCCGTACGCATGGCAGAGGCGGTGCTGCAGCTCTCTCGGCAACGACTGCGTCATCAGCTCCTCGAGGCCGGCGCTCGCCAGCTCGCTCAGCTCGGGCGGCAGCGATCCGAGCGCGCCGATCGCTTCGCCTCGCAGGTGCACATTGCCCTCGCCGGACAGCACGAAGTCCATCACGGCGCGGATTCCCTCCGGGCCACCGTTGCGGGCCAGCGCATGGCAGAGTCCGTGCATGGCGCGCTGGTTGCGAATCTCGGCGAGGAGCGGGGCGGCGGCCAGCGGGTCCTTGCGAACCAGCTCTCGCATGGCCTCCATGGCCTGCTCGAACCGCTCTCCGCGGCCGTGCCGGGAAGCGTTCAGGACCGCGAGGATCTCGGACGGCGCCTGGTCGCGGAACGGGTTGTCCTTGCCGAACTTTTCGTGGTCCCGCCCAGGCTCCTTTCGCGGTCGCTCCGAACGGCCGGGCGGGCGATCCGCACCGCGTGGCCGTGGAGAGATCCTGGCGACTCGGCTCGCGTTCGAGGCAGCCCCTTCTTGTGCAGACCGATCGTCAGTCGATTCTCGCAGGAGCCCCGAAGCGCCCGCGAAGTAGCCGACGAGCGATCCGAGGAAGAAGCAGGCGGACAGGAGTATGGAGAATACCGTCTTTTTCATGCCGGCCTCCCGTTAGCGGGGGAATCTCCTAGATTCTATTCGGCTCCCGCCTGGAATCCGAGCAGGCGAAGCGTCCGCTCCACGGCCGGAACGAGCACGGACCTTCATCCACAGTAGGCTGCGCACCGACAGGTGCCGCGGAATCGGCTGGTTGCGCTACTCGAGCGCCGCCTGCTCACTCGACGGGCTGGCCGTGCGCCTCCTGCTCCGGCCACTCCGGCTCCTTCGCCGGACGGACGGTCCAGTCTGCGAACAGGGCCTCGAACCTCTCGTCGTCGAGATCGCCGAACTGCAGACGCCGGATCGCCGCGGTCGGGATCGACAGCTCTCCGTAGATCATGGAACGGCCGAGGAGCTTGCCGTCCCTCGACTCCACGGGCTCGAAGACGAGGCGCCAGCCGGCCCCCAAGATCGCGCGGACCTCGCCTTCAGGAGGGGGGGCGACGGCCGCAGCCTCGTTCGCATCGTCGCCCGGCCTGCTGACGTCGACGACGCCCGCGATGCGGTCGAGCGGGAGGGGCAGCTCTCGCAACTTGGATTCGAACCGCACTGTATGGCCCCTGATGCTCAGCAGGTTGCCCCGCTTCAGATCGCCGTTCTTTCCGACGAGGAGGTGTCTCGGCGGGTTGTCGCGATACATGCGCGGAACAGTCAGCGCACGCGCCAATCGTGCACGGTCGACGGCGACGGGTTGCTCGCCATCCCCGCCTTGCGTCTCGCCCGAGAACCGGATGCCTCTGACGTGGGCCGTGTCCAGGCTCCGCCCACTGATGAACGGCGACCGAAAGGCCGCGGCCTTCTCGTCGTACGATTCGACCCGACACGGAATCACCTCGCCGCTCTTCAAGAACAGCACGTGGGGAAACTCTGCGATGTCGAAGGTCCGTACCCGCAACACGTGCTCGTCACTACGCTCCACGTCGGCCACCTCGCGGGCCGCGAGCCGTACTGGTTCGACGGCCCCTTCGGGCTTCCAGCCCAGCGGCGAGCCGACGGCGCCGAAGGTGAGCCGCCCACGCACGCGACCCGACGAGAAGGACAGGAGGTCGTCGCCTTCGTCGGGCCCTGCCGATACCCCGCCGGGCTCAGGGCGAGCCAGCTTCAATACGGTCGCTCCCTCCAGAGCGCACCTCAACGGCGCTTCCGCGTACGCCGTGCGCAAGGTGATGCGATCGGCACTCAGCCTCTCGAGTCGACCGCGCACGATCGCACCATCGCCGTAGGTCAGCTCGACGCCTTCCGTGGCCCGAGCCATTCGGACATCGGGTCGCGCGATGCGGTCGACTAGCTGCAGATCGACGCCGCGTCGCGTCCCGTTCGATTCCAGGACGTAGGCGTCGCCTTCGCCGACGAACAAGCGGCCGTAGACGATCGACCCGTCGACGAAGCGGACGCGCGGTCTGGACGGATCTACCTGCTGGGCCGGGGCCACGTTGCGCTGACGGTAGACGTGCAGGCGACGGATCGTCAGGTCCTTGCCGCGGCTGCGGATGAAGATGCCCGGGGCGTCCGTCGCCGCACGGACGCCGTCCAGCTTGACGAGCTGACGACCGGTCGCGTCGAAGACCTGCAGGACGTTCGACACGCCGTCGAACGCGATTCGCAACCGGACGTCGCGCTGGTCCTTGTCGATCGTCGACACCGGCTCGAAGAGCGCGTCTTGAATCGCGACCAGCTCGTCATCCCTGGTCTCCAGTCGCAGCGCCCGGGCCTGGTCTCGACCGAGCGCGAACACGAACCGCGGGCTCTCGGTAGAGGCGAGCTCGAGATCGATCTCGAAGCGTTGCGGCAACTCGAGCGAGCGGAAGATGCTCGCCTTGGCGAGGTCCGTCATCGGGCGACCGCTGGAATCGCGCCGCCAGCCGTCACCGGCGTCGTCGCCGGACGTCGTCGCTCGGTCGATCTCGTAGCCCACCTGAAGTCGAGACACGTCGAAGAGGAGATCGGGATGCTCGCGCCGGCTGAGCGAGGCGATCGCGTGTCGCCGGATGCGGAACCGGCCGAAACGTTCGCTGGAGAAGGCGAGCGCATCGTCGTCCGAGCCGATCAAGTCCGCCGTCCAGACGTCGCCCGACGTCGTGGCGACGCGAAACGTGCCTGCCGGAGATACGGGCTGCTTGGGGAAGAGAATCGAGTCCAACGCCGCTCTGTCGACCCGAAGGTCATCCGCGAACTGCGGAGCGGCCCAACGCACCTGATGGGGCCCGCTGTCGAGCATCCTGCCGGGGAGGACGTCGCCGTTCTTCCAATGCAGGAACGCGGTCGGCTCGTCGGCGTGCGTCGCGGCGCCCCAAAGAGCCGCCAAGGCTGCGACGCGAAGCGCTGCGAGCGTCGGATTCCAGCGCGTCGTGTTCTGCGGGGTCATCTTTCGTACACCGGCAGCAATCGATAGTTGAGCGCCAGCGCGAGGACGGACATCCCCGTGCCGTAGGGCTTGCCACGAGAGCTCGAGAAGCTGCCATCGTCGTTCTGCGTCTTCCTGAGCCGATCGGCGGTTCGCCGGTTCCAGGTCTTCCACGCCTCGAGGTCGCTCTGAAACAGGGCCTGGGCCATGTAGTAGAGGTAGTAGCGCGGGTGGCTGTTCACTTCCTGATCCATGCGCCTCTTGATCGAGTCGGCGGCGGCCCGGTACTGGGCCGTGTCCTTGCGCTTGCCGATCGCGTAGACCAGCGTGGCGATCGCGGTTCGCGTGATGCCGTCGCCGTGACTCTGGGCGGGCTGATACGAGACGCTTCCGTCTCGCATCGTGCTGGTGCGGAAGAAGGCCAGCGCCTTCTCGACGGCGGCGTCGGGCACTTCGATGCCGGCGTTGCGCGCGCCGAGGAGGCCCATCAGCACGGTTCCCGACACGGTCGTGTCGGCGTCGCTCGAGTCGGGCGAGTAGCGCCAGGCGCCCCAGGCGTTCTTCTTCTGCGCGGTCAGAGCGCACCGTACGGCCAGCTCCAGCGCTTGGCCGATCGTGCGTCGTTTCTCCGCGGGCACCGCGCTGTCTTTCCAGAGCAGCCGCTCGTCCACCATGCCGTACGCCTCGGACAGAGCCAGCGTGGCGAAGCCGTGGTGGTACATCGGCCCGTGGCCGGGACCGCTGATGTGGCCGGTCGTCCCGCTCTGGTCGAGAATGATGTGGCGCAGCGCTCGGCGGATGTGGGTCGCGTAGGGGCCGAAGTCGGGGTCCTCGCCGCTGGCCATCATCGCCATGACGCAGATGCCCGTGATTCCCGGGCCGCTCTGGGATCCCGGCCAGCTGCCGTCCTCCTGCTGCGTGGCGGCGAGGTACTTCAGGCTGCGCGCGTTGATGACCCGGACCGTCGCGGGGACGCCGCGACCGTAGCGGACGCGATCACCGTCGCGAGCGGAGCGCTGTGCATGCACGAGCGGCGTCGCGAAGATCATGAGCGATACGACCACCAGGAACAGGGGCCAGGGTCTACTCACGGCGGTCCCTCTCGCGTCTCTCGTCACCGCCTGCTCCATCTCCTTCGCGTCGCCGCGAACGCTCTTCGCGCTCTCGACGGACACGCGGAGTCTTGCCTTCCATCGCGTCGAAGTAGACGTCCAGCCCCTGGCGGAACTCCTCGGGCAGCACGCGGCCCGTCTTGCCCGTCGCTTGTCCCGGAGCTCGTTTCTCCATGGACGCCTTGCCACCGTCGCCGCCGAAGCCC
>CAYMRB010000052.1:8194-33129 GCA_964392615.1 uncultured Planctomycetia bacterium | reverse complement strand
GCTGCACGCGCGCCGGCGCGAGCGCGCGCCCCGCGGGGATGCGCCCGACGCCGGCCGTCGTCACGTAGATGCCGTCGGCCTGATCGCGCCCGACGACCTTCGTGTCGCCCGTCATCACCCGCACGCCCGCCTCCTCGGCGGTGTCGCGAATCGAATCGAGGACGCTGTCGAGATCGGCGCGCGGCAGCCCTTCCTGGATGATCAGCCCGAGCGCGATCCCGACCGGCACGGCGCCGCAGACCGCGAGGTCGTTGACGGTGCCGGCGACCGCGATGCGGCCGATGTCGCCTCCGGGGAAGCGCCAGGGTTGGACGACGTAGCCGTCGATCGTCATCGCGGGACGATCCGCCCCCATGGGATCGAGAACCGCCGAGTCGAACAGCTGGCCGAGCACCTCGTTGCCGAGACGCGGCAGGATGGACTTGCCGATCAGATCGTCGGTCAGCTGCCCGCCGCCGCCGTGCGCGAGAAGGACGTGCTCGCTCATGCTTCGCTCCCCTTGACCACGGCCGGACGATCGCGGCGATACTTGAACCACGCCTGGCAGGTGCCCTCCGAGCTCACCATGCACGGACCGATCGGATGCACCGGTGTGCAGGCCGTACCGAACAAGGTGCAGTCGTGCGGCGTGACCTTGCCGGTGATCACCTCGCCGCAGAGGCAGCCGGGCGGCTCCGGCTCGTCCGACGCGGTCAGACCGAAGCGGTGCATCGCGTCGAACTCGCGCCAGCTCTCGCGGACGCCGAGCCCGCTCTGCGGGATGTCGCCGACGCCGCGCCAGCGCATATCGACCGGCTCGAACACCTCGTCCAGGACTTGCATGGCGACCCGGTTGCCTTCGTTCGTGACGGCCTCCGGGTACTGATTGACGAGCTCGGGGCGGTTGTCGCGGACCTGCTCCGCCAGCCGCGCGAGCGCCGACGCCATCAGCGTGTCTTCGAAGCCGGCGATCACGCACGGCATCTTCCAGTCCTCGACGATCGGCCGGTATGCGTCGGCGCCGATGATCACCGACACGTGACCGGGGCAAAGGAAGCCGTCGAGCTGAACCTCGCCGCCGGCGAGCAGCGCGACGATCGCGGGCACGACCCGCTTGTGGCTGACCAGCACGCTGAAGTTGTCGAGCCCGCGTTCTCTCGCCTCCCGCACCGCGGCCGCCGTTGCCGGCGCGGTCGTCTCGAAGCCCACGGCCGCGAAGACGACCTGCCTGTCCGTATCCGCCGCGGCGAGCTGGATGGCGTCCATCGTGCTATACACGACTCGCACGTCCGCGCCGCTGCTGCGAGCGCTCTCGAGGCTACCCTTGCGTCCCGGCACGCGGAGCATGTCGCCGTACGTGCACACCGTGACGTCGTTCCGATCGCCGAGCTCGATCATGAGATCGATATCGCCCTGCGCGGTGACGCAGACCGGACAACCCGGCCCGCTCAGCAGCGTGACGTTCGGCGGGATCAGGCTGTGCAAACCCGTGCGGAAGGCGCTCATGGTGTGCGTGCCGCAGACCTCCATGAACGTCAGCTGACGGCCGACCGCGTCCGCGGCGCGCCCGAGTTCCTCGAGGTCCTTCTTGACGTCGATCGCGCGACTCGTCATGCCTTCTCGTCGCCTCCCTTCGGCTCCTCATCCAGATCCTTGACGTATCCCCCGAGGGGAGCTTCGCCCTGGCTCACACGGTCGAGGTCCTGGAGAACGTCCCAGGTCCGCTTGGCCTCCTCGGCGTCGATGCGCTGGATCGCGAAGCCGGCGTGCATCAGGATCCAGTCGCCGTCTTGAATGTCCGGAATGAGCAGCGTGGAGACGCGCACGCGGTTGCCGTGCAGGTCGGCGATCGCCTCCTTGCCGTCGCTCTCGACGACGCGTGCAGGTACGGCGAGACACATATCGGTCGGCTCCTCGGGTTGTCCTTCTTCTTCTTCTACTGCTGCAGCGGACCCGCAGCGAGGCGGGCGGGCGCGACCGCCGCCTGACCGAGCGCCAGCCCGCCGTCTCCCGGCGGCACCTCGCGGTGGCACAGGGTGCAGAGCCCTCGAGCCGTCAGCCGCCGACAGAGCGACTCCGTCAGGACTCGGTTCAGAAACACGCCTCCCGACAGCACCACGGTTCGCACGCCGGTCTTCTCGGCCGCTTCCGCGACGACAGCGTCGAGAGCGGCGCCGAGTATCGCATGGAATCGCGCGGCGAGCACGGCTCGATTGCCACCATCCTGCGCGATCGTATCGATCGTCCCGCGGATCCACGGCGTCAGGTCGATCCGCCGCAGCCCGTCGTCGCCGTCGGGATCGTCGCGCAGCTCGAACAGGTCGTCGAGGCGCCCGTCGACATCGACTGTCTCGCCGCTGGCGGCGGCCAGCGACTCGACGCGCATCGCGGCCTGCGCCTCGAAATCGTTGTGCTCGCTCAGGCCCAGCAAGGCGGCGACGCCGTCGAAGTAGCGCCCCGCAGCGCTGCTCGTCGCGCAGTTCACGCCGCGACGCAGCATCGCGCAGAGGAGCGTGCGCTCGGACGGGTCGGCCCACAGGCGCTCGGTCAGCGGGTGCGCGGCGAACTCGTCGCCGAACGCTTGGTGCAGGAGCGCGAGCGCGCACCGCCGCGTGTCCTTCGCCGCGGCGTCGCCTCCTGGCAGCTCGAGCGGCCGGAGGCGCGCCAGGCGCCGGAACTCGACGAGGTCGGCGAGCAGCACCTCGCCGCCCCAGATCGTGCCATCGGTGCCGTAGCCGACCCCGTCGCAGACGACGGCGATGGCCGGTCCGCACTCGCCGTGCTCGGCGAGGACGGCCGCCGCGTGCGCGTGGTGGTGCTGGACGCCGACGAGCGGCAGCCCGTCGCGCTCGGCGCGCTCGATCGCGTACGCCGTGCTGAGGTACAGCGGGTGCAGGTCGTGCGCGATCCACCGCGGCTCGACCTCGAACAGGGACTCGAGATCGGAGACGGTCTTGCGAAAGTACTCGAACGCGAGCGGATGCGTCAGGTCGCCGAGGTGCTGGCTCAGAATCACTTCGGCGCCGCGCACGACCGCAGCCGTGTTCTTCAGCTCGCCTCCGACGCACAGGCCCGGCTCGACCGCGGTCGAGCTCGAGACGTTCTGCGACGACAGCAACGCGGGAAGCGCGATCGCACGCGGCACGAATCCGCGCGCACGGCGCACCGGAACCGGGACGGCATCGCCGAAATCGATGATGACCGAGTCATCGACCGGTCGGACGATGTCGCGATCATGCCACAGGATCGCGTCGCACATCGAGCCGAGTCGCTCGACCGCTTCGTCGTTGCCGATGACCAGCGGCTCGTCGCTCAGGTTGCCGCTCGTCATCACGAGCGGGTCCGGAGCGCACGGCGTCGCGAGCCGGAACAGCTGGTGCTGCACCGGCGTCGCCGGCAACATCACGCCGAGCCGATGACTATCTCCCGCGACGCCGGAAGCGACCGCGTCCGGGCGACGCACGGGCGCCAGCACGATCGGACGCGCCGCGGACCGCAGGATGTCGGCGCCGCGCACGCTGAGATCGACGAGCTCCGCCGCACGCTCCACGTTGCCGCACATCAGCGCGAACGGCTTCGCGTCGCGGCGCTTGAACGCGCGTAGCCGGGCCACGGCGTCCTCGTCGTCGGCGCGCACGGCGAGGTGAAAGCCGCCGAGCCCCTTGATCGCGACGACGCGTCCGTCGCGGAGCATCCGCGCGGCGCCATCGACCGGATCGCCAGGCAGCGGGCAGCCATGCGGATCGACGAGCTCGAGCTTCGGGCCGCAGTCGTGGCACGCGGTCGGCTGCGCGTGGAAGCGGCGATCGAGCGGGTCGCGGTACTCGCGCTCGCACGCCGCGCACATCGGAAAGCTCGCCATCGACGTCGACGGGCGATCGTACGGCAAGCGATGGATGATCGTGTAGCGCGGCCCGCAGTTCGTGCAGTTGATCAGCGCGTGGCGCAGACGCCGGTCCGCCGGGTCGAGCATCTCGCGAGCGCAATCGTCGCACGTCGCGACGTCGACTGTCACCGCGGCGTCGACGCGGTCGCCGCGCTGACTCGTGTCGATCGTGAAATCGCTGCCGACGCCGGTCGCGGGCAGCGCGGTCGTCTCGAGTCGGTCGATGCGGGCGAGCGGCGGGGACTCGCTCCGCAGCGCCGCGTCGAACGCATCGAGCTGGGCCAGGGAGCCCTCGGCCTCGATCGTGACGCCGTGGCCGTCGTTGCGCACGAATCCGCCCACCGCGATGCGGCGCGCGAGCGAAAAGACGAACGGACGAAAGCCGACCCCCTGCACCTGCCCGTGAATCTCGAAGCGGCGGCGCTCGGGTGGGTCGGGGTCGTCAGTCTGCGGAGAGGGCATGCGGTCCCTTGAAACACGTTTCGCGAGAACGCCGGATTCTCGTCGAAAACGCGCCCGGTTTCACGCCCCAAGACCTATCGTCGGCCTATCTCGGCTGCTCCTGCCAATCGTCCTGAGCCGTCGTCCCCGTCGGTTCGTACACGACCTCGATCGACTGGAAGACGAACGACACCTCCTCCGTGAGCGGCCGGCGATCGTTCGCCGGATCGTAGGTGTCGGGTTGGACCACGCGGACCTTGGTGACGCGAGCATCTGTCAGCCGGACCGTGTAGAACTGCTCCTCGCGTCCTTCTCGCGTCGGGCGGTAGAAGCGGAGCTCGAAGCTCGGGAGGTTCTCGTTGGTCACGAGGGCCTGAAAGAGCATCGGCGAAGATTGGTCGACCCGCTTGGTGACCTTGATCGGCTCGTGCTGGCGCCGCCCCGTCGGCAGACCGGTCGCCGCATCTCTGGGCGAGGCGACCTCGTACTCGAAGCTCGTGACCTCGATGGTGCCCTCTCGCCCGGCGAGAGTGACGTCGCCCTCGATGTCGCCCTGCGACTGGCCTTCCAAGGTCAGGTAGGCGTTCAGCGCGCCGCCTGCCACGTCCGGAAGGAGGCACAGCGCCAGGCTGGCGAAGGTGACGAGGAACGCGCGAGTCAGTTTCATGTGCATGGTGGGTTTCTCCGGAGAGATCGCTACACGGCGCTACACGCGTGAGCGTCGCAGGATTGGCCGGGAGGCACGACGCCGCACCCCGGGAACGGGGGCGGAACCGGCGGCCCGCCTCGGAAGAGATGATTCAGAAGATAGGCGACATCCGAGACGTCGACCTCGCTGTCACCGTTGCTGTCGCCCGCTGCGGGACAGGCCGCGACACGACCCGCGAACAGGTGCAGAAGCAATCGAACCGCGTCGGACACGTCGACTCGGAGATCGTCGTTGATGTCCCCGCGTACGTAGCGTCGTCGTTCGACCTCGGCCCGCTCGAAGCTGACGCGGTCGTAGATCAGGCCGACGACCTGCGTCAGCTCGCGGCTCGCGTTCTCCGGGTCGAGGGTGTCAGGCAGCACGGTCCGCAGACGCGTGACGTGCACGTCCTCGACCGTGATGCGGAAGAACTCCTCCAGATCGCCGCCACGAGTCGCGCGCAGGAAGTGGAAGACGACCCTCTCGAGGGCCGCGTTCCGCGTCATGGCGCCCATCAGCGCGATCCCCGGCTCGCCGGCGGGAATCGTCACCGTCAGCTCCTCGAGCCGCGCCCGACCGGCCGGTCGATCGCCATCGAATGGCTCCATCCACGCGTGAACGAACTCTGATCCCGGCACGACGCCGTCGAAGTCGAGGACTCGAGCCGACCCTTCGATGGGCGCGCCGGAGTCGTCGAAGAGCTCGATGTAGACGGGAAGCGCCGCGCGGGCCGCCGGAGCCGGCGACAGCGAAACGGCGATCCCAAGAAGGCAGATCGTCGCGATTCTGGTCATCGGGGGGACGTCCTCCCGCACGTCCGGTGGACGATTGTAGAGATCGTCCCGCGCCGTGCCCAGAAGAATCGCGACGACCTGAGCCGAGCTCGAGCGGGAAAACGCTGCCGCTACTCTCCGCTGCGCGGAGTCACCTCGACGACGAGCGGAGCGACCCACTGCTTGTGCTCGTCGCCGTAGTAGAGATACGACCGGCTCGCCGGTCCCGTGTAGGAGCCGGGAACCGCACCGACGAGGTCGAGCGACAGCTCCACCACCGCTTTCTTGTCGAGTGCGCGCCAGTACAGCACGACCTCGCGACCGAGTACTTCGTACGCGGCGATCTTCCCAGCGTCGACGAGCTCCTTCAGCTGCTCGTGTCGCACCTCGAGGCCGCCGGGCAGTCCGACGATCGCGAGCGGCGTGGGCACGGTCTCGTCGCTGAGATTCGCGAACCGCACGCGAGCCTCGGTCGACGCGCCTTCGACGATGGTCTTGCTCGCGAGCTCGACATCGAGGCCGACAGCGCACTCGGCGCTCGAGTCGGGCCGCGTCCGGTGCAGACGGATCGCGAGCGAGAACGGGATCTCGCTGCCGTCCGTCATGCGAAGCTCGACGCGGTGCTCGCCGGGGAACAGCATCTCGGAGATGTCGGGCAGCTCGATCGCCGCCCGGCTGGTCTCGTCGAACGCAACCGGCTCGCCGACGCGGTGGCCGTCGACCACGATCTCGATCTGCCCCGACCGCGCGATGCCGGAACGCAGCTTGTCGTACTCGACGATCGCGCGCAGCGCCAGGACGCTCGACTGCGTCGAGCCGTAGCGCCCCGCCTCGCACTGAGCGGCGATCCACCGCATCGCCTTCTCGACATGGGCCGAGAACGTCCGGTCGCGCAGCCACGACAGCGTCGCCAGAGACGTGGTTTCGATACTCAGCGAATTGCCCCGCGAGCCGACGATCGACATCGTCGCGCCCTCGACCTGACCGTCGTCGGCCTGCAGCTTGGCGAGACGACCGCGGAGTTTCTTCGCGACGTCGTCGTCGCCCGCATGTGCGGCCACGAGAGCGCCGAGCGCGATTGCGTAGCTGTTCTCGGTCGCTCGAGCGGCCTTCAGGAACGCGTCGATCTCCGCCTGCAGGCTCGCCGGTTCCTCGCCGCTCTCGAGGAGCGACCAGAGGATGTAGCCGTTCGAGCACTCCGGATCCGCGACCCACGTGTGCAGCGCGCGACGCTCGCGGCTGAAGCTTCCCTTGCCGTCACGAGTGCCGAGCAGCCACTGCCGCGTGCGGTCGAGCATCGTCTGGTCGACCTCGCGCACCTTCGACATGTCCGAGAACTCGAGCAGCCCGTACGCGGTCAGCGCCTCGTGCCCCGGGTCCTTGCCGAACCACTCGTAGCCCTTCTCCTTGCACTCGAAGCCGGTGAGCCGCTTGTAGCCCTTCTCGAGTAGACGGCTACTGCGCTCGATGATCGCCGGATCGACGCCGCTGTGCGTCGTAAAGTACTGCTGCGCCATCACGAGAGGATAGGTCGTCGAGCTCGTCTGCTCGAAGCAGCCATGCGGCTCGCGGATGAGGCGCTCGAGGGCAGCCGTGAGGTTGGCGACCGGCGACGGGTACGCCTTCGCCTCGCTCGTCAGACTGCGCGCGATCAGATCGTCGGGCACGACGACCGTCCACGTGAACTTGCCATCGGTCTCGAGGACGCCTCCCTGCGCGATCTCGACCGGGAAGCCGGCGGGAACGACGCGCAGCGGCCGCGTCACGGAGTCGGAGTGCGGCCCCGCGGTACCGGAGATCGTCACGACACCGCCCTCGATCGCTCGATCGACTCGCAACGGAACGATCGCGCGCACGCGCTCGCCCGACGGCAGCACGAGCTCGCGTCGGCTCCCGTCGACGAAGGCGATTCCCTTGCCTGCCGTGACGTTCAGAGCGCATGCGCCGAGAGCCGCGTCCGTACCGTTGGCGGCGACGACCGGCAGCTGAATGACGTCGCCCTGCGTGACCTCGAGCGGCAGCTTCGGCTCGATGTAGAACGGCTCGACCGACTCGACGGCCAGGTCGCCCGCGCCGAGGTTTCCGGCATCGTCGAACGCGTCGGCCAGCACGCGGAACGTCGTCACCGAGTCGCTGAGCCAGAACTTGACCTTTGCCGTGCCGGCCTCGTCAGTGCGCAGGCCCGCGTGGAAGTAGACCGTCTCGGTGAAGTCGACGCGGTCGCCGGCGCGGTGATTCGGGGCGAGGCGGTGGGCGTACTCGCGGACGTACGCGATCGCCATCGATCGACGACTGCGCCGCACGCCGCGAGGCTGGAGCAGAATGGCCTCGTCGTCCGCGTCCGCCATCTCGAGACCCGCGGCGAGCTCCTTGGCGAGGCGCGGGCCGGCCGGACGCTCGGCAGGCTTCTTGGCGACGTCAGGGCCTCGCGCGTCGCGGGCCTCCGCCTTGCGCAGCGCGTCGACCTGTGCGGCAGCCGCGGGATCGTCAGCGACCGGCGCGGCATCGGCCTTCGGTTTGTTGTCCTCGCGGAAGCGCTCGACGGCCGCGCCCTTGTCGGCCGCCCCATCGGCCCAGAGTCTGTCGCCGTCTGCTCCCCCCCCGCGGCCGAGGTGCCGCGCCGCCACAGGCTTGCGGAACGCGAGCGCGCGCGCGGCCTGATCGCCGTGCTCGCGCAGGAACTCCTTCGCGTTGACGAGCGCGAAGCGCCGCCAGCCTTGCGTGCCGAGAAGCAAGTCGAGCGCCCGCGGCGCCTCGGGATCGTCGGTGTCGAGGTAGACGTGCGCGTCGGCGAGCTCGCGGACGTCGTTCTCGAGGAAGACCATCACCGGCAGGCGCGGCGCGCGATCGCGGCGCTCGATCAGCTCGAGCACGCTATCGTCCGTGACCGTCAAGCCGACGGTCGCCGGCACCGGTGCCCCACTCGCGTCGGTCGTGTGCACGGTGAGCGCGACCTCCCCGGCCGGCGCGTACTTCTCGCGGTCCGCCTCGATGCGCACGCGCACGCCGCCAGACGGCTCGCGGAACACGAGCCGCTCGGCGACCGGAGAGCCTTCGGCGTCCCATAGCGTCGCGATCAGCACGCCGGCCGCGCTCAGGGGTGGCGTCAGGCGCACCCGCGCGATCGAGCCCGGCTCGTACCCGAGCACCGTCGTCCGCGCGATCTCCTTCTCACGCTGCGACAGCGTCACCGTGAATCGTCCACCGGCGATGACAGCGGCATCGAATGCGACCGGTCGATCCGTCGGATAGACCTCGGCGAGAGCGCGCAGCACGCCTCCGGCGTCGCGCACTGCGGGCAGGGGGAAGCGCGTCGCGATGCCGGCCGGCTCGACGATCTCCAACGCGTACTTCGTCCCCTTCTGCGGCGTGAACGAGAACACGCCACGCCCCTCGTGAGTCGTGCGTACGCGAGCGACCCCGCGGCCGCTCTCGTCGACGATACGCCCCACGATGTCGGCCGGCTTCGTCGCCGGCGTGCGCGCTTCGACGTACACGCGGGACAGAAGACCCGCGACGAGGTCGCCGCTCTCCGGATAGAACGCGAGATCGACGGTCTGCAGCAGGATCGGGATCGTCTTGACGGCCGTCTCGACGACACCGCCGTCCTCGACGACGAAGCTCAGCGCGCCCTCGCCGCGCGCGATCGTCGTCGGCAGCGCGAAACGCGCCTCGCTATTGCCGGCCGCGTCGACGGTGCTCGTCGAGCGGTGAACATCCGCGCCATCGACGCGCGCGAGAATCGTCACGCCGGCGCCGACCGGCATGCCGCCCTCAGCGCGTTCGACGTGCAGGACCGCGGCGACCTCGTCACCGGGCCCGTACCCCTCTCGCACGAAGACGATCTCGGTCTCGAGCCGCGGCGCGCGATACGCGCGGACTTCGAACTCGCGCTCGGCAGCCGCGTGGCCAGTCCACGGATGGCTGAGCCGGACCTTGTATTGACCGCCGGCCTGACCCGACGGGACCTTCCACTGAAACGCCGCGACGCTCGCCTCGGTCCGCGCCATGGCGCTCGCGACGACGTTTCCCTTCGGCCCCCGGATTTCGACCAGAGCCGGCCGAGCGGCGTTCTGCTCGATCGGTGTCCTCGTGTCGGCGTGGAGTACCACGCCGCGCACCCACACCGTCTCGCCGGGCCGATACAGCGGCTTGTCGGTCGACAGGTGCGTCAGGTAGCGGACCGCCCCACCGAGCGCACGCGTCGTGACGGGCGTCGATGAGGGCTTGGCTGAGGAGTCTTCGGCCGTCGACTCGCCCTGCAAGGCGAACGAGACGCCGGAAACGGCGGCGACGGCGAGGACGATGGGTGCGGCGGCGACGACGAGGCCGGCGAGCACGATGCGAATCCGGCGAACGATGGCGGAGGCGTGCATGGCGGTCGAGTCCTGAACAGACGAGCGCGTTCGAATCGTGAGACCTGTGACACTCGCGCTGATAGACGGCGACGGCGCGGAGGAGTTGCCGCGAGTTTCGAATGCGACTCACCCGCGCGGCTGGACCGGATCGGAGACGCCTTCCGGCACCGGCTTGTCCGCGGAGGTCGCTGGAGAGCTACCATCGGCGGCGACGCGCAATCCGGCGGTCGCGCTGCGACCGTCCGCGAGCTCGCGAATGCGAATCCACCAGGTGCCCGTCGGTTCGTTGGGCGCGATGTCCAGAGCGATCTCGACGCGACCGCTGGCGGCACCGTAGAAACCGGAGCCCTCGGCCGGTCTGCCCTCGGCATCGCGGATGTCGAGCTCGACCGGGACCACGGCGTCGATCGGCCGGCCGGCCGCGTCGAGGATCTCGACCGCGCACGACACGGCGGCCCCTCGCACCGCGTGCGGCGGGACGTCGATCCGAACCGTCGCGATCGGCTCCGGCGTCACCAGGTAGACGCGGCCGTCGCACGGTCCGAGATGCGTGTCGAAGACGAGCTGCCCCGCGTCGATTCGATCGGGCACCCGCCGGTGCTCGACCAGGTCGTAGACCGCGCCGCGATTGCGGCGCACGGTGACCGTGGCGGCGGCCGGCACGCCGTTCTCCATGACGATCCCGTGGTGCCCCACGTAAGAGCCGAACTCGCGGTGATCGTTGACGACGAACACGTAGTCGCTCGCGCCGTGACGTCGGAGGTATGGAACGACCTCGGGATCGCTGGTCCGAACGCGTCGCGAGGTGTGCGCTCCGAGCTGTCGGCGCAGGTCGGCGGCGATGGCCAGGAGCGCGGCCTTGTCGCGGTCGGCCTTCCCCGTGCGCCGATAGCTCGTCAGCCGGATCTCGGGTCGGATCGCCGGGCACAGCCGCTCGTCGCCGACGACCACCCCTCCCTTCTTCTGGAACTCCCGAATGCGCTCGGCCATCGATCGAGTGATCACGTCGCAGTCGGGCATCACGAGCACGCGGTATCCGTCGAGGCCGCGAGAGACGATGCTCTCGTCGAAGACGATCTCCGGCTGCTGCCCGGCATAGACGAGCGCGTGATAGGCATCGCCCGCCCAGCCGCCGTTCCAGCCGTAGGTGCCTCGACGGGCGAACATCTCCGACGCGAAGCTCTCCAGCAGCGCCACGTCGCTGCGCACCCCCGGCACCTGTCGGAGCGTCGGGCCGAGGGGGCGGACGACCTCTCGGATCAGACGGGCCAGCTCGTGCCGCGTCTGCGGATGAGTGAAGCGATAGCTGGACGGTCCATCGCATGGCACCAGCGACTGCCAGCCGTGATACATGATGCCTTCGATGGGCCGTGCGATCTTCGTCCACAGGGCCTCGCGCAGGTGCATCGGAGCGATCGTAATGAACGGAGCGTCCGGTTGCTCGCGCTCCCAGCGCGCTCGGTAGGTCGGCGGCGCCTCGCCGGGCCTCGATGCCGGGGCCGTCTGGCTGCGGTACCAGATGATCTGCGTCATCTTCATGACCCGCTGCGGCGGGTCGGCAGCCGCGGCCATGGCGAGCAGCTCGTCGGTCGCCAGCCCGATGCGGATCGGGTCGGGATAGCTATACGTCCACTGCGACAGCACGTCGACCCGGCCGCCGCTGCCGTAGACGGACGCGACGCGGACCGCCGGGTCGTGCCAGGTCCAGAGGTCGGCGCGCCCCGTCGAGCGAAGGCCTTCGTGGACCGCAGAGTTCAGCTCGTTCCAACCGTCGCCGTGCTTCCAGTACCAGCGGTAGTAGACGTACAGCGGATGGTCGTCCGGGATGACTCGATCCGCCGGGAACTCGTCCAGGCGAGTGGATTCGACACCGCGCTGGCTGACGACCTCCGGCGGAATGTCGAAGCCAGCGTGATCCCGGAACGCGGCAAGATCGCGCGGGTGGAAGCAGGGTCGCGCATGGCCTCGAACCTCGGTGTGGATCAGTGCCGAATCGAACGCGGGGAACTCGCCGTATGCCCGCGCGACCGACGCCCCCACATTGCGACAGTACGGGCGCAGCGCGGGCAGCAACCCGCAGATGTCGGGGCGATGCTCGATCGGCTTGCCCTCGCGATCGACTCGCTGCAACGCCGTTTCACCGCGCAGAGCCGCGCCGGGTGACAGCGAGGCCGAAACGCGCAGCCCGCGAGCCAGGGCGGCGTCGAGCATACGCTTCGCGCTGGCCACCTTGTCCGGCGCGGCCGGCTCGGTCACGCCGCCCGCTTGCCAGATCTTGCGAAAGTCGGCGCTGACGCCCAGCGCGTGCGTGAAGCCGATCTCCTCCAAGCGATCGAACTCGTTGTCGACGCCGCCGTATACGCCCCACATCACGACGGGAAAGGAATGCGGCAGATCGCGCGGCACGATCGTCACGTCGAAGGTCTCGGTCACAGCGGGCACGTCGCCCAGCTCGAGCGTCGCCGTCAACGTGTAGCGATCGGGACGAAGCCGCGTGTCCAGCCGATAGGAGACCTCGCACCAGGCGCCCGGGGCCAGCCCGCCGATCGATCGAACGGGGCCGGCATCGCCGTCGAGAGAGAACGCGACTCGGCCCGAGTCCACGCCGACGCGCTGCAGGTTGGTCACGCGAAACGCGAGCGAGGCGTTCGCCTCCATGCGCACGAAGCACGACCGTTCACCGACGCGCTGCATCCCGACGCGCCGAAACTCGCGCACGCCGCGACAGATGCGCACCTGGTCGAGGTAGCCGGGGAAGCCGTGGTAGTAGCTGCCGATCCGGTCGCCGATCGATAGCGGGTGTCGTCCCGGGCTGACACTTCGGCGCCCCGCGATTCGCAGCCTCCCCCACGGCACGCCGTCGAGGTAGAACGCCCCGGTCCCGTCGCCGTCGTAGGTGAACGCCACGTGTCGCCAGACGCCGACCTCGAACTTCGCGGGTCGGGAGTACCAGGTCGACGAGTCGGCACCGAATCCCAAGCAAGCTCGCAGCACGCGCGTCCCCGTGCGGTTGGCCTTGCCGAGGATCAACTGGTAGTCGTCGTGCGCGACGTACTTTTTGTCCAGCAGGAACGAGTCCGGGTAGTCCGCGTCCATCTCGAGCTTGGGGCAGATCCACATCTCGAGCGTGAACGGACCGGGAGGGCTCAGATCGGCGCGGCTCGGCGTTCGGGCCCGATGGCGTCGATCTTCCACCGGCCAGCCGGGGAACGACTCCAGGCAACCGCCGAACCGGCCCGCGGCGTGAATCCGCGCGTCCTCGAGCGACAGCGCGTGCGCCTTGCCGGACGCGTCGTCGGTTCCGTCCGCCGAGTCGAACGGCCAGTAGCCCACGACGTGCTGACCGGTGACGTGGTCGCCGTCGTAGACCGTCCACCAGGGATCACAGAGGGCCGACGGGGGCGCTTCGGCGCGGAGCGCAGACACGCAGACGAGTACGAGACAGCCGTAACGCGCAGTTCTTGTCATGACTCGATGGATTTCGCTCCTGCGACATGCGAAAAACACGACGAGCTGCGCCCTGCACGAGCGCCTCTCGACACGCGCGATCGTGGCAGACTGGCCGCGGAGTTCAAGTGTCGAGGCACGTAGCTCTTCGATCGTTCCGATGCAACCACCCTACGCACTCCGTCTGCCGCCGTCGCTCCTCGGAGGTTTCGACCTCGCCAGGCTCATCGCGGGCGACCCGCGGTGGAGCTGGGCCGAGGGCCGTCGACTCCTGCCACGATTCGCCATGGCGAGCCACGAGAGATCGTTCGCGCGCGGAGTCCTGTCGACGCGAACGAACGTGCGACTCTACCGTTGCGACCAGCGACGCTTCTGCGGCGACTTCGCATGCATCGATATGTCGTGTCCCACAGCGACGAGGCGGACGGTCGTGATCCTGGAGCTCAAGACGGGACAAGCGATGACGCCCGCGACTCCGTCGCACGTGCAGCTGCGCAACGCTCCTCGGGCCGTCGAGGAGATCGCCGCCGTCGACGGAATCGTCGCGGCGGACGCTCGGTTCGACCTCTTGATCGGCGACCCGCAGGCCGCACTCGAGTGGCTAGCAGTCCGTTGAAAAAGGGCTGCTAACCGAGCGTCGAACGCCCGCAGGCTCAGTCGACGCGCTCGCAGATGATCTCGATCAGATCGAACGCGGCCCCGGTCGAGCGCTCGTTCTTTCCCGTGACCTTGAACAGGAGCGCGTTGGCGCCCTCGTCCAGATCCAACGTGGCGAGCGGTATCTCCGGGCTCTTCTCGCGCGCTGCGGCCCACAGGTCCGCCACCTCACCCACCGGAGCCTCGTCGACAAAGAGCTGCACGCGTCCCTGAGCCGGTCCCTTCACCCCCACGATCCCGACGCGGTACTTGCCCGCCACGGGCAGTTCGCACTCGAACGAGATGAACGGCTGGCCGTACCATGCTTCCTTGCCGGTCGACTGGAACGACAGACTCCTGACGCTCTTGTCCGCCAGGGACTCGTCCTTGCGCACGAGAGAGGCATTGCTGAACGAGAAGGCTCGGACCGGCACGTTCCACCAGACCGCGAAGACGACTCGCCGCAGGTCGACGACCGCTCGGTCAGCCGGCGGTGGCAGCGAGATGTCGCACGTCGGCCGCTCTCGCGAGTAGAGGAACGTCACGCCGCAGTAGTCGTTCAGCGTGCTGTTCTCGGTCGGCGCGTGCTCGATCGTCTGCAGAATGCTCTCTCGATAGGCGTACGCGTCGCCGAGCATGAGCCGATAGCCGCCCGTGCGTCCGAGGTGCTTCTGGTACGCGAGGCAACCGCTCAGCGGGAACGACTTGCGCGCCTCCCAACGACCGGGGACGTCGTACCAGCCCCCATTGTAGAAGTCCTCGGAGCCCGTGCCGTGGACGACGAGCTTGCCGTCGATCGTCGTCTGATCGTCGCCCTCGAAGTAGAGCGTGTTGCCCGACACGAGCCCCTGCGACTGCTGGATGCAGCCCACGAGGTGCCCCGTGCCGCGCGTATCGACAAACGTGAACGGCACGCCCTTCGTCGTCGGGTTCTCGCGGCGCCACAGCGCGTAGAAGCGTCCCTCGTCCTTCGCACGCGCGACCGACGACAAGACGATCTCCGCCTCCAACTCCACGAACGTCTTGCGAGTTGACCGAAGCACGACGCGCGCCGAGTTGTCGAACGGCATCGGGAAGTAGCAGTAGGCGCTCTCTCCGGCTGTGCCGATGAAGAGCGATCGCATCGCGGGAGCGCCCCACGCGTAGCCGAAGAAGTCCCCCGCCGGACACCGGATCGCCGGCTTGTCATCGCCGTCCCAGTACGCCTCGAGCACGAGACCGCGATCCTTGCCGGCCAGAGCGCTCGCCGGAGAGAGACGCAGCCCGACGATGCGTCCACCACCTTCGCTCTGCTGGAACACGGTGGACGTTCCGCCCGGCCCGACCGCCACACGCGTATTCGTTTCTCGCAGCACCTGTCCCGGCGCCGCGGCGAATGGCGTGAACTTCTGGCCCGCGGATGCGAACAGACGCCGCGCCTTTTCGCGACGCTCGAGGTAGTCGCTCGAGAGCTGCGGGTCGAACGACCGGATCGGAGCGTCGCCCGGATACCGCGCCCAGTTGATCTGGTAGAACTGCACGCGCTCCGCGCGCACGAGCACCTTGCAGGACTTCTCGTACTGAATCGGCACGTAGCTGAAGAAGCCGCCGGCGCCGTATCCGACCAGCGGCGCGACGAACGGCTCGTGCTTGCCCAGGAAGATCTCGCGGAACGGAACGGCGATGCGCGGCTTCTCCTCGCCGTCGATATAGAACTCGACGACGTCGTCCGTCGGCGTCGGCGTCCAGAAGCGGTAGATGATGCCCGGTCCCTCGAGATCGGCGAGGACCAGCCCGCCGGGCTCCTTGCGCACGAACGAGTACGCACCGGAGAAGCCGTCGTTGTTTCCGCCGGAGCGGTCGTAGCTCGACACCGAGCCCATCTCGATCGATCGCCGCAGCCGCGGCAGGCGATCGAGGCGGTAGAGTTCGTCGATGCCGAGGACCCACTCGTCATCCGCACGCGCGGTGTCGGCCCACGAGACGAACGAGAGAAGCGCGACGAGGACGATGAGGGCGGTGAGGGCAGGCGTTCGCAAACAGGGCATCGGGGGGCTTCCTCCTCGTTGTCGCGTCGCGCTCACTTCTGCGGCGAGCAGAGCACGTTCCCTTCGACGTCGAGCCACTTCACGGTCGCGCCGGCGTCGACCTTCTTCGCGAGATGCGTCAAGAAGTACAGGGTCGGCTCGACGATGTGCTGATTGTTCAGAAACGGCTCGGTATAGCGAATCGCACCGTAGAACGCGCCGTCGATGTGGTGCTTCTCGCTGACGATGTTGTCCCAGTCGACGCCTTCGGTCAGAAAGCCGTGCGGCCCGTAGTGGTGCTTGGCGGCGGCGCGCAGGATCGTCAGCCCGTCGAGCGCGAACTCGCGGCTGCGCTTCGGATCTTTCTTCGCGATGTCCTGCGCCGCCTCGAAGAACGCCAGGGCGGCCTCCGCGTTCTCCCAGAGGTACGAGGTGTTCCACGTGCGCTCCATGTACAGAAGCCCCTTCGTCGCGACGCCGTTGCGGTCCTCGTGCATCTTGAATCGCTCGAGGCCGTCGAGACAGCGCTCGAAGGCGAAGCGGCGGATCTTCTCGTCTTCGAGCACGCGAGAGGCGAGCAGCAGCGTACGGAAGGCTACCGAGTACGCGACATTCTCGTTCGGGTCGTACGTATCGTGGTTGATGCTGCCGAAGATTCCGTTGTGCTTCATGAACACGGCGATCTTCTCGCGCAGCGGCCCGCGGTAGTCGGCGAGCCCGCGCTCCGTCAATGCCGCCTGCAGCTGGAGGATGAACAGCCCGTCGGCCGACGTCTGCCAGAAGCTGTCGTTGCCGCCTTCGGGCGTCTTGCCGTAGACCTCGCCACTCGGCGTCGTGCGCCGAGGGAACCAGCCGTTCGGGACCGAGCCGACGTGGCTGCGAATCCACTCCGCGCAGCGCGTCGCGATCGTCCGCATGCGCGCGGCGCGGGGATCGTCGTCGCCGACCGCATCGGCGAAGAGCAGCAGCTGGAACCCGACCTTCGCCATCGATCCGGGGCAGAACCAGTTCGACTCGTGCTTGTAGTTCAGGCAGAACTCGTTCTTCACGGTGTCACGGTAGCCGCGGATGAAACCGGTCTTCTCGTCGACAAAGCCCCCCTCTAGCACGTGGTCGAGGATGCGCAGCGCCTTGTCCCGCCAGTCCTCGCGGTCGAAGAACTCGCCGAAGCGGTAGATCTCCCACGCGCCGCCGACGGCATTCGCGGCCCAGCCTGGCCCCTCGAGGTCCCCGAAGTCATGCCAGTGCATGATCTCGCCTTCGGGCGTCACGAAGCTCGAGATGCTCACCAAGTGCCCCTTCTCGTCGGCCTTCACGGTCTTCTCGAGCGTGAAGCGGATCGAGTCGCGCGCGGAGTCGACGATCGTGTAGTCCGGGTTCTCCGGCACGTAGAACTTCAGCTTCAGACGACGCAGCGCCTCGCGGTTGTCCGCGAAGAGGGTCATCGTCGACAGGACGAGTATGGCGAGCGACAGCCCGACGGCGTTTCTGCGATGGCTCACGGCGATGGCTCCCTTCGATCTTTCGGGCGAACGACGTACCCGAGCGCCGCGGGGGTACGTGGCGAGACGCCGAACCAGAACTCCTGACCGCTGACGAACGGGGCGATGAGCTCGAAGTTCTCGAACGAGATGCCGCCGGGAATCGGGGCGCGGCTCGCCCAGTACTTCGCGCGACCGTTGACCCGTACGACGAGCGCCGGGGGCGGATGTTCAGAGCGCCAGTATTGCGTGGCGACGGCCCCGCGGTACTTCCAGCCGAAGAACGTCCCCGGCGCATACCGAGCACTGGCGGGGTCCTTCTCGTCCGGGCTGGCCGCGACGATCGCGTGACCGTCGCGCGTGCGGCGAAGCTCGCCGAGCTCGAAGCTGCGCGAAGGCGAGAACCCGTCGCCGTCGTAGCGCGGCCAGAGCTCGGTCGACAGGATGACCCGCTTGCCGAGGTGAAGCCGGCGCAGCCGCGCGTAGTTGCCCATCGTCGCCGTGAGCACGCAGCGCGCCATCGCCTTGGATCCCGGCGCCGCGAACGACGCCAGCCCGATCTCGTACGGCCGATCGGACCGGAAGCTCAGGCGCACGTACGGCCGGCAGCCGTTCGCGAACGGCTCGACGAGCACGAAGACGCGCAGAGTCTCGACGCCGGTCGTCTCGTCGCGAGAGACGACGCCTCGCGCCGGAGCGACCGGCGAGCCGGGCTCCTGCACTCCGGCCCCGTCGGCGCTCCAGAACCGCTTGCCGCGTTGGCCCGGATCGAGGCGGCTCGGCTCGAGCTCGGAGTATCCCCGCCGTCGATCGCCGGCGGGAACCGGTTCGACGGCGATGAAGTTGATCACGCGCCCCTCGGGCTGTCCGAGATACGGCGCGTAGATACGCAGCAAGCCGCGCGGGCCTGGCATCGGCGCCAGACCCACGCGCAGCCCGTCGGCGTGTCCCCACACGGGTCGGGCCGGTCGCTTCGTCGACGGTCGCAGCCAACGCCCCTCGACGACCGGCGGCGCCAGGTCCCGCCACCGCTCAGGGCCTGCGCGCACTGTCGTCGACGCGACGACGGCAAACGCCACGACGAGGACGCGGATCGTCACCCCCAAAGATGTCATGAATCTGTCGCAGGTTTCGGAACGAGGACCAGATTGCTGAACTCGATCGCGGTGCCCTCGGCGGTCAGGCAGATCTTGCCCGGCACGATGTCGCAGCCGGTCGCCTCGTTGACGAGCTGACCGTTGATCTTCAGCGTCACGGTGCCCCCGTCCGCGACGATCTCGTAGTCGTTCCACTCGCCGGGTGCGCGCTCGGCCGCGATCGCCTTCGGCACGTTTGTCAGCATTCCGAACTGCTCGTGCGGAATCCTCTTCATCTTGTCCTCCGGCCCGGACAGCTCGTACCCCTGCAGCCCCCAGAAGTCCCCGGCGCCACCGGCGTTGATCTGCGCTTCCAGGCTGCGCGGCCAGACGCGATGCTCACCCGTCATTCGGAAGAGCACGCCGCCCTTGCCCGGCTCGCTGCCAACGGGCCAGCGCCAGCGCAGCGTCAGCGCGAAGTCTGTGTAGTCGTCCCGTGTGTAGATATAGCCGAGCGGCGTGCCGCGACACTTGAGGACGCCGTCCTCGACGCTCCAGACATCTCCGGCCGGCACAGACGGATCGTCCGAGTAGTATGACCACGCGGAGACGCCGTTGCCGAAATCGACGGCGCCGGGAGAAGCCGTGGAGCAGGAGACGAGGACGCTGACGGCAAGGCAAGCGACGACGCGGGTCGCGATGACGACGGGACGCATGGTGGGTCTCCTCTGCGTTCGAAACGGACAGGAAGGGGCATCTCGAGCGGCGCCGATTCTACCGAAAGTGCGGGCGCGATGTCTCGCGCTGCTCGCCCCGACACCGCAATCGAGCGAGACGACGGCGAGTCCTCCTCTCGATCTGCTACACTGCTCTTCCGTGACAGGAATCGAAATCGCGTGAGAAATGGACGACGGACGATGAGCCTTCGCCTTGTCGCCGCGGCGCTGACCGCCGCGCTCACTCTGCCCGCATCCCTGCCCGCGGGGAATCCCGCCACCTCGACGTGGAACCAGTTCCGCGGTCCAAACGGATCCGGAGTCGCCGAGAGCAGTCACGCGCCACCAGTGCGCATCGACGCCGCGGAGGCTGCGTGGACGATCGACGTGCCGCCCGGACACTCCTCGCCCGTCCTGTCGGACGAGCTGCTCGTGCTGACCGCCTGCGACGACGAACGGCTGATCACGCTCGCGTTCCGGAAGTACACCGGCGACCTCGCGTGGCGCAAGGAAGCGCCGGAGGTCCCACTCGAGAAGGTCCACCGCGCGGGCAGTCCGGCAGCACCGACGCCCTGCATCGACGCCGCGTCCGTGTACGTTTACTTCGGATCGTACGGTCTGCTGTGCTACGACCACCGCGGACGCGAAAAGTGGCGCAAGCCGATCCCGACGCCCAGAAGCCTGTACGGCATGTCGACGTCGCCGATCCTTCACGGTGATCGGTTGATCCTCGTACTCGACGACGACGCGAACATGCCGGGCGGCAAGCTCAGCCGATCGAAGATCATCTGCCTCGACAAGGCGACCGGCGATCTCGCATGGGAAACGCCGCGGCCGTTCCATCGCAGCGGCTGGTCGACGCCGACGATTTGGGCGCACGACGAGGGTACCGAGCTGGTGGTGCTCGGCAGTCGAACGCTGCGCGGCTACGACGCGGCGACGGGCGAGGAGAAGTGGTTCCTCGGCGGCTTCTCTCGCGAGACGGTGTCGCGTCCGATCGCCGCCGGTAATCGGGTCTTCGCGTCTGCGTCGATGCTCGGCGGGGTCGGGGACGAGGCTCCCGACCTCGAGCCGTACTGGAACGCCGTCATGCAGTTCGACGCGAACGGGGACGGCAAGCTCGAACGCGAGGAGATGACCGGACACTTCACCTTCCCGTTTCGACCGGACCTGCCGCCGAGTCACCCCGGATACGGGCTGCCGCTGTCCAGCGACAAGGAGCGACGACGGCGCAGCCTCGATGGCATGTTCCGCAGGACCGACAAGGACAGGGACGGCTTCTGGACGAAGGAGGAGTTCCTGAAGAACCTCTCGTTCAACCGGGCCAAGCCCAACCTCGTCGCCATTCGCCCCGGCGGCCACGGCGACGTGGCCGACAACCACGTCGCGTGGGCGCTTCACCGCGGCATTCCCGAGGTGCCGTCGCCGGTGATCCATCAAGATCGCATCTACCTCGTTCGCGACGGCGGCGTGCTGAGTGCGGTCGACGCCGGCAGCGGGAAGATCGTCTACCGCAAGCGGCTCGGAGCATCCGGGCACTACCGTTCTTCGCCGGTCGTCGCGAACGGTCACGTCTACGCGATCTCGGAGAGCGGCGTCGTCTCGGTCGTGAAGACCGGCAGTGCATTCGAGCTGGCCCACCAGCACGACCTGAGGGAACAGGTCGCGGCGACGCCGGCCATCGACGCGTCGGCGATCTACATCCGGACGAAGACGAAGCTGCGCGCCTTCCGCAGCTCCGGCGTGGCTCCACAAGCGATGGAGCGCGCGACAACGATGCTGCGCAGCGCCGTCGAGTCCGGGCAGGTCGCCGGTGGCGCGCACCTCGTGCAACGCGCTGGCAAGACGTGCTACCTGGAAACCGCCGGCCTGCGCGACATCGACGACCGGAAGCCGTTCGAAGCCGATACGATCGTGCGCATCTACTCGATGTCGAAGCCGATTACGTCGGTCGCGGCGATGACGCTGTTCGAGCAGGGCCAATTCCGGCTCGACGACCCGGTCAGCAAGTTCATCCCCGCATTCGCCACGACGAAGGTGCTCGAGAAGGACGGCGATGCGGTGAAGCTCGTCCCCGCGAAGCGCGCGATCACGGTCCGCGACGTGTTTCGCCACACGACCGGCTACAGCTACGGCGACGGCCGACCGAGCCCCCGCGAGCACTACGAGCGCGAGGGCATGCGCTATCGGCCGCCCGCCGGTATGCTGCCGCCGAAACTGACCATCGAGCAGGCCGCCGCGGCGCTCGCGCGGATCCCCGCGCTGCACCATCCGGGAGAGCGTTTCACCTACGGCTTCAACACCGACCTGCTCGGACGCTTGATCGAGATCTGGTCCGGCCAGCCTCTCGACCGGTATCTGCAACGCGCGGTCTTCGCTCCGCTCGAGATGGCCGACACCGGATTCTCGGTGCCCGAGGACAAGCGCGAACGATTCGCGTCGTGCCACACCTTGCGGGACGGGAAGCTCGCGGTCGTCGATAAGGCGGCGTCGAGTCCGTACAACGAGGGCTTCGAGTTTCTCTCTGGCGGCGGAGGCCTGGTCTCGACGATCGGCGACTACGCCAACTTCTGTCTCATGCTCGTCGACGGTGGCGAGTTCAAGGGCAAGCGGCTCCTGAAGGAGGAGACGCTCGACCTCATGTTCACAGACCAGCTGAACGGTGTGGCGGGCGGCTTCCGGTTCGGCCTCGGCTTCGCGATCGCGGACGTGCCGTTGGGAACCGGTCCTGCGGCGAGAACCGCGACGCAGTACTCCTGGGCCGGTTACGCGAGCACCGACTTCCGCATCGTGCCGCGGGAAAAGCTCGTCCAGATCGTCCTGCGCCAGCGAGTGCCGTCGACGCACGGGCTGGCCGGCAAGCTGTTCTCGACCATTTACTCGGGAGTCGAAGGCGATTGACGGCCGGCCGTCGTCAGCGTCAGCGCGTCGACCTCCCGACGAACCTCGCCAGGACCGCGACGTTGCGCACGAAGGTGTGCGGATCGATCACGCGTCGCGTCGGATCCGCCTTGCCCCAGTACCGCATCCGTCCGTCCTCGACCCACGCGCCGCGCTCGTCCATCGCGTCGATGATCATCCGCACGCGGGAGGACGACGGGCGTGACGCCACGGCAGGCTGATTGCGCGGTGGCCGGCCTCGCGCGACGAGCGCGTCGTGGCGCGCGGCGATCGCGTCGAGCCGCGAGGGAATGCGGAAGGCGTAGTGCGTCGGCAGATCCGTATCGTCGTGGGTCAGCTCGTAGCGGCGATTGAAGTACAGCGGGCGGTTCGTCCGCAGTTCGTAGAACCGCGCGAGGCGACCGTCCTCGAGCAACGACCGCCGGAAGTACGCGGTCGCCGTCGCGACCGGCGCGAGGAACTTCCGCTCGCCGGTCTCCTCGTAGAGATCGAGCAGCGTGACCATCACGCCCTGCGACTCGCCGCCGGTGACCGCCGGCGGCTCGAACTTGCGCGCCCACGCGGGGTACATGCCGAAGTCGTACTGCTGGGCCCATCCAGGCTGGGGCTCCGGTAGCTGCGCGCGGATCAGAAACTCCCCGCCGCGAAGCGCCGCGACGCGGTACTCCTCGCCGTCGTCGTACGTGCGTGCCGCGAGCAGGAGCGTGGCGATCACATCGCTCATGACGCCGTCGTTGAGCGTGTAGAAGTTCCAGTACTCCTTCACTCGCGGGTACTCGCCGGACGATCGATAGCGCGCGCGACGCGCTTCGTGCCCCGCGGTGTCGGCCGGCCCTCGATAGACCTGCGGCCACGCCCCGTTCGGATACTGCGCGCGCAGCACGCTCTGCAATCCCGTGAGCGCTGCCGTGTGGATCCCGTTCGCTCGGAAGCCGGTCGTGGCGTCCAGGCGCACAAGGAACCGCAGCACCGACTGAGTCATGTCGTCGTCGAGAACGGACACGTCGCGCGCCTTGCGCCGCGGGGGGCCGTCGGCGCGATACGCGAACCGACGGCGATCCTCCGGCGCGAGCTCGATCCGCGCGGGCCAGCCACCCGAGTGAAGCTGGCCCCGGACGAGAACCGCAGCCGTCTCGCGCGCCGCGGCGAGGTAGTACTCGTCACGCGTCTGCTCGAAGACATCGAGGAGTGCGGCACCCACGAACGGCGTCCCCGGCGGCTGCACCCAGACCGTCGTCTCGCCGACCTTGCCCTCGCCCTCGCGGCGCGACAGGTCCGCGCTGTACCTCCAGACGTAGCCCCCCTGAACGCCGACGCTCGCACGGAAGAACTGGACGGCCCGCCGCAGCGCCTTCGACGCCTCGGCGCGAGAGACCTCGGGCTCACGAACCGCCCGATTCGAGCGTCCGCCCGCGACGCCTGGCGCGTTCATCAAGTGAGCGCCTTCCATCGTCACGCCGTGCTGGCGCTGACCGAAGCAGCCCTCGAACGGATTCCGCGCATGAGCCCCACACTTCGCAGCCTCCCGCGGACAGCGACCGTAATCCCCGTCACCTCCCGCTGCGAACGAACACTCGAGGACGATGCTCGCGAGGAGGATCGCGCTCAGGAGGAAGCCTCTTCGAGAGCGAGCCGCGCGAAAACGCGTCGCAAGGAAATGTCGCCGTTCTCTCATCACACGCCTCGGCTGTCCGGGTTGTCGAACTCGTGCCGCCTCGGCACGAACGATACCAGCGTACATCGCACGACGCCTCCCGCGTCGCATTGCGTTTCTCGACACGCCGCCAGACATCCCGACGACCGCGCCCATCAGCGCCGGCCCCGTGAGCTCCTCGATGAGACCTCGACGACGCCGATGCTCGTGCCGCCGGGAGCCCGGGCGACGGCAGCCGGCGATCCGGATGACGAGTCGAGCTGGATCGACGCGGAGTCGCTCGCCGGACAACGAATCGGCTCGACGGTGCTCGTTCGCCTCCTGGCTCGCGGCGGCATGGGCGCCGTGTACGAGGCGGTGCAGGACAGCCCGCGACGCCCCGTCGCGGTGAAGATCGTGCGCGGCGGATTCGACTCGCCGCGGCTCGTGCGACGATTCGAGTACGAGGCCGAGATTCTGGCTCACCTGCGCCACCCGCACATCGCGCAGGTCCACGAGGTCGGCGCGCACCGGCTGCCCACCGCGGAGCGGATCCCGTACTTCGTGATGGAGCTCGTTCCCGAGGCGCGCGCGCTCACCCTGTACGCGGTGGACGAGGATCTCGACGTCCGCCAACGCCTCGAGCTCTTCCGCGCCGTCTGCGAAACGATCCACTTCGGGCACCAACGCGGAGTCATCCACCGCGACATCAAGCCGGGCAATATTCTCGTCGATGCGAACGGAACGCCGAAGGTCATCGATTTCGGCATCGCGCGCGCGACCGACGCCGATCTCGCCGTGACGACGATCCGCACGCGTGTCGGCCAGATCGTGGGCACGCTGCAGTACATGAGCCCGGAGCAGTGCGCAGCCGACTCCGCCGCGCTCGATCTGCGCAGCGACGTCTACAGCCT
>CAYMRB010000052.1:0-8184 GCA_964392615.1 uncultured Planctomycetia bacterium | reverse complement strand
GTGGTCCTCTACGAGCTCCTGTGCGGTCGACTGCCGTACTCGTTCGACACGACGGCGGTTCACGAGGCCGTCCGCGTGGTTCAGGACGCCCCGCCGCGACGCCCGAGCGCCGTGACGAGCGCGGTGCGCGGCGACCTCGAGACGATCGTTCTGAAGGCGCTCGAAAAGGACCCGGCGCGACGCTACGCCTCCGCCGCGGAGCTCGCCGATGATATCCGCCGATACCTCGACGACGAGCCGATCGCGGCCCGCAGACCGACGTTCTTGCACCAGGTGCGGCTCTTTGCGCGACGGCGCAGGGCTCTCTTCGTCGCGTCGATCGCCATCCTGGTGAGCCTCGTCGCCGCGACCATCGTCAGCTCGGTTTTCTTCCTGAACGAGCGCGCCGCGCGCCATCGGACCGAACTTCTCGTCGAGGAGGGACAGTCGCTGGCCGTGTGGGCGCTCGAGCAGCACGACGACGAGCTGCGCCCGCTCGCCGAATCGACCCCCGTACGCCGGGAGCTCGCGCGACGCATCCGTGCGTATCTCGAGCAACTCTCGCAAAACGCGTCGGCGAACACGGCACTGCAACTCGACGTCGCGGCGGCTTGGCGACGCCTCGGCGATGTGCTGGGGAGTCCCTACGAGGCGAACCTCGGCCAACCGGCGGCCGCGATCGGGTCTTACGAGCAGGCCCTCGAGGTGTACGCACGAGTCCACGACCTGCGGGGGAACGATCGTCGCGCGGCGCACGGCACGGCTGTGTGCAGGATGCGACTCGCCGACGTGCTCGTCTCGATCGGCAAGCCGGCGAGCGTCCACCTCGACGCAGCGGAGATAGAGCTCCGGGGGCTCCTGCGCGACGCGCCGGACGACTCGCGGGCGATGGCGACTCTCGCCCAAGCGCTACGGCGGCTCGCCGATGCCGCGGCGACTCGAGGCGATCTCGACGCGGCGAAGACCAGCCATCGCGAGGCGATCGATCTCGCGAGGCGCGCGCTCGATCTGCGACCCGCGTCGGAAGGGCGACGCTTCTTGCTCGCCGTGACCCACGCGGAGTTCGGCACGTTCCTGCGCGACCACGGCGAGGCGGAGGCTGCCGCAGAGCAGTACCGGTCCTTCCGGGACGTCGTGCCGGCGGACCTCGACGAATTGCCGGCGCGCGCGCGTCTGGACGGCAGGCTGTCGCTCATCTATCAGCACGACGGAGACCTGCGCTGGGCGGAGCACGACATAGCCGCGGCGTTGGTGAGCTACGAGAAGGCGAGCTGCGTCGATGCGCAACGCGTCGATGCGGATCCGACCAACGCGCAGGCGCGGACCGCGCTCGCGACGAGCACCGAACGCATCGGCTACGCCGTCGCGGAGCTCGGTCGACACAAAGAGGCTGCCGCCGCGTTTCGTCGCTCGATCGAAGCATCCGAAGCCGTCCTCGCCGTCAACCCGGACGACGCGTACCGGCGGCGGGCGCTCGCGGTGACCTGCTCGCTGCTCGGCAGGGAGCTCCTGCAGCTGGACTCGATCGACGACGCACTCGTCCAATTACGGCGTGCGCTCGAGCTCGACGAGGCGCGACTCGCAGCCCGGCCCCAGAGCGCTCGCGCATTGCGCGACGTCGCGGCGGACTGCAAGGCGATCGGCGACGCGCACCGCCGTCTCGCGGCCGCGGGAGACCCGGCGTCCGCCCTCGCTCACCTGCGAACGACGAACGAGTGGTACGTGCGCTGCTTGAACGCGCTTCGCGATCTCGAAGGGCGCGGCGCGCTGGGCCCGGACGACGTCGGCAAGCCCCGAGCGATGGCGGACCTCGTCGAGCGATTCGGCGCCTTGATCGAGGCGACGGAGAAGGCGATCACGGACGCGACGCCCCCGGCGATCTACTGAGCGAACGACCCAACGGCCCGCAAAGGGCTACTCGGACGTGCCTCGCTTGGCGCCGAGGTCGATCCACGCGGCGATCAGCTCGATGTACTCCGCGTCGAAGGACTCGGGGTTGTTGAACGGCATCGCCGGTTCCAGCGTGCCGCGCAGGCGCATCACGAGCTCGCTCCCTTCGGCGTCGTACGGGACGATGATCCGGCCGTTGAGCGCGGTCATCTCGATCGTCTCCCACGACTCGAGACACAGCCCCAGGTCGCCGAAGCACTCGCCCGCGAACGTGCCGGCGTGGCACCACGCACAGTACTGCATGAACAGCGGCCGGATGTCGTTCTCGTAGTCTACGTCCCCCACCGGCGCTTGATGCGTGCGGGCGCTGATCTCGACCTCGTTCGTGTCTTCGTTGCCGGCCTGATCGACCGCGCGCACGACGAAGTAATAGAGCGTGTCCGGATCGAGCCCCGTGATGCGGAGCTCGGAGTGGCCGGCGAGCGTCACGTGATCCGGCGAGGTGAAATCGTGTCCGCCCGAGGTCGTCGCGATATAGACGCGGTAGAACACGTCCAGCAGAGCCGTCTGGTCATCCTCCGCCAGGAACCACGCGATCTCGATGACCGCCGGACCGGTCGCGACGGCATCCCACACGCCGTCGAAGGTCGGCGGGGTGACGTCTTCATTCGACGCGGGGACGCGCAACGCGCCCTCCTCGATCCACTGACGGATCAGCGCGATCTCGTCGGGTGAGAGCGGCGGCTCCCCTTGCGGCATGCGGTCCCCGGCGCGCTGCTCGCGCACATCGGGGTCGTCGTCGATCTTGATGACGAGGTAGCTGAGGTCGGGAAAGCCCGGCTCGACTCGCAGCAGGTCCGGCTTCTGCCCCGCGGCGACGCCGACGAGCGAATCGTACGACGTGCCGGGTTGCAGCACGCAGCCCTGGGGCGCGTTGATGGTCAGGTGACACGTGCAGCTGCGCGTGAAGATCGGCTGGATCTTCGACGCGTAGTCGATGCCGCCATCGCCGCCGCCGTTGCCGCCACCATTGCCGTTGCCGCCGCCGTTGCCATTCGATCCGGAGTTGCCGGTGCCGGCAGCGGATTCGATTCCCTCGCCCGCGCAGCCGGCGACGAGGAGTGCGAGAAGTACGCCCCAGACCGTGCCCGCGCCGAACGTGGAGGTTTGAGCTCGAGTATTCATCACCGGATCATCCGAACAGCTGAGGAGTCGGCATCAAGGAGTTTCGAAGAGGATTCGCTCGAGGATGCCGGGCTCGCGCTCGAGCGACCGCACGTAGTGCACGAGCGGCCAGCGATCCTCTTCGGCGACCGCGCCGTCGTACGACGGCATCGGCGTGCCGTCGAGACCGGTCACGAAGGTTCTGTAGATCATCGGGTCCGAGCCGCCACCGCGGTAAAGCCCGACGGTGAAGTCGAAGGCGTGCGAGGGCTGGCCCCACGCGTCCTTCAGAGTGGCGGCCTGCGGGCCGTCGCCGCGACCGTCCTCGCCGTGACAGTCGCCGCAGCGTTGCTCTTCGTAGACGGCCCGGCCACGCGCGAGCGACTCGGCGGTCACCGGCGGGGCGTCATCGGGCAGCGGGATGATCTCGTCCGGATGGACGCCGTCCTCTTCGAAGCGCTCGGAGAACGACTTCACGTACTCGACGAGCTCCCAGCGCTCCCGTTCGGACAGGAGGTTCCCGAAGCCCCACATCGTCGTGCCACGCGATCCGGTCGAGATCGAGTGGAAGAGGTCTTCGTCGAGTGGCAGCGAGCCGCTCGACGTGCTGCGCCACTTGAAGACCCCCCGGGTGAAATCGCGGGGGCGCGGATCGAGCGCGTAGGCGGAGGGGCCGTTGCCGTCGCCGCGCGCGCCGTGGCATGTTGCGCAAGCTGCCCGGTAGAGGTCGCGGCCGCGGGCCAGCGCGGCGCGGCGGGCGGTTCGGGACACGATCCGCGCCTCGATTCGCAGATCGCGGGCTTCCGGGGCGCCGGAATCGTCGGCGCCTTCCATCGCGGCCGGGTCGATCGCGAAGGGCGACGGTCCGGTTGGTCTCTCGACGTCGCGATCGCGATCGAGGAACCGGCACGAGGAGCCGAGAACCACCAGCGCGATCAGGGCGGCGCCGGCAGCCAGAGACTGGGTCAGGACGGGAGGATAGTCGGGTCGGGTCGTCACGGCAGAAGGCTCACAGAAAGATGTGCAGCTCGATCTCGATGATACTCTCGTCGTCGCGGATGCTGGTTTCCGTCTCGTCGCGGAAACGGTAGAAGATCCGCACTTGCGTGAATTGCGTCGGGAAGAACTCCACGCCGGCGCTGAGGCGGATGAAGCTGTCGTCGGATTGCGAGATGTCCGGGTCGGCGTAGTCGTAGCTGAACCGCAGGTTGACGCCTTGCGTCAGATGGTAGTTCACGCCACCCCAGGCGAGGAGCTGCCGCTGCGTGTCGCGGCCGGTCGCCAGCTCGAGATCGTCCACGATGTAGTCGACCTCGCCCAAAAGTGAAAACCGTCCGACGTTCACGCCACCGTGTCCGCCGAACGCGATGCGCTTCGCGAAGGCCGTGTTGTTCCACGTCGCGTGGGCCCCGAGGCGCCAGTACCGCTCGATGAAACTGATGGTTCCGCTGACCTGCTTGTCGGTGTTGTCGTCAGACGAGCCCTGGCTGCCGTTGCTGACGGCGAGCGCCATGGAGAACGGGCCGGGCTCCCAACCGATCTCGACGCCGAGGTCTTGAACGCCGTGGTTGAATCCGGTGACCTCGCGTATGAACGCGGCATCGTCCTGCAGGCGGAATCCGAATGGCAACATCATGCGGCCCGCTTTGAGGTACGTGTCCCACGGTCCGAACAGCAGCCCGAACGCCTCGCGGGAGGCGGCGCCGCCGGGGGCGAGCGTCTCGTCGAAGTACAGGTGCAGACGTCCGTCGAAGAGCTCGAAATCGCCGTAGATGTTGGCCTCGGTGATCTCGAACGAGCTCGACGTGGTGTCGGCGTTGTTGCGGTCGATCATGCGGAACAGAGCGCGTAGATCGCCGCCTATCGACAGGAAATCGGCCACATAGCCCGAGGTGAACATCGACGCGGGCGTCAGCGATCCGAGCCCGAGACCGAGGTCGCCGTCGTCGTCATCCCCCGAAGCGGCAGCGGCGGCGGCGGAAAGCGCCGCGACGTCGGCTGCCGACAGCGCAGCATAGTCGCCGGGCAGGGAGGCTCCGGTGGCGACCGAGCCGCTCGTCGGAGCCCCGAACACGTACCGAAGGTCAGCTGCGGACACGATGCGCGCCGGCAGCTCCGTTTGCGAGAAGACCACGCCGAAGCGGTTGCGCTTGCCCCCGCCCGTCGGGTTGAGGTGACACTGGCTGCACTTGTAGCCGTAGCGTACCGCGAGGTACGGCTCCGCTCGCAGCGTCGAGCCGGCTCCGAGCGCCATGAGCGCCACGAGGAGCACCGTTCGCGCCGGCAGCAATGAACATGTTGGAGTCATTCGCGTATCGAGAGCAGGCTGTCGTCCGCCGATCATACTGTCGTTCCGTCGTTCGAAGGCCCGGGACGACGCGTCTGACGCACGCCGTCTGTGGATCCGTCGCAACTTCCGTTCCCACGACGGCGGATGCCGCACGGGAGAGGAAGCTCGCGGGATGCCGACGGGGGGCGCGGCGGCAAGAAGCGGGCCGGGGCCGGCCCGACTGCGGCAAGAGACGGGCTGGGCGTGGTCGGACCGCGGAAAAAGACGGGGGCCGCTCGACGGAGCGAACGGAGCGAACGGAGCGAACGGAGCGAACGGAGCGAACGGAGCGAACGGAGCGGCGAGGGCGTCGTCTCTCGATCGAAGCCCTCGTCGAAGCCGCCGCGAGCTCGCGGGGCCACCCGGGTCGCGCCATTCCCGCGCTCGGGGTTGGACGCGAGGATCGGCGCAGCTCGGACGGCGACGGGCGGGCTCAGACGCTCAGCCCGATGTGCTCTTCCTGGACCGGCGCCAGCACTCGTAACACGTCCGCCAGGACGGCGGCCGGGGTCTGCTCGGCGTCGATTTCGGCAACGATGCCCGTCGAGTAGAAGTCGAGCACTGGCTGCGTTTCTGCCTCGTAGACCGCCCAGCGATTTCGGATGACGTCCTCGCGGGCGTCATCCGCTCGATTCTCCTTCAAGGCGCGGCGGCGGAGGCGCTCGATCATCTTCTCCTTGTCGTGGCAGACGAGGTGAACGACCTTGAGAACCTGGACGTCCGAGTCGAGGTACTTGGCCTGGTCGACGTTGCGCGGAATACCGTCGAGCACCAGGAAGTCCTGATGGGGCCGGTAGTGGCTCAGCGCGGTGTGAGCATTCATGTTTTGGCGCCAGAGCTCCACCGTGACGTCATCGGGCACCAGCTCGCCCCGCGACGAATACTCGCAGAAGACTTTGCCGATCTCGGAGTGGATATCGATCGTGCGGAACACATCGCCGCACGAGAGGTGGTAGAAACCGGGAATCGATCCGAGGATCTTGCCCTGCGTCCCCTTGCCGGAACCGGGAGCGCCGAAAAGAAGCACGGTCTTGAACTGTCGATCCGCCATCGTCACAAACCTCCATTCAGGACTGGACTGGACAGGACAGGATAAGCTCTCGATGTCGAGGCCCGAAGCGGAGCAGTATCGGCTCTGCAGGCCGGTTGGAAAAGGGCAATTTCCCGGGATTCGGCCGCCGATCGGACCCCGTCGCCGAGCACCGAAAAGAGAGCGAACGGGCGGAGACGCCGCTCGATAGCTCGACGGCGGATTCAGCGGTCCTGAGAGCAGCCGAGCTCGTCCGGGGTCGGATCCGTGCCCGCGGTCGGGTAGGGAGGCGGAGGCGCGGGACCACCGCGGAAGAGGTAGTCGAGGCCGTAGGACGCGTCGGAGATGTCAGTGACGCCGTCGTCGTTCGTGTCGAGAGCGTCGAGGCAGGGAACCTCGCCGCCTCCCCCGCCTCCGAAGAGGTAGAGCAGCGTCGTGATGGCGTCGGAGATATCGACAGCGCCGTCCCGGTTCGAGTCGCCGCGCAGGAAGGCGCCGTCGTCCTCCCGCCAGACGTGGAGCGTGACGGCTTCGTAGTCGTTCGTCGTCGGGATTCCGGCGCGGAGCAACTCGAGCATCGATCGGTCGAGATAGCGTCGGAACACGCCGCCCGGGTTGTCGGGGTCTTGCGCGGGAAACGAGACGAAGCCGTTGTCGCGGATCGCTGGTACGAGAATGTACTTCGCGGACCACACGTCGAGCGCGACGGGATCGCGGCTGGCGACGAGGTGATCGGTCCGGGTCGCGAGGTCGTAGGAAGCAGCCGGGCCGGAACCGGGACGGGCGAGAATCCAGGTGCAATCGAGGATGTTGAGGTCGGGCATGCGGACCTCGGAGAGGAACGATCCCATGCCGCCACGGCCGACGGCGGCGTGCGAGTCCGTGCTCAGGTGTCGCGTGACGACACCCATGTGATTCTTCACGGACGCGGTGACACCGTAGATGGAGTGGGTCTTGAGCACCGGAATGTTCAGAACGACTAGCCGGCCGGAGTCGAAGGTCTCGGTATCCTCGGACCACACGCCGAGCTTGTAGCTGACGTAGGTTCCGAAGGACGTGCGAAACTTGGGGTAGGAAACTCGGATTCCCGTTTCGGCGTCGGGCGTGGAGCTCACGATGTAGCCGTTTCGCATATCGCCGTCCGTGAACTCGTCGACGCTGGCGCGTCGTTGCGCATCCCAGAGAAGAGTGGAAACGCGCCAGCTCTCGGCGACGAAATCGGCGACGACGTCGGCGGCGGACTGGCCGGTCATGTCGGCGTTGGCCGCTGCGGGATCGAGGTCGCCGCGCCCCTGTCCGTTGTCGACGACAAGGACTTCGCCGACGAAGCCGTCGGGATGCTCGACGACGCAGCGAATGACGCCGCGGAGCACGTCGGTGTTCGTTCCACCGCGTTCGGTCCACTGGCCGTTCATTTTCACGAGGACGAATGCGTCGCGGTCGATCAGGCCGTCGGGTCCGGACGTCGTCGTGACGGTCGCAGCCGAGCGATGGAATGCGAGCCCACCGCGGCCCATGAGCTCGACGAGGTCGTCGACGCCACCGTGACCGTCGTCGACGGGTCCGCGGGACTCTTCGACGAAGAAGACGGCGGGGTGGTGGTCGTCCGGAGGAACGAGGGCCTCGAGGACTCCGACGTCGTCACCACCGTCGGCCCCGGGGTCGCCGGCCTGAGGCGGCGAGGACAGGGCGAGCAGTGCGATGGCGACGACGGCGGCGGCGGCGACCGTCGAGCAGACGACGAACGCCCGTCCGCTTCTTCCGGAGCGTGCTGCGCGGGCGACGCGCAGCC
>CAYMRB010000051.1:13640-33237 GCA_964392615.1 uncultured Planctomycetia bacterium | reverse complement strand
GAACCCCGACGGCACCGAGCAGGTCGAGTACTACGGCAGCAACTCGTACTGGCCGAACTCAATGTTCTACGCGCGGCCCGTTCCCGGACACAGCTCGAAGTTCGTCGCGATCGTCACCGGTCACCACGGCGTCGGGCGGATGGGCGAGCTCGTGCTGTTCGACACCGCGAAGGGCCGCCGCGAAGCGACAGGCGCCATGCAGCGCATTCCCGGTTACGGCAAGACCGTCGAGCCGATCCTGCGTGATCGCCTCGTCGATGCCAGCTGGCCGAAGTACCTGCACCCGTGGCCGCTGAACGACAAGTACTTCCTCGTCGCCGCCAAGCCGACACCGCGCTCGCGATGGGGCCTCTACCTCGTCGACGTGTTCGACAATCGCGTGCTGCTGCGCGAAGAGCCCGGATTCGCTCTGCTCGAGCCCGTGCCGTTGCGCAAGCGGACGGCGCCATCGATCGTGCCTGATCGCGTCGATCCGAGCCGCAAGGACGCGACGGTCTACATCGCCGATATCTACGTCGGCGACGGGCTTCGCGGCGTGCCGCGCGGGACGGTCGAGAAGCTTCGCCTGTTCACGTACCACTTCGCGTACCACGGCATGGGCGGCCAGGTGAACCGCGTAGGCCTCGACGGGCCGTGGGACGTCAAGCGGATCATCGGCACGGTGCCGGTCGAGCGCGACGGCTCGGCGCTGTTCCGCGTGCCGGCGAACACGCCGATTTCGATGCAGCCGCTCGACTCGGAGGGCAAGGCGCTGCAGCTCATGCGCAGCTGGATGACGGCGATGCCGGGTGAGCGGGTCGCGTGCGTCGGCTGCCACGAGAGCCAGGACACGACGCCGCCGAGCCACGCGACTCTGGCGATCGAAGGGCCGCCGGCGGAGATCACGCCATGGTACGGTCCGACGCGCGGCTTCTCGTTCAAGCGCGAGGTGCAGCCGGTCCTCGACCGCTATTGCGTCGGCTGCCACGACGGCAAGACCGAGGCGGACGGCACGCGGCTCATCGATCTGCGGCGCGCTCCGTCCGTTCACCCGCGCGCGAATTCCGCGTCGTACAACAACGGCACGAAGTTCTCGCCGTCCTACATGGCTCTGCGCAGCTGGGTTCGCACGGCGACGATCGAGAGCGACATGCACATGCTGTCGCCGGGCGAGTTCCACGCGGACACGACGAAGCTCGTGCAGTTGCTGCGCAAGGACCACCACGGCGTGCGCCTCGACGCGGAAGCGTGGGATCGGCTGATCACGTGGATCGATCTGCACGCGCCAGCCCACGGCACGTGGCGCGAGATCGTCGGCGGCGCGAAGGTTGACCGCCAGCGCGATCTGCGACGCGCCATGCTGGCACGCTACGCGGGACTCGACGAGGATCCCGAGGCGATCCCTGCCTCGGCGCCCGTGCCGTCGCCCGCGATCCCCAGGCCGCGGGTCGAAGCGCCGCCGCGCGCCGTCGAGTGTGCGAGTTGGCCGTTCGACGCCGCGGAGGCGAAGCGACGTCAGAAGGGCGCCGCCGCGGCGCCGCCGAACCGGACGATCGACCTCGGCGCGGGCGTCGAGCTGGAGCTCGTGTACGTGCCGGCCGGCGAGTTCGTCATGGGCGATGCGGACGGCTGCTCCGACGAGCGTCCCCGGCACCGCGTGCGCATCGCCGAGCCGTTCTGGATGGGGCGCTTCGAGGTCACGAACGAGCAGTTCCGCCGCTTCGACCCGCGCCACGACAGCCGGCTCGAGCACGGCGACTTCCTGCAGTTCAGCGTCCGCGAGCGCGGCTACGGCATGAACGCGCCGCGACAGCCCGTCGTTCGCGTGTCGTGGCACCGCGCGCGCGAGTTCTGCCGTTGGCTCAGCGACGCGACCGGCGGCGAGTTCGATCTGCCGACCGAAGCCCAATGGGAGTACGCGTGCCGTGCCGGTACCGACACGGCATTGTCGTACGGCGGCGTGGACGATGACTTCTCGAAGCACGCGAACCTCGCGGACGCGCGGCAGCGCAAGGTCGACCTGTTCGACTGGGGGCTACCCGTCGGCGCCGTGCCGCCGTGGCGCCCGGCCGACGAGCGCTTCAACGACGGCCACCGCGTCACCGCCCCGGTCGGGAGCTTCGCGCCGAATGCGTGGGGGCTCTGCGATCTGCACGGCAACGCAGCGGAGTGGACGCGCAGCGCGTGGGCGCCGCACCCGCGCGCTGACGGGGGGGCTGTCGCCCCGCAGGCGCGTCGCGTCGTGCGCGGCGGCTCGTGGTCGTCGCGCCCCTGCACCAGCCGCTCGGCGTCCCGGCTCGCGTACCGGCCGTTCCTGGGGGTCTTCGACGTCGGGTTCCGGGTCGTCTGCCGCGCGCCGACGACGGAGGACTGACGCGTTCGCGGGCGTGAGGCGCGCCGGAAAAAGAAAAGCCCGGCCTCTGCGTGGTAGCGCTCGAGCCGGGCTTGTCTCGTTGGGATCTGGTTTGGGGTCCTGTTGACGATCCCTGCGTCTCTCGACGCGACGTGAGGAAAAGCAAGCGCGGGGCCATACCAGGAGAATCTGTCGTAAGTCGCCTTGAATAGGCCTCTTAGCGCCTCGCGCGCGAAGCGGGGCCTATCCCACCGGAGCACAGCCAGTGTGCAGCTGAAGGCTCCTTGTCTGTGCAGATGGCGTCGCTGTGTGCGGGCGGTGTACGCACGGGGGCCTTGGCAACGCTGCGGAGCCTGCCGCGGTCCTTATCGGATCTCGCCGCCGAGCGAGGCCCTCGCGCTGACCTACCGTCGCGACACCTGGTCGATCACGGCCGAAGGGGTGTTTGCAGCGCAGCAGCAGGCTGTCTCCGCGACCGACGACAAGGCCGAGACCGACGGGTACGGCATTCTGAATCTGCCCGCTGGCAGCCGATCGAAGGATCGGAGGCCTTGGCCCGTGTCGAGAACGTTATCGACACGTACTACGAGGACCATCTCGCCGGCACGAACCGCGCCGGCGGGAGCGGCCTCGCGGCGGGACGTCGCCTTCCGGGCCTCGGTCGGAACCTGTTTGTCGGCTTGCGGTATCGCTGGTAGAAGGTGCCGAAATCGGCTCCCGCCGCCCGTGCGGTGGGAATCGATTTCGAACCGGAGAGGGAGATGCGTCGTTTAGCAGCCAGATTCGAGGCGCCCGAACACAGACCGGCATCGATGCGAACCATCTGGATCAGCACACTGATCGCGGTGGCCGTCCTCACCATCAGCGCTTCCGGCGCCGCCGACGATCGACCGTCGACGCCGCCGGCAGCGAAGCAGGACGACGCCGCGCTCTTCGCCGAATTGCAGGAGCTCGTCCGCACGCTGCATGCGGAGCGGCGGGCGTACTATGAGCGACAGCGCGAACGCGCGCCGCGGATCGAGGCTGCCCGCAAGGCGACGGAGGAGCTCGAGGCGGAGGTCGCCGAGCTGCGCTTGCAGGAGGCGGAGATCGACACCGAGCTCAGTGCGCTGCGCGCCGAAAACGATGCGCTGCTCGCGTCGAGCGAGTCGGCGGAACGCGAGCGCGACGCTCTCACCGCGAACCTCGAACGCGCCGAAGCCGGCGGCACGCGTCACGTCGAAGCCGGGATTCCGTACCGCGGCGTCGAGCGGCGCCGGCGCTTGTCGCCATCCGCAGCGGACGGCGGCGACGAGTCGACGACGATCGCGGCGCGTCTCCTGCGGTACTGGCTCTTCGCGCGCCGCGAGCTCGACATCGCGCGCACGGCCGAGACGTTCACCGACGAGGTCGCGCTCGACGACGACGTCGTGATCCATGCGCGGCTCTTCCGCGTCGGCGGCCTCGTGCTCGGCTATTCCGAGGAGCGCGGCGTGCGCTCCGGCCTGTGGTCGCTGGCGCAGACGCGGTGGAGGCACGACCTCTCGGAGGCCGAGCGGGCGGCGGTCGAGCGGTCCATCGCGATCCTCGAGCGTCGCGAAGCGCCGGATCTCGTGTCGCTGCCGGTCGACTGGATCACCGCATCGGAGAGAGCTCCCAGCGAAGGAGGACACGACGGCGAGCGCAGCGGCAACGACGACGATCGGGATGCCGATTCCGACGGGGGGAGCGATGCGACGCCGAAGCGTTGAGCTGACCCTCGTCGCGTTGGTCGCCATCGCAGTCGCCGTGTGGCCCGGGAGCGCGGCGGCCCAGCCGACGTCCGAGCCGGACAGCGCCGACCTCCAGCGCGCCGTCGACATCGCCCGCGCCGAGCTCGAGGCCGAACGCGAGCGCATGCGCAGCGACGAGGCCGCACAGGAGCGCGAGCTCGAGAGCTGGACAAGCCGCCAGCACGCGCTCAGCGATGAGCTCGTCGAGCGGCGGCTCGCGGTCGCGAAGAAGTCGGCGGCGATCGAAGCCGCGCGGAGTCGGCGGACGGCGTTGCGACGAGCCGACGCCGCATGGAAGAAGGACCGCGAAGAGACGCTCCGCGTCGCCGCGCAGATGCGTCGCCAGCTCGCGGACATGTTGGGCGCTCTGCCGCCGTCGGAGCGACGTTCGGGGCAGCTCGCGGCGCTCGAAGCGTCGGGTCGCGAGCTCGGTGCCGATCTCGAGCCGCTCTTCGACGCCGTCGCGTCGCTGCTCGCCGAGTGCCGCACGACCGCGTCGTTCCAGCACACCGTCCGTACGCCAGCCGGCGTCGAGGAGGCCGCCGACCTCCTGCGCGCCGGACACGTCTTGTTCGCGTATCGCACGAAGTCGTCGCGTCGGATCGGCGTCGCCGAGAAGGCGCCGTTCGGCGAGCCCGGCTTCCGTTGGCAAGAGGAGCTGCCGACGGCAGTCGGCGCGCAAGTCGATGCTTCGATCGAGGCAGCGGTGGGCGGCGCGTCGGTCGCCACGGTGCCGATCGACGTCACGCAGCGTCTGTCGGTCGAGGACGCGCGCGCCTCGCGCACCATCTGGGCTCGGCTCGTCGCCGGCGGTCCGGTGATGATTCCGCTGGCGGTGGTCGCCCTCGTCGCGCTCGTGCTGCTCATCGAGCGATTCGCGTTCCTGATCCGACAGGGCCGGCACCCGCACGCCGTGGCGCGTCGCGTGCTAGAGCTCTGCGACGCCGGTGCGTTCGACAACGCGGCGGCTCTGCTCGCGAGCACGCGCGGGCCGTCCGCGCGCACGCTCGAGGCGTGTCTTCGCGTGCGTCACAGCGGGCTCACAGCGATGGAGGATGCCGTCGAGACGGCGATCCTCGATCACTATCCGCGGCTCGAACGCTTCCTTCCGTTCATCGGCATGCTCGCGGCGATCGCGCCGCTCCTCGGGCTTCTCGGCACGGTGACCGGCATCATCGCGTCATTCGAGACGATCACCGCGCTCGGCAGCAACGAGCCGCGTCTGCTCGCCGGCGGGATCTCCGAAGCGCTGGTGACGACCGCGACCGGCCTCATCGTCGCGATTCCCGTTCTCCTGGCGCACGGCTTCCTCGCGGGTCGCATCGATCGGCTCGTCGCGGACGCCGAGCGGTACGCGGCCGCGCTGATCGGCGTGCTCCGCGAAAGGTGTGACGAGAACGACGCCAGCGAAGCGGAGGGCGGCGCGTGATGCCCATGCTGAACCTGGAGTCGCTCACGGACCTCTTTCAGCGCGGTGGGCCGGTGATGTTCTTCATCGCCGGCGTGTCGCTCTTCGCGTGGCTGCTCGGAGCGCGCGCCTGGTATGACGCCGGTCGCTTGCGACGCGTCGAGCGCGCACGGGCGGCGCGAGGATCCACAGACCTCGCCGCGCGCGCGCGCCAGGAGCGCCTTCTCGTACACGGGGTCGAGCGACTCGAGCGCGAGCTGCGGCTGCTGTCTGTTCTGCTCGGCGCACTGCCGCTGCTCGGGCTGCTCGGAACCGTGCTCGGCATGCTGGCGACGTTCGGCGTCCTTGCGGGCCAGGGAGACATGCATGCTCGCTGGCTCGCCGCCGGCATCCGGCAGGCGCTTCTGACCACGCAGGCCGGATTGTTCGCTGCGGTGGTCGGCTTCCTGCTCCACGCGATGACCGCGTCGCGGATCAGGCGTCTGCAGTCGGCGCGGAACGAGCTGTCGAGCAGCTTCGCGACGGGCTGGGAGGCGTAGCGTGTTCCGATCCAGCCGCCACAGGAGACGACAGAGGCAGGACCTCGAGATCAGGATGACGCCGCTCGTCGACATGGTGTTCATTCTGCTGATCTTCTTCTTGCTCACCGCGTCGTTCGTGCAGGACGCCGGGATCGACGTCGAGCGACCACACTCCGAGACGCGGCAGTCGCTCGAGCAGGACGCGATCGTCGTCGGGCTGAGTCGAGCGGGCGAGGTCGTCTTCCAAGGCCATAGAGTCGGCCTCGGTCGATTGCGCGCGCTCGTCGAACGCGAGCTCGGGATGCAGCCGGGTCGCGGCGTCGTCATCGTCGCGGATCGAGGCTGCTCGGTGGAGTCGCTGGTCGACATCATGGATGCGGCGCGGGCCGGTGGCGCTCGGCGCGTCGCGGTCGCGACGGAGCGGGACTGATGACGGCACCGTTGACGACCACGACAGGCCGCAGGAGCGCACCGCTGCGCCGCCGATCTCCGCGTCGGACGGCGTGGTTCGCCGTGTTCCTGGCGGCGGCGGTCAACGCGCTCCTGTTCTTCGTGCTCGCGTGGGTCAACCACAGAGCGCAGCCGCCGGAGCGGCCCGACGTCGCGGCGTACGACGTCTGGCAGTTCGACACGCCGGAGCTGCCGGAGGAGACGATCACGCCCGAGTCGACGTTGCCCGGCGAGCTGGTCGAGATGGCCGAGCTCGAGCCGCTGCGAGCGTCGGTCGAGATGGACGCGCCCGCGCCGCGGCTGCTGGCGGCGCGCATGCCGGCGCTTCCGGACTTCATCGTGCCGTTCGAGACCGCGCTGCGCGTGCCGACGCCGGAGCCGATTGCGCCTCGCGAGCAGAACGGGACGGCAACGGCCGCCGATATCGTGCCGCAAGCGACGAGCGGGCCGTATTCCCAGGACGACGTCGACCGTCCGGCGCGACGATCCGGAGGCCAGCTACCGGCGTATCCGTTGTGGGCGCGCCGACGCGGCATCGAGGGTGCGGTCGTGCTGCGGTTCACCGTGGACGCGACGGGGGCGGTAGGGGACGTGGAGATCGTCAGCACGCGCGGCAGCGTCCGCTTCGGCGATCTCTCTGCGCGCAGCGCTCGGGGCTGGACGTTCGAGCCCGCGATGAAGAGCGGTCATCCGGTCGCGGTCCGTTGCGAGCAGACGATCACGTTTCGGTTGGAGGAGGAGCGCTGATCGCATGACCACTCGCCATCGAACGAGTCGCGAGCGTCGAACGCTGGCGTGGTGGCTTGCCGCCTCGTGCCTCTGCGCAGTCGCGGCCGCGCAAGTGCCGAGCGACGAGGCGTCGCGGCCGGGCGAGCCCGAGGATGCCGTCGGGCGACTCGCCGAGGAAGCGAGAGAGAATCCGTCGGTCGACGCGTACGCTCGCCTCGGACAGGCGCGTGCGAAGCTCGGCGATTGGAACGGCGCGGTCGATGCGTATCAGCAAGCGCTCCGCTTCGAGCCCGGCGCTGTGACGGTCTCGCTCACGCGAGCGTTGGCGCAGGCGCAGTACGGGGCGGGGCGTTACCGCGACGCGCTGGCGAGCCTCTACGCCGCGCAACGCATCGAGGCATGGTCGCGCTACCGGTTGTGGGCCGCTCGCTGTTTCGTCGTGCTCGAGGAGTGGACGCGCGCGGAGCACGGCATCCTGGCGCACCTCGAGGAGGCGCCGGACGACGAGGAGTCGCTCGAGCTCTACGCCCACGTGCTGCTCGCGACCGCGCGGCCGCGCGAAGCGGCGAAGGTCTACGAGGGGCTCCTTGCGCGACGACCCGGCGAGATCGCGCTGCTGCGCGGACTGGCGCGAGCGCATTCCGCGAGCGGCGAGAACGACCGCGCCATCGAGTCGCTCGAGCTCGCCACGAGGCTCGGCGTCCGGGACGCCGCCGTGTGGCGCCTGCTGGCCGACCTCTACTTGCAAGCCGAGATGTACCGCGAGGCGATGGGCGTCTACGCGCGTCTGAATGCGTCCGGCGAGCAGGTGACGGCGGACGACCTCCAACGGCTCGGTCTCGCGGCCTGGGGTTCGGGCGAGCTGTGGTCGGCGAGCGAGGCGTTCGATCGAGCGAGGAAGCTCGACCGTTCGGCGCGCGAACCGACGCTCTACTTGGGCCGCATCGCAGCGAGCAAGGGAGACCTGGCCACCGCGCGCGCCGAGTATCGCACGGCCATCGATGCCGACGCGACGGATCCGCGCGGCTGCGTCGACCTCGCCGAGCTCCTGCTCGACGCGGGCGAGTACGAGGCGGCCGCCGAGCAGTTCGCCGCCGCGCTTCGTCGCGGTGACAACCGGTCGGCCGTGCACTACAACCGCGTGCTCTCGCTCTTGCGTGCGAAGAAGTGCGAAGCCGCGGTCGACGCACTCAAGGAAGCGCTGCGCGATCGGCCGCTGGATGCCAGGATTCGATCGCTCTTGCCGCATGTCGAGAGGTGTGGCGGAGAGTGAGCAGCCGGGCGTGAGGACGCGCCATGTGCCCGACCCTCACTCGTCTACGAACAAACAGTGGGCTCTTCGCGTGCCCGCCGAGTATCCTCGGTGTCGGGCCGGGTCTCCATGGAGGGTCGACATGTTCCGCACACCGAGTTGTCTGCGCGCCGCTATCGCGTTCGGCTTGGTCCTGCTCGCGGTTCCGCGTCCTGTCGCGGCCGGCGAGAGCTACGCCTTCGACTTCGAGCTCGAGAGCGACGACGTTCCCGACATCGACAGCACGCTCGCGATCACGGGGGAGCCGGGCGAGTCCGTCCGCTTCTTCGCCAACCTGATCATCGGCTCGGCGGGATTGGCGCCCGACGCGGACGGTGTTCAGGGGTGGTCGCTAAGCGTCTGGCATGCCGAGATGGACGCCGAATTCCTGACGGTGGAAGGCACCGTCAGCGCCCTCGAGACCGACGGTGGGCTGCGCCCGCCCGGAGAGGACAACAGCTTCCTGCGCTTCGAGACGGTCGACCGCGATCGCAACGACGGCCGGCGCGGCACCGTGCAGGCGGTCGTCCTCAGCATGGCTGGCCAAAGTGTGACGTTGCCTCCGAACACGCGGCAGGTCGTCGGTCGCATCCAGTACCACGTGATCATCGGCGAGACGCCGCGCGTCGCGTTCTTCCGCTACGAGGATGGGCTCGTAGGAGCCGGTCAACCCGTTCCCAATGCGTTGACGGTCGACGGGGCGACGCAGCTCCCCACGCTCGCCTCGCGCGACATCGCGATCGGCGCCGGAGCGGTTCCGGAGAGCGGCGACGCGTGCACCGATGGCATCGACAACGACGGTGACAGCTGGGCCGACGCGCTCGATCCGGGCTGTGGGGAGTTCTTCGGTGGCGAGGACTGCAGCGACGGCGTCGACAACGATGACGACGGTCTCGTCGATTGCGACGATCCTTCTTGCAGCCGCAACGCGGCGTGTGTCGAAGCCTGCGGCGATGGCGTCGACAACGACGGCGACGGCGCCATCGACTGCGACGACGTCGACTGTCTCGGCCATCCCTCCTGTGGTCCGGTCGAGAGCTGCGACGACGGCATCGACAACGACGACGACGGCCTCGCCGACTGCGACGACCCGCAGTGCGCGCTCTCTCCAGGGTGTCGCGTGCCGGAGGTCTGCGATGATGGCATCGACAACGACGGCGATGGCAACGTCGACTGCGACGACACCGAATGCGCCGGGCGCCCACCGTGTCCCGTGCCGGAGCGCTGCAGCGATGGCGTCGACAACGATGAGGACGGTTTCGTCGATTGCGACGACGTCGACTGCGCCAACGTCGCCGGGTGCCTGCGACGCGAGGACTGCGGCGATGGCATCGACAACGACTTCGACGGGCGCGTCGACTGCGACGACGTCGACTGCAGTGGTGTCGGCCGCTGTCCGTCGGAGGAGATCTGCGACAACGGCGTCGACGACGATGGTGACGGTCTCGTCGACTGCGACGATCGGTTCTGCCGCGATTCCATCGCATGTGGAGCCGACGACGGCTTCGACCTCGTGCTGTACGCCGAGGGTGCCGTGCGGCGCGGCGAGGGAGGCGCGGAGCGCAACGTCGTCGCGATCGCGCCGGGAGCGGACGCGTTCGAGGCTGTCGTCTACGCGGTGCCGGCGCCTCGTCCACAGCCCGAGGGTATCCAGGGTTGGTCGCTGTCCGTCGCACTGGATCGATCGCAGCTGCGCTTCGTCTCGGCGACGATCGACGGCACGGATGCGGCGATGCAGCTGCACAGGGGCTTCGAGCGTACGGAGGGCGCGTGGGTGGGCGGCCACCCCGGCGCTCCCGGCGAGGAGGCCGACGGGTTCGTCTCGGCGGTCGTGCTGTCGTTCGTCGAGCCGATCACGCTCGATCCGTCGGCGCCGCAATCGCTCGTCAGGGCGCGCTACGAGCTCGTCGACGGGGCGGTCGCCGGCGACGGGGTGCCGAGCGGCGCGGCGGCCGGCTTCGCGGATGGTCTGACGGGAAGCGGCCAGCCGGTGACGAACCTGTTCACGGTTCGCGGCGCGACGCACAACCCTCGCCGGCGCATTCCGCTCGAGATTCGCCGCGGATCGCGATTCCGACGCGGCGATGCCAACGACGATGCGCGCGTCGACCTCGCGGACGCGATCTGGATCCTCAACGAGCTCGTGCGCGACGGCCCCCGCACGCCGTGTCGCCTGGCGGCCGATGCGAACGACGACGCGCGCGTCGATGTCTCGGACGCGATCTGGATCGCGCACTATCGATTTCTCCACGGACCGCCGCCGCCGGCGCCGTTCCCCGCTTGCGGCATCGGTGCGCGCACGGCGCTCGGCTGTCCCGAGGAGTACGTCTGTCACTGAAGACGACGGGGCGGAGAGGCACGAGGAGAAGCATGATTCGGGAGAACGTACACCGTCGGGCGCTTTCGGTTGCCGCGGTCTTGCTGATGGCGTCGCCGCCACTCGCCGGCGAGGAGCTGCCGACGTTTCCGCTGGAAGGCCTGCCGTCGACGCGCGGCCTTCCTGACGTGCTCGTCGGACGCGACGGCAAGCGCATCGAGACGGTGGCCGCGTGGCGAGCGCGACGCGAGGAGATCCTCGCGGAGATCCTCTTCTACCAGTACGGTCGCGTGCCGCCGCGGCCGGACAGCGTCACTGCGAAGGTCGAGCGACGCAAGCCGCACGCGAGCGGACTCGGCGACGTGGAGTGGATCGTGCTGACGATCGATTCGAAGAAGCGCCTGTCGATGCGCGCGGTTCTATACGTGCCGAAGTCGACCGAGCACGCGGGACGACGACCGGTCGTCATCCGCGAAGAGGGCTCGCTCGGCGGCGCGCGGCACGCGTCGATGTTCCTCGAGAAGGGCACCATCTTCGTCGAGTACGCGCGGCACGATCTCGATCCCGATCGCAACAACGTCGTCGGTCCGGCGCAGAAGGCCTACCCCGATTACGATTGGGCAACGCTCGCGGTGTGGGCGTGGGGCGGCATGCGGGTCGTCGACTATCTCGAGACGCGCGACGACGTCGACAGGAAGCGGATCGCGATCACAGGCCACTCGCGTGGCGGCAAGATGGCGCTGCTCGCGGGCGCGCTGGACGAGCGGATCGCGCTGGTCGTGCCGAACGGTTCCGGCGCGGGCGGCGCCGGATCGTATCGCGTGCTCGGACCGGGCGCGGAGTCGCTCGGCATGAACGACAAGCCGTGGTGGTATCACGAGCGCGTTCGACACTTCGCCGAGCGCGAGGATCGTTTGCCGTTCGATCAGCACTTCCTGAAGGCGCTCATCGCGCCGCGCGCGCTCCTGTGCCTGGAGTCGGTCGATGACGAGTTTGCGAATCCGGAAGGCACGCTCGCGACGACGCTGGCGGCGGATCGCGTGTTCGATCTGGTCGGCGGTTCGAATCACATCCACTTCCGCCGGGGCAAGCACGACTTCAACGCCGAGGACTGGAAGGCGCTGCTGGACCTCGCGCGCTGGGAGTTCTTCGATCACACGCCGGAGCAGCCGGACCGTTTCTCGTGGCGCCGGGCTCCCGTTCCCCTGCCGCCGGATCTCACCGGCGGCATGCGGGCACGTTGGCGGACGGGCGACGGCGGGACGTTCGTGAAGCCGGGGACTGCTGACGGGAAGTTCGCGCGCATCGGCGCTCCCGGGAACCAGGCGGACAAGAGTCGGTTCGGGGCTGGACGCTTCGGCGCGGTCGCGTACGAGTTCGACATCGGCGAGCGTCAGGTCTCGAATCGCGAGTACGCGATCTTCCTGAACGCCGTCGCGCGACAGCCCGGGAACGGCCTCTTCGCTCCGGAGAGATCCGGCTCCGAAGGCGATCTCACCCGTGGGCCGGACGACGAGTTCCTCGTGCGCAAGGGCCGCCTCGATGCGCCGGTGAACTTCGTCACGTGTCTCGACGCGATGCGCTACGTCAACTGGCTTCACAACGGTCGACCGGTCGGACCTCCCGGACCGAAGACGACCGAGGACGGCGCCTACCGGCTCGACGCACCGGGCGGACCGAGGAGGCGTCCGGGCGCGAAGTTCTCGCTGCCGAGCGAGGACGAGTGGCACAAGGCTGCGTACTTCGATCGCAGCTCCGGAGGGTACTGCAACTTCACGACGAGCCTGTTCGGCGGACTCCGCATCCCGGAGCGCAAGAGCGACTGGGTCAGTCCCCTGGGCGTGCAGGAACTCGCCAATGACGTCTGGGAGTGGACCGACTCGCCGGTGGGGGAGCTATTCTGCGGCCTGCGGTCGGCGCGCTGGTTTCTCGGCAACAACCGACAGGCCGAGGGGCGCTTCTACTCGAACCCGGAGCTCGCGCTGGTGAAGACGGGGTTCCGCGTCGTGCGGCACGTCGCGCGCTGACGCGCCGCTTCGAGCGCGCGTCGGACCTTCGCGAGCGGCGGGTGGGGGGCCGTCGCGTTCGGGCTCCTTCTGAGGCCTTCGACTGTTCTTCCATGCGCGCGGGCTTCGGCTCAGGCACGGGGCAGAGCGAACGGATCCCCCGAGCTTCAGGGGTCTCGCCCGTCATACCTGCCGCTCGCGGCGCTGGCGGTATCCCCCAGGTGTCTCGCCGGTCTCTCGTTTGAATACTGCGCTGAGCCGCTCCTTGTGACTGTAACCGGCGAGCGGAGCTAACTGCTCCAAAGTCGAGTTCGTCTCGGTCAGGAGCTGCTTGACCCTGGCGATTCGAGTGGCTGTCAACTCCTCATGAGGAGTCCGATCGAGTTCTGCACGGAATCGCCGCTCCAATTGTCGCCGAGACAGAGACGAAAACCTGACAACGTCGCTAACGTCGATTCCACTACAAGCGTTCTCGCGAATGAAGCGACACACCCTGGCCACCTCGCGGTCTTCGACCGCCATGACCTGAGTCGAGAGACGCTGAGAGACTCCCGTCGGGGGGACGTATTCGATACCCGGCACGCCCGACATTCCGCTCATCATCGCTTCGAGGGTCTCCGCCGCTCGAAATCCGATGCCCTCAGCATCCGGACGAACGCTGGACAGCGGCGGGTCGCACAGGGGGCAAATCGCGTCGTCATCGTCGACGCCGATGATGCCGAGGTTGTCTGGAACGGAGACATCCAGCCGGCGGCACACGTTGAGTACTTGTTGCCCTCGAATGTCGTTGCATACGAAGAGACCAGTCGGAGGCTCCAGCCCGGACAACCATCCGGACAGCGGCTTCGTCTCCAGCACGCCGGTCCGTTCGATGCTCGTGATCGACAACGCCTCATCGCCGTCGGACTCGTAAACATCGAGTGGGCAGCCTTCCGCTCCCACCAACTCGCGGAAATGACGGAGCCGTACCTCGGAGTAGTGGGCGCCACGATAGCCGCAGAAGGCGAATCGTCTGAATCCGCGTTGCCACAAGTGCTCGAAAGCGAGGTTTGCGACAGCCCGGTCATCGGTCTCGACCTGCGGGATTCCCTCGTACGCACGACGACACCGAACGTCGACGATAGGGACCTTCAATCGACGCAGTGGCTCGACGATGTGATTGTCCAGGCGGGCGATCACGCCATCGACTTTCGATTCCGCCAGCCAGCCGGGAAGGCCGGAGTCGATCGTCATCTCTTCGTGCAGAAGCGACCAACTGCCGCGCGTACGCGAGAACAGAGCGATCCCGCGCAGCAAGCTGCGCCCGTACGATCTCGAGGATTCGACGATCAACGCCACACTCTGTCGTGCCATTCGTCCCATGCCGACATTGTCCCCGTCGGATCGGAATGGCGCAAATCATCATCCTGATGTCGCAATTGTCGCGTTGATATGGGCCTCGTGCGGCGAATAATCGCTGTTGAGCGCAATTCGAGGCGACGCAAATCGTTCCCCTTGGTCGGCAAAGCACGGCTACTGCGCCTTCCGAGAGAGGCCCGGCTTCTTCACGAGCTCGGTCCGTTGCGCTGGTCCTTGTACAACTCTGCCACGCAGGAGGGCGTCAACATGAAGCTCGCAAGGTTGCGACTGTCGGTATCGATCGGACTGTGCTGCGCCGTCGCGGGCACCATCTACCGTGCGTCGGCTCAGGAACCCGCTGGCTCGATCGGCTTCGAGCAGATCATGAGCCAGCTCAGCGACGACTCCGACAGGACTCTCGCTGTGAAGCGATTCGAGCCCGGCTGGGTCCGGTCTCTCGATCATCGTGGCGAGCCCGTCGTCTACACGCGCGAGAACAGCGCCGACTTCGAGTACATCGGGATGCCGATCGGCGGACTGTGCGCCGGGCAGTTGTACCTTGGCGGTGACGGCAAGCTGTGGTGTTGGGATCTCTTCAACACCAAGTCCATGCGTGACACCCACCATATCCACGGTCACGAACGCCCGTATCGGCGCTCCGATCGAAAGGACTCCGCCCACCACGACGTCGACCAGGGCTTCGGACTTCGCCTCACGTCGCGTGGCGAGACACTCACCCGCACCCTCGATCGCGACGGCTTCAAGCGCATCACGTTCCGCGGTCAATACCCGATCGGCGAAGTCGCCTACGAGGACCCTGAAGTGCCCGTTCGGGTGGAGCTGGCGGCGTTCAGCCCGTTCGTGCCATTGGACCTCGAAGACTCGAACTACCCCGCGACCGTGATGGCGTACACGATCACCAACACCAGCGATCACGAGGTCTCAGGAGAGCTGTTCGGTTGGCTGCAGAACGCGGTTTGCATCGAGAGTCGGCTCTCCTCGGCAGGCCGCCTGAGGAATCGAGTCGTACGCAAGCCGCGACTTACGATGCTGGTGCTGGATGCCATCGAGCCAGAACCGGATCGGACCGCGACACAGCTCCGACGCGAGATCGTCTTCGAGGACTTCGAGCGTGATTTGAGTCGTTGGACCCCGGCAGGAGACGCGTTCGGCGGCAACCCGAAGCCGAACTTCCACCACCAGCCTCTGCTCGGGCACCGCGGCAAGGGACTCGCTGACTCGTTTCGAAACACCGGTGAGCCCGATCCCCAGTCGGGTCCGGCCAGCGATGCCCACACTGGCAAGCTGGTGTCCGAGCCGTTCACGATCGAGCGTCACGCGATTCGATTCCTCATCGGTGGCGGAAACCATCCCGACAAGACCTGCATCAATCTTCGGGTCGAGGGAAAGGTCGTGCGTTCGGCGACAGGGCACGATAGCGAATCGCTCAGGTCACATGTGTTCGACGTGTCCGAGCTGCAGGGCAAGGAGGCTTGCCTGGAGATCGTCGATGCACACAGCGCTGGCTGGGGACATGTCCTCGTGGATCAGATTGTCTTCACAGACAGCCTCCAGGCCGAGAATCTGCGAATGGACCGGCTGCCTGACTACGGCTCTATGACACTGGCAGTCCTCGGCGGAGGAAGCGAGGTCGTCGCGTCAGCATCTTATGACCCGTCCGTCGGCGAAGTGACGGAGACGGCCACCGCTTCGACTTCCTTCGCAGAACCACCGCCTATTGGCGCCCTGACGCGCCGGTTCTCGCTCGAGCCCCGCGAGAGGATCGAGCTTCGATTCATCTTGAGCTGGAGTTTCCCGAACTCGCCTCGCTTTCCGATCCGCACTGCGCAGGGACGGTACTACGGAACGCGATTCGAGAATGCCAGCCACGTGGCCCAACACGTTGCCGAGAGCTACGAGAAGCTGGCCGCGCAGACGCGCCTCTGGCGCGACACCTGGTATGACTCGACGCTGCCCTACTGGTTTCTTGACCGCACATTCCTCAACACGTCGATCCTCGCGACGAGTACGTGCTACCTGTTCAGCGACGGGCGGTTCTACGGTTACGAGGGCGCCTACCACGGGCATGGCACTTGCACGCATGTCTGGGGCTACGTGCAGGCTCTCGGTCGGCTCTTCCCGGTCCTGGAGCAGAGGCTTCGCGAGGGCGTCGACTTTCGGGACGGTGTCGGCTTCGACGCATCGACAGGCCGCATCTCGTACCGCAGCGAAGCTGATCGCGGCGATGCGGTAGACGGCCAGTCGGGCTGCATCTTCCGCACCTACCTGGCGCATCAGATGCAGCCCGACGATGCCTTCCTTCGTCGCGTCTATCCGGCGGTGAAGAAGGCCATGAACTACCTGACGCACACATATGACGCCGATCGCGACGGAGTGCTTACCGGCGGGCAGCACAACACGCTCGACGCCAAGTGGTACGGCAAGATCACGTGGCTGAGCCTGCACTATACTGGCGCCCTGCGCGCCATGGCGGCCATGGCCGGCGAGATGGGCGATGCGCAGTACGCCAGAGAGTGCGGCGAGCTGGCTGACAAGGGGCGGCAGAACATCCAGGCGGAGCTGTTCAACGGCGAGTACTTCTTTCATCAGGCCGACCCGGACCACCTCGAATCACCAGGAGTCTACAGCGGCCTGGAATACAGCCAGGTGCTCGGTCAGAGCTGGGCCTACCAAGTGGGCCTGGGGCAGATCGTCGACGCGGACAAGGTGAGCACGCACCTGCGGTCGCTCTGGAGGCACAACTTCACCACGGACGTCGGCCCGTTTCGCGACAAGTACAAGGATGGTCGTTGGTACGCGATGCCCGGGGAGGGTGGGATCATCGCCTGCACTTGGCCCTACGGAGGGGACGAAGCGCTCAAGAAAGGCAGCCGCCATTTCGCCGGCTACCTGAACGAATGCCAGCCCGGCTACGAATGGGCTGCGACGTCGCTGATGATGTGGCACGGCATGCCTCACCATGCGCTAGCGCACACACGGACCATGCACGATCGTTACCATGGTTCCAAGCGCAACCCGTGGAACGAGGTGGAATGGGGCGACCACTACTCGCGCTCGATGGCGAGCTACGGCGTGTTCGTCGCCGCGTGTGGCTTCGAGTATCATGGTCCGAAGGGCTACATCGCCTTCTCGCCGCGAATCTCGCCCGAGAACTTCAAGGCGGCGTTCACCAGCGCTACCGGCTGGGGCAGCTTCGCGCAGACGAGAAGCCCCTCCATGCAGACAGAGAGCCTCGACGTTCGTTGGGGGAAGCTGAGGGTGAAATCACTCGCCTTCGACCTGCCGAGCAACGTGTCCATGACGAGCGTCAGTGTCAAAGCGCATGGGAGCGACCTTGGCGCCACAGTCCGGCAGGGTGGAAACCGAATCACGATAGAGTTGCGCGAAGTACTGACTCTCTCAGCTGGAGAGCGGCTCTCCGTCGTGAGTCAGTTCGCGTCAGACGATCGTCCCGGGGCGACTCGAGCGTCCGCCCCCCTGCCTGTTCCGGCGGCAGACTATGTTGTCGGTAAGAGCGACTCCGGAGACATCGTCGCGCGCTCTGGTGCCGGTACCGTGATCGCCAGAGGTGCCGACGCCGCCATGGTCATTCAGGCGGCGATTGACCGACTGCCCGTCACGGGCGGAAAGGTCTACGTCGCCGCGGGCAGATACGATCTGACCCGCACGATCAAGATCGAGGACAAACACGGGGTCCATCTGGAAGGCGCTGCTCGCGGCATTCTGTTCAGCGGTGGGAATGAAGGTACGTCGCTGCGGTCGGACTCGGCGATCGACTTGATTCACATCCACGGAGGGAAGATCAAGCTGGCGGGCGTGACGATCAGCAATCTGCACCTGATCGGATCCGGAAAGGACAACGGCAAGGCGGGAATCCTCGTGACCGGCAACAGCGACCTGCTGTCGCTCCATCAGGTCGGCGCCAACAACTGCGGCATCGGCTTCCATCTCAAGGGCGGTGGGCCTGGTGCCGGCGTTATCGACGCTCCGCAGATTCAGTTCTGCGATCCACAGGTCAATGGAATCGGGCTGAGAATCGAACACTCGCACTACGCCAAGGTGGTCGGCGGCGAGTTCTCTGACTGTGATCGCTACGGCATCATGATCTCGTCTTCCGATGCCGGCCACCGCCGCTCCAGCGGAGTCAAGGTCAATGGTGTCACCGCCGTTCGCAATGGCGACGGGGGGATCCTCATCGGGTCCAATGCCGAATGTGTCACGGTCACTGGCGGGTGCGAGTTCGCCGGCTCGCCGAGAGGCAGTGGAGTGATCCTCACGACGGACCAGGGGGGGCGCCCCCCGCACAACGTCATCATCAGCAGCGTGCATGCCTACAACAACAAGCATGCGGGAATCCTCGTCGAGGAGGGTGAGCACGTGATCGTCGCCCAGTGCATCTGTTCGGGCCATGATCACGTAGCTGTGCGTCATCACGGTCAGCAACGTGGCATTCACGTTGGCCTCAACGCGGAGGACGTCATCATTCGAGATAACCTCACGCACGGCAATGGCGAGCGGGGCTTGTTCCTGGAGAGGACCACAGACGAATAGCACCCCGTGCGGAGAACAAACTCATGCGGCCTCTCGCCGCGTGCAGCACGATCAGGCCGCCGACTGCGACGGCTCTTCCAGCTGAGCTACGAATCCGCCGGGTCCGCGTGGAACGTGCCGTCGGATTCGAACACGCCCAGCGCGCATGAGGGCGTGAACGTGCGGGCGAGCGTTCAGTCCTTCGCAAGCGGCGGTGCAGGTCCGTCGCGTTCGGGCTCGTCGCCCCAGCAGCGGTTGCGCTCGAGGACGCGGGCGTCGAGGAGCGCGTCGAGGTACCAGTCGCCGAACGCGTCGCCCGCAGGTCGGATCGTGGGGTCGGAATCGCGGGTTCTGCGGAACAGCGCCCAGCAGGACTCGCCCGGGAGCCCCTCGAGGCGACCCCGGGTCAGGATCAAGTTCCACGCGATCCGCGGCTGCATGCCGGTGTCCGGGATGTAGTTGGCGAGCAGGCCCAGATACCAGCTCGCATAGTCGCCAGAGGCCGCCTGAATGAGGTGTCCTCCGGGTACCTTGGTCAGCGTCCAGTAGCAGCCGTCGCCGCGCTTGTCGCGCAGAATCACACAGCGAGCGTACGGATTGGGTGGGTTCCTGCGGGGGCCGAAGAAGCCGCGGTTCGAAGCCGCTGGTTTCGGCCGAACGAGCTCGTCGGCTGCGAGGTACCAGCCGCGGAACTTCCCGTTCGCCACTTGCAGGAGGTGGCCGTGGCGCGTCTCGGTGACCCGCCACATAGACTCCCGCCGCGGCTCCTCGCGCAGGATCAGGTTCTCGGCGTAGTGCACGCGGCACTGGTTCGCGGTTATGACCGCCGCGGCCGCGACCGCGACGGTGACGCCGACGAGCGCCGTCAGCTTCGCGACGGTCTCGCGTGGGATGCCCATGTCG
>CAYMRB010000051.1:13053-13630 GCA_964392615.1 uncultured Planctomycetia bacterium | reverse complement strand
CAAATCCGCGCCTGATACGTGTAGATCTCGTAGTAACACCAATCAATCAAAATCAGCTCGTCGTGCGGGCCGCGCTCGACGATCCGTCCGTCCTCGATGACGAGGATCTGATCGGCGCTGCGGATCGTGCTCAGCCGGTGCGCGATGACGAACGTCGTGCGCCCTTCCATCAGCCGTGCCAGGCTCTTCTGGATGCAGCGCTCGCTCTCGCTGTCGAGGCTCGAGGTCGCCTCGTCGAGGACGAGCACCTCCGGATCGGCGAGTAGCGCGCGTGCGATGGCCACGCGCTGGCGTTGTCCGCCCGACAGCTTGACGCCGCGTTCGCCGATCAGCGTGTCGAGTCCGTCGTCGAATCGATCGGTGAACTCGTCGACGTACGCCGAGCGCACGGCCTCGATCTGCTCCGCCTCGCTCGCGTCCGGCCGTCCGAACAGGATGTTCTCGCGGATCGTGCCCTCGAACAGGAAGTCGTCCTGCAGGACGACACCGAGTCGCGCGCGGGTGCGGTCGAGCGGCACCGGGGCGGGGGGGGGGGGGGGGGGGCCGCCCGCCCCCCCGGGCCGGGGGGGGGGCGCCC
>CAYMRB010000051.1:0-13043 GCA_964392615.1 uncultured Planctomycetia bacterium | reverse complement strand
GGTCAGGGGGGCGAGGGCGACGCTGTCGACCGCGACGACGCCTTTCGTCGGCGTCAGGAACGACGCCGCGAGGCCCGCGAGCGTGGTCTTGCCGGAGCCGGAACTTCCGACGAGCGCCGTCACCGAGCCGGCCGCCGCGACGAACGAGATCTCCTCCAGCACGCGCTTGCCGGACTCGTACTCGAACGACACGTCGCGGAAGCGGATCTCGCCGACGCTTCCGAGGTCGTGCGTGCGCGCCGCGTTCTCCTTCTCGGCCGGGACCGCGAGCAGCTCCTCCATGCGATCGAGACCGGCGAACGCCTCGGTGATCTGCGTGCCGATGTTCGCCATCTGCATGATCGGGGCGACGAGGAAGCCGAGGTAGAGCGTCAGCGACACGAACTCGCCCATCTTCAGGTCGCCCGAGATGATCCGGTCGCCGCCGAAACCCATCAGCACGACGCTGACGACGCCCATCAGGAGCGTCCCCGAGCACGTGACGAGGCTCGTCGTCATCATCGATTTGCGCACGTTGTCGTAGATTCGCGCGACACCGGCCTCGAAGACGCGCTCCTCGCGCTCCTCGGCGTTGAAGCCCTTGATCACGCGGATGCCGCCGAGCGACTCCGTCAGCCGCCCGGTGACCTCGGCGGTGATCGCGCCGCGCTGGCGGAAGATCGGTCGTACGTACGCGAACGCCTTCATCGACACGAGGCCGAAGACGCCGAGCGGGACGAGCGCGACGATGGTCATGAACGGATCGATACGCAACATGAGCACGAACGCGACGACGGCCGTCATCGTGCCGCCCACGAGCTGCACCAGCCCTGTGCCGACGAGATTCCGCGCGCCCTCGACGTCCGTCATGACGCGCGACACGAGCACGCCGGACTTCGTACTGTCGAAGTAGCTCACGGGCAGCCGCAGGACGTGTTTCTGGACTTGTGCGCGCAACACGGAGATCAGGTGCTGCGCCTCGATTCCGACGATGCGCGTCAGCAGGAACGCCGCCGCCGCCTGCAATAGAATCGCTCCGCCCACGATGCAGAGGAGCCAGCCGAGCAGCTCCGTGTCGCGTTCGGGGATGACCTGATCCAGCAGCACACGCGTCGATCCGGGCAGGACGAGGCCGCTGACTCGGTTGACGAAGATCAGCAGCAGGCCGAGGGCGAGCCGACCGCGTCGCGGCCAGATGATCTTCCCGAACGTGCTGCGGAGGCCGGCGAGCGTCGGCGGGCGGCTCTGTGGTGGGCTCATTCGCGGCGTCGTCCTTTCGCCTTGCCGTCGCTCGCGTCGGTGTCCGCACGCTTCTGATACACGCGGACCCAGTCGATCTCGAATCGCCCCGGGAGCTTCGTCGCCTTCGGATCGCCCCCGTTGGTGCCGCCGATCGCGAGGTTCAGCAGGATGTAGTGCGGCTCGCGAAACGGGTTTGACCGTCGGCGCCCGGGGTTCACCGTCTTGCGAACGTCGATCGTGTTCAGCAACTCGCCGTCGACGTAGAGCCGGATGCTGTCGCGATCCCAGTCCATGCGCCAGACGTGGAACTTCTTCGACCAGTCGCGATCCTTGAAGCTCGCGATCGGTCGGCGGACGTCGTCCCACGTCGCCTTCCACCGTTTGCCGCTGCCCCAGCACGCGTTCGCGAGCAGCATGCCGCGGTAGTACTCCATGATGTCGATCTCGCCACACCCCGGCCACTCGCGCGCCGTGCCGAGCGTCCAGAAGGCCGGCCACATGCCGGCGCGCGTGTCGATGCGTCCGCGCATCTCGAAGCGCCCGTACGTCCACGCGTGACGCCCGGAGGTCGTCAGGCACGCCGACGTGTACTGCGCGTGCTTCCTGCTGCGCTTCCAGCTCTTGCTGCGCGAGTCGTAGCGCGGGTTGGGCACGCGCTCGCGCCGTGCCTCGATGATCAAAAGTCCGTCCTTGCAGCGCGCGTTCTCGCGGCGGTAGTACTGCAGCTCCTCGTTGCGGACGAAGCCCTCCTCGAATGTCCAATTGCGGGCGTCGGGACGGCCGTCCTTGTCGAACTCGTCGGACCACACGAGACGGTAGCCGGGATACTCGGCGCGTTTGGGCTCGTCGGCTGACGTGAGGGTCGGAATCGCGATGAGGGCGGCGAGATGGATGATCGTACGCGTGCGGGTCATGGCATGCTCCGGTTGGGTGGGTATATCATCCTCGCAGCTCGGCGCGGCGCCAGCCCGGAGTGCGGCCAGCTCAGGCCCGGGTTGCATCGTCTCGTGTGCCGTGGACGATGGAGACGTCAACTCGCGAACTGCAGGAGGTCCGATCGATGTCGTCCGCTTCCCCGCTCACGCCTCGCCGCGAGTTCTTCCGTCGCAGCTCGGTCATCCTGGCCGGCGCTGCAGCGTCCGTCTGCGGTCTCGACGCGCTCGTCGCTGCGGAGACGGACGACGACGACAAGAACGGCGGCAAGCCCGCTCCGCTTCTGCGCATCGGTCTCTTGACCGATATCCACTACGCTGATCGCAAGGTGAACGGTACGCGTCACTACCGCGACGCCCTCGCGAAGATGCGACCGGCGATCCAGCACTTCAACAAGGTGCGCGCCGACTTCGCGGTCGAGGTGGGCGATCTGGTCGACGAGGGGCCGGACGCGAAGGCCGAGGCCTCGTTCGTCGACCGAATCGACGTCGAGTTCGCGCGCTTTCGCGGCGACCGGCACTATGTCCTCGGCAACCACTGCATCTGGACCCTGACGAAGCGCGAGTTCTTCGCGCACTGCGGCGATCGCAAGCCGCGCGACGCGGGGTACTACTCGTTCGACCGCGGCGACTTCCACTTCGTCGTCCTCGACGCGTGCTACCGTGCTGACGGCACGCCCTACGGCCGTCGCAACAACAAGTGGACCGATACGGAGATCCCGCCGGCGCAGCGCGCGTGGCTCGCCAAAGATCTGGCGAAGACGCGACGCAAGACGATCGTCTTCGTCCATCAGCGCCTCGATGTTCCCGGAAAGTACGCGGTCAAGAGCGCCGCGGCCGTGCGCAAGATCCTCGCCAAGAGCGGCGTGGTGCTTGCCGTGTTCCAAGGGCACAACCACGTCAACGACCTGCGTCGCATCGACGGCATCCACTACGTGACCCTCGACGCGATGATCGAAGGGCCCGGTTCCGACGCGAAGAACAACGCGTGGTCCGTTCTCGAGATCTACGGCGGCGGCCTCCTGCGAGTCGACGGGTTCCGCCGGCAGAAGGACTGGGCGCTGCCGGTCGTCATCTGACGTGAAATCTTTGACGATTTAAGGCGATACTCGCTTGCATTGAGCAGGGGGTTCCGGCAAGATTCCCCACTCGTATGCAGGACTCGGAACTCCCCTCCTCGGCGCGTTGCACACTCGACTGTGACCGGTGTGTCGAGACCCGGCAGCCAGCTGCCGGCGAGCGAGGCCAGTTCGAGCCTTTGCGAGGAAGATCGCTGGCGCTCGCGTGTCTGTTGACCTTCGTATTGCCCCTCGCGCTCGCGATTGGCGGTGCCTGGTTGGGGTCGGCTTATGCCTCGGGTCAGCTCGCGGGAGGAGCCGGCGGGTTCGCGACAGGAATGGTGATCGCGCACCTTTTCAGAAAGCGGTAACCCCGCAGCGCGGTCTCGCCAGAAGAGGCACGATTTCGCCAGAAGAGACCGACACCCGTGACCTCACAAGCCGTACGTTTTCAGCCGCGCTCCCGCACCTTCTCTCGTGGTGTCCACCCCCCCGAGTGCAAGGAGCTCGCCGCCGAAGGGGCCGTCGAGGTCCTGCCGACTCCCAAGACGGTCCGCGTGCCGGTGCTTCAGCACATCGGTGCTCCGTGCGAGCCCGCGGTCAAGCCGCGCACGGAGGTCGAGATCGGCGACCTCGTCGCGTCCGCCGGGGGATTCGTTTCGGCGAATTGTCACGCGTCGATTCGCGGCAAGGTCGCGCGTGCGACCATGACGACGCTTCCGAACGGGCGCCATGTGTCCGTGGTCACGATCAAGGCGGGCAAGGAGCAGCCGACGGACGACGAGCTGCGCGAGCGCTTCCTCTTCGCCGAGTGCCCGACCGATCTCGACGGCGACATCGACGGTGACGCCGTGCGCACGGCCGTCCACGAGGCGGGCCTCGTCGGCATGGGCGGCGCGGCATTCCCGACGCACGTCAAGCTGGCCCGCAACGACGACAAGCCGATCGACACGCTGCTCGTCAACGGCGCCGAGTGCGAGCCCTACCTGACAGCGGACTACCGCCTGATGATCGAAGGCCCTCGCGCGATCATCGCCGGAGCGCTGCTCGCGGGCCGCGCCGTCGGCGCCAACCGGGTAGCGATCGCGATCGAGGACAACAAGCCCCGCGCGGTCGAGTCGCTCCGAGAAGCGGCGAACGGCACGGACGTGCAGGTCGTCGATCTGAAGACGAAGTACCCGCAGGGCGGCGAGAAGCAGCTCATCCAGGCGGTTCTCGGCCGCGAGGTGCCCACTGGCGGGCTGCCGCTCGACATCGGCGTCGTCGTGGTCAACGTCGGCACCGCGTCGTCCATCGCACGCGCCGTGCTGGCGAAGTCGCCGGTGACGCACCGTCTGGTGACCGTCACCGGGAACGGCATCCGACAGCCGAAGAACGTGCTCGCGCCGATCGGCTCGAGCTATGCAGAGCTGATCGATTTCTGCGGTGGACTGAACGAGAACGCGGCGCGCGTGGTCGCCGGCGGCCCGATGATGGGCTTCACGCTCGGTTCGCTCGACGTCCCGGTCACGAAGGGCACGAGCGGTATCACGGTGCTGACGCAGGACGAGCTGCGCCGCGCCGAAGAGACCGGCTGCGTGCGCTGTGGGCGCTGCGTCGACGTCTGTCCGCTCCGACTCGTCCCGACGCGCCTCGCTCTCGCCGCACGCGCGAGCGCTTGGGACGTCGCTGAGCGTTATCACATCAGCGCCTGCATGGAGTGCGGCTGCTGCGCGTACGAGTGCCCGGCGAGCATCCCGCTGGTGCAGTTGATTCGTATGGGCAAGGCATGGATGGTGCGTAGGTCCCGAGGCAACTGATGTCCGAAGCCGACCCTTCCCCCGACGAGAAACCCGCCGAGCCTACGTTGCACGTGGCGCCGGGTCCGCATCTGTCGAACGCGTCGTTCACGACGCGACGCATGATGTTCGACGTGATTCTCGCGCTGCTTCCGGTCACGGCGATGGGCATCGTCGTGTTCGGGATGTACCTGGTGCTGCAGATCGCGATCTGTCTCGTGAGCTGCCTCGCGTTCGAGGCGCTTTTCCAGGCCATGCGAGGCCGAAAGGCGACGCGCGACGGATCGGCGATCGTGACGGGGATCATCCTCGCGCTGTCGCTTCCGTGGAGCGCGCCGTGGTACGTCGGCGTGATCGCGTCGCTTGCCGCGATCGGTCTCGGCAAGATGGTGTTCGGCGGTCTCGGGTTCAACATCTTCAACCCGGCGATGGTCGGACGAGCGTTCGTGATGATCAGCTTCGCTGCCCTGCTCGGCGGCGGTGCCTATGCCGTGCCGGATGCGTCGATCGACGCGCTGACGCAGGCGACGCCGTTGACGGCAGCCAAGCAGGAAGGCGTGTCGACCGCGTTGTGGCCCCTGTTCGTCGGCACGACCAACGGCTCGCTCGGCGAGACGAGTGTGCTCGCCTGTCTCCTGGGCGGCCTCTACCTCTGCATTCGCCGTACGGCCGCGTGGCAGATTCCCGTCGGCGTGCTCGGGGGATTCGTGGTCGTCGCCGGCCTCGCCAACCTGCTGCATCCCGACGCGACCTGGACCGTGCTGCACCACCTGACCAGCGGTTCGCTCGTCTTCGGCGCGTTCTTCATCGCGACCGACCCGGTCTCGAGCCCGTTGACGGCGCGCGGTCGGCTCGCCTTCGGAATCGGCACAGGTGTCTTGATCTGGGTGATTCGCGCCTTCAGTGGATACCCCGAGGGCACGATGTTCGCGGTCCTGTTGATGAACGCGGCCGTACCCCTGTTCAACCGCTGGACCATCCCGCGTCCGCTCGGCGGTCCCGTACCCCAGAGAAGCTGACGACGACGATCGGAAGAGAGCGTCCTCATGGCGGAAGACGACAAACCGATGCAAACCAACGGCGAGAACGCCTCGGCGCCTTCGGGCGGCGGGTACATCTCGCAGGCGCGCCTGGTGATCGGACTCGCGCTCTTCTTCGGCGCGGGCCTCGCTGCGGTGCACGTCCTCCTGTCGCCGCTGATCGCCGCGAACAAGGAGAACGAGACCCTCGACGCGATCCCGACCCTCGTTCCCGGCGCGGAGCGCGACAAGAGCGAGCCGTTGCAGGTAGAGGACGCCAACGGCAAGCAGCAGCGCGTCTACCGCGCCCGCAAGGCCGACGACACACTTGCCGGCTGGGTCGTGATCGCGAGCGGTCAGGGCTTCGTCGACAAGATCGAGCTGCTGATCGGTCTCGCGCCGACGGGTGACGCGGTCACCGGGCTCTTCGTGTTGAGCCAGAAGGAGACGCCTGGCCTCGGCAACTACATCACGAGCCCGGAGAAGTTCACCCATCAGTTCCGCGGCGCTCCGGCAGATCCGCCCCTGGTCGTGAAGAAGAACAATCGGACCGAGCCCTACCACATCAAGCCGCTGACCGCCGCGACGATCTCGTCGGAGAGCGTCTGCGACATCGTCAACGCGGCCGTCGCCGGTCTGGGTGAGCGTCTGAAGGAGCTCGCGGCGGAGCCGAGTGCCAGCACGAGTTCCGGCACTCCGAGCGCCACCCCCGGCACCGAAGCGGGAGGCAAGCAAGACCGATGAGTCAAGACGGCCCCACCGCAGCCGAGCGGTTCATCAACGGCATCCTGCCGGAGAACCCGGTCTATCGCCAGCTCCTCGGCATGTGCCCGATGCTGGCCGTCACGGGGGGCATGAAGCCCGCCATGACGATGGCCGGCGCGACGGCGTTCGTGCTGATCATGGCAAACCTGCTCGTCTGCCTGATCCGGAATCTGCTCAAGCCTCACCTGCGGATTCTGGTGTTCACGCTGACGATCGCGACGTTCGTCACCGTCGCCGACCGATTCCTCGCTGCGTACATGTACGACATGTCGAAGCAGCTCGGTCCCTACATTCCGCTGATCATCGTCAATTGCCTGATCATCTCGCGGTGCGAGATCTGTGCGTCGAAGCAGAAGCTGCCGACGGCGCTTGCCGACGGCGTCGGCATGTCGCTCGGCTTCGCGCTGGCGCTCGCCAGCCTCGCGTCGGTGCGTGAGATCCTGGGCGCCGGGACGTGGTTCGGTCTGACGCTCATGGAGCCCACCGGCGACGGCGGGTGGTGGCCCGCGTGGGGCATCATGGTGCTGCCCCCCGGGGCGTTCGTGACGCTCGGCTTCCTGCTGGGTCTCGTGAACTGGATCCAGGCGATCCGGTCGCGCAAACCCAAGGCCGCGGACAGCGTCGGAGGCTAGCACATGGACACGCTGATTCAGCTTCTCCTGATCGCGCTCAGCGCGGCCCTGATCAACAACTTCGTCCTGTACTACTTCGTCGGGATCTGCCCGTTCCTGGGCGTCTCGCGGAAGACCGACATGGCGTTCGGGATGGGCTGCGCGGTCACGTTCGTGATCTCGATCGCGGCCACCTTGTCGTGGACGTTCACGTACTTCGTGCTGCGTCCGGACGCGCCGATGCCGACGTGGGTCTGGGGCATTGTCGGCGGGGATCCCGACGTGACGATCGACCTCGGGATCCTGAGCTACATCATGTACATCTTCGTCATCGCGTCGTCGGTGCAGTTCGTGGAGATGTACGTGCGCAAGTTCTACCCGAAGCTCTACAAGTCATTCGGCGTGTTCTTGCCGCTGATCACGACGAACTGCGCGATCCTGTTCGCGTGCCTCGAGATCATGAAGAACGTCTCCGGCGCGGCGGAGGCGGACATCTGGGGCTTGCACCAATCGCTGACGCTGGCCGTCGGCGGCGGCGTCGGCTTCACGATCGCGATCGTCCTGATGGCCGGGATCCGCGAGGAGCTCGACCTCTGCGATGTCCCGAAGGCGCTCAAGGGGCCGGGGATCGCACTCCTGGTCGCCGGCATCCTCGCCATGGCCTTCATGGGCTTCACGGGGATGGGGCGAGGCATCGAAACCGCGGTCAGAGCGTGGATGAATTGACGAGTGGCTGACATGACCAGTCTCTATCTGCTGGCCGTCACGGAATCGGAAACCGGCGCGATCGTCGCGACGGTCGCGCTCGCCGCGGTCGTGCTCGCGCTTCTCGCCGTCGTCATGGGATGGGTCCTCGGCTGGGCGAACAAGACGTTCCACGTCGAGGTCGATCCGAAGGTCGAGGCCGTCTCGAACGCGCTGCCCGGCGCGAACTGCGGCGGCTGCGGCTATGTCGGCTGCTCCGAGTACGCCGAGGCTGTCGCCGTTGGCAAAGCCGAGGTGACGCTGTGCGGTCCGGGTGGCGTCAGCTGCGTTGAGGCGCTCGGGAATATCATGGGCGTCACCGTCGGCGCGAGCTTCCCGTACCGCGCCGTCGTACACTGCTCCGCGAACTTCGATCAACGACTGCAGCGCACCGACTACACGGGCGAGCAGACCTGCTCCGCGGCGAACCTCGTGTCGGGCGTCCAGGGTTGCACGTACGGCTGTCTCGGCATCGGGGATTGCGTCACTGCCTGCGAGTACGACGCGATCCACATGAAGCACGGCCTGCCCGTCGTCGACCACGACGCGTGCATCGGCTGCAAGGCGTGCGCGCAGGCTTGCCCGCGGAACGTCATCTCGATGGTCCCGTTCAAGGCGGACCGCGTGCTCGTCGTCGCGTGTAGCAACGAGGACATGGGCCCCGACGTCAAGGCGGTCTGCGAGACCGGCTGCATCGGCTGCAAGGCCTGCACGAAGGGCGACGAGCCGGTGGTGATGGAGGGCAACCTACCGGTCTTCGACTACGACGACTGGGACGGCGAGATGGACCTCATTCCGGTCCTCGACAAGTGTCGCATGGAGAGTCTCGTCCTCGTCGGCACTCCGACCGCGGCGGATATCGCGGCGGTCGAGGACGAGGAGCTTCCGGAGCCCGTCAAGGCCGACTTCGACACGACCGTCGACGACGCCGAGTGGCGCGGTTAGGCGTTGTCAGGGAATAGCTGACCGGAGGCGCGCTCGGATTTGCGCCGGATTCGGTCGCGACGATTGAGCGAATTCGTCGGCGGGCAGCCCAGCTCCGCTTTCGTGGGGCGATAGGAGCCATCACCTCTGACGGGCTCCGAGGGCGCGTGCAGATCCCGATCCCTACGTCGCGTCACTTGCGGCGCGCTCGCAGTCGCCGCGTTCGTGGTTGTGTCTCCGTCGTCAGGGTGTCACGGGGCGGCTGATCGCGTCGGCTAGAGAGTTGAAACATCCGGAGAAAGAGCCGCAGATTCCACGGCCAGACGCGTCCGGGCTTTCGTCGGATGCAGAAAGGTGGCCGGCGGCGATGCGAAGATGGCGGATTACTTCGTATTCCTGACCGACGTCACGACCGAGCAGGTGCACGACGCGTTGATCCAGACTGGCGCCACCCCGCGCGTACACTACAGCATGGAAGAAGGCCATCGCCGCAGTGGTCTGAAGACGGACACCAAGCCCGAGGATTTCCTCCAGGGCGATCCCGTCGTCATCTCGATCTTCTGGCAGGAGGGCGATTCCTGGATCGAACGCCCCTATCAGGATTTCGTGCAAGAGCGCGTCGACGTCGACGGGACCTTCGTCGTCAGGCCCTGGACACCGAGCTTCGTGTTTCATGGCAGCGGCGCCTTGTATAGCTCCGGAACCGGCTGCATCGCCTGCCCGTGTGATTGCGCGGGCGGCATCATTGCCGACAACCGGTTCCCGCTCTACGAGCCGAAACCTGAGGTCAAGGATGCTCGCATCCTGGCGTCCTCGAGCGGCGACAAGTCGATCCGGATGGTCCGGGCGAACACTGGTGAGACGCTCCGCACTCTCACGGGGCACTCCAGCGACGTCTATCGCCTCGCGTTTTCCCCGGGCGGCAAGAGGCTCGTCTCTTGCAGTCAGGACAAGACGATCCGCATCTGGGATGCGGCTACGGGGAAGGTAGAGGCGGTTCTCCGCGGTCACACCGGCGCCGTGTACAGCGCGACGTTGCTGCCGCGGCGGAACATACTCGTTTCGGTGAGTGACGACCGAACGCTTCGCGTCTGGCAAGCGCCAACCGGGGAGCCGCTCGGCCTCCTCAAGAGTCACGAAGATGCGGTGTACGCCGTTGCGGCTTCGCCCGACGATAGGATCGTCGTGTCGGCCGGGGCGGACAAGAAGATCCTGTCGTGGTCGACGGCAGACATCGTGTCGAGCGCACCGCTGGTCTCGCCCGAGCTGCGCTCACGTCCGATGGAAATCCAGCACGACGCCTCTCCAACTCGCCGCCTCTCTCTCGAAGCGCCTCGGATCCGCCCGGCACCCCGTGGAAGCCCGGACGCCGCGGGACTCCCATGTCCCGCCTCGGGAACGAGAGCTGACCCAGACCATCCACCGCAGTCCGCCTCAGGAGGCTGATTCATGTCCTGACGCGATAGCGTCTAACGTTACCGCACGACCCGCACGTCGCTCGGTGGCGCGTCGATCCACAGCGCCTGGAACGACTCGGTCGCGTGAAAGCGATACGCGTCCGGCGTCCCATCGACGACGAACGCGGCGATCCCGCTGTCCTTCGGCAAGAGCGCGAGCCCTTCGATGCCGGCCACGCACAGCGCCGTCGCCCATGCGTCGGCCAGCATCGCGGTCGGCGCGACGACCGTGACCGACGCCGCCGATTCGGCCGGCCATCCGGTCCGCGGGTCGACGATGTGGCTGAAGCGCCGACCGTCGATCTCGACGTAGCGAAACGTGTCGGCGCTCGTGCAGACCGCTGCGTCTTCGACGCGAATCCGCGCGAGCATGCCATCGCCCGACGGGTGCCGCACGCCGACCTCCCACGGCATCCCGCGCGGCGATCGTCCGAAGCAACGCAGATCACCGCCGACGTCGACGAGGCCGGACTCGCAGCCGCTTTCGAGGAGCGCGTCGATGGCGCGATCGATGCCGTAGCCCTTTGCGATGCCGCCGAGGTCGACGCGCACGGATGACGTCGATTTCGTCGCGACGATCTTCTCCAACGCGATCATGTCGTGGCTCGACGCGCGCCGTGCGGTCTCGATGTCGTTCGCCGACGGCATGCGGCCACCCTTGCCCGCTTGACGCCAGAGCTCGATGAGAGGTCGGCACGTGACGTCGAATGCGCCCGCCGATCGCTCGTGAACATCGAACGCGGCGCGCAGCACGTCGAGCGTCGGCTCGGAAAGCGCGAACGCCTCTCCGGCTGCGGCGCGATTGAAGCGCGACAGCTCGGACGCGTCGATCCACGTGCTCATCGCCGCTTCGGTCTGGCGCAGTTCCTGCTCGGCTGCCGCGAGCGCGCCCTTGCACGCTCGCCGTGGGCCCGATGCGACGATGCGACAGTCCGTCCCCATGACGGCGATCGGTGTCGACTCGAGCGTCGCATGGCGTCGGGCATCGACCACCCACGCGAGCACCGCTATCACGGCACACCCCACGAGGCTGCACCAGATGACACCTCGGCGGTGCCATGGGGCCACCGGCGCGGAGTGGAGTCCGTCGGAGGTGGAGTCGCTCACTCCGGTCGTCGGGGAGCGCGCTCCGTGCGAGATACGGAGCGTTTCAGCGCGTCGATCTCGCGCCGGATCGCGTCGAGCTGCCGCTCGAGACGGGTGATTCGCGCGTGAACGCTCTCGGAGCCGCGGCTGCGGAGATCGTCGCGCCGCGGTGACGGCTCCGCGCGGCGTCGAGGCGACGGGGAGTGGTCGCGCTTCGTCGGCGCTTTCCTTCTCTCGAGGTCCTTGCGCCGCCGCTCGGTCTCCTGGCGTTTGCGCTCGGTCTCCTGGCGCTTGCGCTCGATCTCCCGGCGCTGGCGCTCGATGTGATCGCGGATCCTGCGGCGTTCGCGATCGTCGAGCTTACCGTCCCGATTGAGATCGTGCTTTTCCATGTACTGACGCCGATGCTCCTCGAGGCGCTTCCGGGCCGCCGGGTCGAGAGTTCGTCGGCGCTCGGCTGTCGAACGTCGCGGCGTGGGCGCGCGTTCCTGGCCTGCTCGCGATCGGCCGCGAGATTCCTGCCGCTTGCGACCCATGCCGCGCTGGCGCTCGATCTCGGCTCTCTTGCGTCGCGCCTCCTCCCGATGTCGCTCGGCCAGCTTCCGGATCGCTGCGCGCTCGGAGTCATCGAGCTTCCCGTCGCGGTTGCGATCGTACTTCTCGAGGAGGCGCTTGCGGGCCTGCTCGATGCGAGCATCGCGCGCGGCCTTTCCGTCCTTCTTGTCGTCGCTATTTCTGCCGTCGTCGCCAGCGGCTCGGATCGACATCGCCCCGACTCCGAAGCTCAGCACGAGGACCACAGCGACTTGCAGACGAACTCGTATCGGCTGTCTCATCCCTCGCATCTCCTGTCGCATCGTGTGAGAAGATCGCAGCAGCGGGCGCCTACTCTCGACCCGCGGTCGGCCGGCGGCGGGCTCGGTTGCCGGCCGGTCCCTCAGCATAACGCGTTCCGGACGGAGTGTGCTGGTGGTTTCTTAGCGTGGTGTTTGCCAGTCCCGTGCGCGCGGCATTGACATGGCACGTCAGGGGCGATTCCATCAATGTGTGGCGATGTAGGGTTTGGATCCATCGCCGCATTCGACATCTGCCAAACGGCAGGTCTCTGGAGATCCTCGCCGCACAGAGCCTCATTTCCCTTCACTTCGTTCGGAAGCGTCAACACGAGGTGATTGCCATGTCGACAGCGTCGACGTGTCGCCAGCCATCGCGCATCGCGCAGTTCGTGGTTCTAGGCCTTCTGTCGGTGTGGATGGCGCCGACAGCCTCCGCCGACGAGTTCTTCGCCATCGGTGACGACGCCGGTCGCATCTACACGGCCGTCTCCAACGGCGATGGCACGTTCGGGACGCTGACGCAGATCGACGATCGGGGCTCCAACGCGCGCGGCGCCGCGGTGGCCGATTTCGATGGCGACGGGAATCTGGATCTCGTCTCCGGAGACGGCG
>CAYMRB010000050.1:0-33327 GCA_964392615.1 uncultured Planctomycetia bacterium | reverse complement strand
GATGTGCGCGGTCTCGGCGTTGTCGTTGTCGCCGGACGGATCCGAGCGCCGCAGAGGGCGTGCGCGCGATTTCCTCGAGAGACTGTGGCGACTCGGTGACGAGGTCCACGAACGACTCTTCGAGGATGCCCGCCAGCCCGTGGAACGCGCCGTAGACGGCGTCGATCTCGTCGCGTGCCACGGCCGTCTCGACCGCGCCGACGAGGCTCGCGTTGATGACACAGGTAGGTCCGCCCGATTGTCCGATGACTGCCTTGCCGTGGAGATTCCCCAAGACTCTGGCCTCCTTCGCCTCGGCGTTGCGCCGTTCCGTCGAAACCTGAACTCGATCCGAACCGCGCGCGCTCCGGCCGCCGGGCCGGGCGACGCGGGCCACAGTCTACCACTGTGCGGATCAGAAACGGAGTGCCGAGAAAGCGTCGAATCGTGGCCACTTCCGAAAATCGGCCAGCTTTCTCTCAGGCCCCATAAGCCGTTTAAAATCGGCACGTTGCAGCTTTTTCGGACTTGAGCCGCTCGAAAACCGGCCGAATCTTGGCCGTATAGCCCATCGGCGACCGCGGCGGCCGCCCGGCTCGAAACGACCACAATTCAGCGCCATGAAACAACTTAGGAAAACCCGCACGAAGCCCCCGCGATAGCGGTACGCAGCTTGCTTATCAGGCCTGCTCACTAAGGGATTCGAGACCTGGAGCGGGATGCCCAGGCGGAAGGGTCGAATCGTTGGAGAGGGTGCGTAAGCCGGAGGGGTTTCGCAGCGACGAAACCCCGTCGAGAGGGTAGGAGCAGCTCAGGGAGGAGCCCCAGCGCCGGGACGCGGCGCTGGGGGGAGAAGGAGGCGCGGTTAGCATACCCATTTCTCCTTTTACTTGCTTCATTTCTTACGGAAGGGCGTCGGCTTGCCGGCGTCCTTTTTTGCATCCCCCCTCGACCGGGCCACGCACGGTCGGGCCCTATCCAACGAACTGCTAACATCGCCCGAAGCTTTTTCGTTGCGGGCGCCGGTGGGCGGGCGTAGAATGGCCGGCTGAACAGTGAGAATGGGTTCGGCCGTCGTCGGTGGTTCGGTAGAGGCGGGAGGCGCGGCGCCCACAGTGCCGCTTCGCCATGCTCTCAGCCGGGCGCTGACCTTGGTGAGCAACCTTGGTCGCGAGAGCGAACCGATTCTCTATGGCGCGCGCAGATTCTTGCGCTCCCCCTGGATGTGATACATTTTTTTCTCCTCGTTTGTGCCCCCTCGTGAGCTCTCGCGAGGGGGTTTTTTTGTCGGGTGGGTCCGTTCCGACGCGCTCGGGCGCTGGCGCACCGGATCAGTTTCCCGCTCCCGACGCGCAGCGCAGGGCGTCGACGATCTCCTGGTCGTCGGGTCCCCAGTGTGGGAAGGGCGGCAGCGGTGGGGGGCCACGCAGGAACTGGTAGCGCAGCAGCAGGACCGCGTCCGGAAACTCGATCCGACCGTTGTCGTCGGCGTCCGCCGCGTCGGGACACGGCAAGGGAGCGGCGCGATCGGGATCGGCCGGGAAGAGGAACGTCGCGACGGTCAGCACGTCGCTGATCGTGACGCGGCCGTCACGGTCGGCGTCGCCGCGCAGGAACAGCACGTCACGGGGAACGACGCGCACCACGAGCGGGCACTGGCCATGGCGCAGGCCGTGGCCGTCTCGCACCAGTTCCGTCGGGATCTCCGGACGCCCGCCCGCGCCCGGCGTCGGGGCGAACTCGACGCGCGTCTCCGTGCCGATGGCCGCGTCGGGCGCGACGGAGAAGGTCAACGATGCGATCCGTCGACTCGGCGTCTCCGGCAGCGTCGCGACGCCACGCTGGATGTCGACGCCCAATGTGGCGGCGAGGCACCCGGCGTCGATCGCGTGATCGTGACTGCGGACCCAAGAGCTGTGCGTGAGGTTCTCCTCGATGTACGACCCGCCGATCTCGAGGCTCTGCAATTGGAGCAGCGATGGCTCCGCCGCCACGCTGAGGCTCAGTGCTTCGATGTCCCCGACCACGGTCTCGAGCAGCACGTTCACGTCCACGTCCTCCTGACCGGGGAAGACGTAGATCGTCGACGGACGGAAGTGGATGAACTCGAGCTCCGCGCCACCGAGGATCAAATCGCAGGCATCGATACCGCCGGCTTCGACCGGACCCGCCACGGCTCCGTCGCCCGCTACACCGCCGGCATCGCGCGGGCAGCCGAGACGGTCGGCGGTCGGATCCGCGCCGAAATCGGGATACGGTGTTTGCAGCCCGGTCGGCCCGTCGTGGTGCGCGAGGAAGAGTAGCAGCACGGACCACACGTCGGCCGCCGTCAACGCCCCGGAGTCATCCGCGTCCGCCGCATCAGGACAAGCAGGCTCAGCGCCGTCGTACAACGCACCGAGGATCGCGAAGACGTCCGCGAACGTCACGCGGCCATCGAGGTTCGCATCGCCGCGAACGAAAGGCGCCGAGTTCGCGTTGCGCGCTACGGCCTCGCTCTCTGCAAGTAGCGGCGGGGCGAAAGCCACACTCACCGCGAGAATCCAACCCGATACTCCACAAGACCCGCAACCCCAGCCCCGTCGTGACGTGTCGCCTATCACCGGCGTACCTCCGAACGGGAAGACCCGACGTGAACCCCAAACAGGTTCGCGATGCGCGGATCGTGAAAACCAAGTACTCCGAGATCCCCGGCCGGCTGCGCCGGCGAGCGGATCGGTCGACCCAGGTCGTCGAGGGCCGATTGTAGAGAGTCGCCGCGACGGGGGTCAAAGCAATTCCCGCGGCTCCGAAATCAGCTTGGAACGATCGTTCCAAGTTGCGGCCGTCGGCATGTAAAAACGCGGCAGGGATCGCGCCGCGAGAGACCTCCCGAAGGCTCCGTAAGCGCCGTATAAATCTCCAATTACGAAACGAACGCGGAGTCGCACTGTCGCGGTACGCCGATTGCAGATCACCGCACGTGTCCACTCTCGGGCGGCGATGCCGTTCGAACTCGGGCACGTCGCCCTCACGGGAGGCACAAACGAGAGAGAAGCCCGCTCGATCAGGTCAACGAGCGGGCTTTTTTTTGGCGCGCGCCCGAGAGCGGCGCTTCGGCGACGAGCGCTCGGCCGGTGCGCCTCGACCGAGCTCGAGTCCGTGCTTGTCGAGCAGCTTGCCGAGGTAGCGCCGCGAGATCCCGAGTGTCTCGGCAGCGTGGCTCGCGTTGCCCGCGTGTTGGCGCAGGGCCTCGGCGATGAGATCGCGTTCGAACTCGTCGCGCGCGACTCGGAATCCCTTCGCGACGGCGTCGGCCCCCGCGAAACCGGACACACGACGGATCGGCCCGGAAGCGAGAAGGTGCTCGGCGCGTAGCACGTTCGGGTCTTGGAGCAGAGCTCGGCGCACCTCGTTGTCGAGCTCGCGGATATTGCCGGGCCAGCTGTGCTCGGCGAGTTTCGCGAGACTCTCCGCTGGCACGTCCGCGGGACGTCGTCCGTGCGCCGCCGCCCAGCCCGCGACGAGGGCCGTGACGAGCGCCTCGAGGTCGTCGAGTCGCTCGCGCAGAGGCGGGAGCGTGACGATCTCGCCTCCGATGCGATAGAAGAGGTCCTCGCGCAGCCCGCGCGCGCGGAGCTCGTCCACGGAGCCGACGCGACTCGACGCGATCAGGCGGAAGTCGACCGTGACGGTCTCGGCCGCACCGAGTGGCCGTACGCACCGGTCCTGGAGAACGCGCAGAAGGCGCGACTGCAGGTGCTGCGGCAGATCGGCGATCTCGTCGAGATACAACGTGCCGCCGGCGACCCGCTCGAAGAGGCCGGCGCGGTCGCTCTCTGCGCCGGTGAATGCGCCACGCACGTAGCCGAAGAGCTCCGACTCGAGCAGCGTCTCCGGAAGCACGCAGGCCTCGGCGAGCAGCGGCTGATCGCGGCGCGCGCTGAGGTGGTGAATCCAGCTCGCGAGGTAGTCCTTCCCGACGCCGCTCTCGCCGAGCAGCAGCACCGGGATGTCCCCTTCGGCGATGCGCGGCAACCGGCTGAGGATGTCGCGCATGGCGCGCGACTCGGCGACCGGCACGCGGCCGGTCGTGCCCGCCTCGCCGCGTGCGCGCGCCGCTTCGAGAAGCCCGCTGCGGCGGCTGATCAGCTCGGTGTCGAGCTCGCCCCTGTCTCGCGCCATCGCGCGGCGCAGTCGGCGCACCTCCCCGCGTGCCTGCAGGGTGCGACGCCGCTCGTCGTCGTGCCGCTGTCGCGTCTCGCACAAGCGCGCGAGCAGGCTGAGGGCGGCGGCCGCGCCGACGACGTGCTCCATCGCGCCTGGCAGCGAGTCGCGAGTCACGAACCCGCGCACGCACAGGCACGCGAAGGCTGCGGTGCGCAATCGCACGACCGCGTCGTCCTCCGCGGAGAGGAGCACGCCGCCCCTGCTCCGAGCCGCATCGACGAGGCGGGCGAGTGCGGGGCTCAGCGCGACGGCCGGTTCCACCGATTGGAAGAGGCCGCCATCCGGCTCGTCGGGGCACCACACGCGGGCCTCCCTCGCGCCGACGGTTTCTCGCAATGCGTCGAGAACGCGCGCCGCGGCGGCGACCGGATCGGCAGCCTCGTCCTCGATCCACTCGAGCATCGCTTCTCCCCAGGACAGACGGCACGACGAGCGTTCGGGGGGCGCGTCGGGCTGCGGGCGCTCGGGCGCGGCGTCCGCCTCCGCCGCCAGACGCCACTCGCGACGAAACGACGCGAGATCTTCCGACGCGAGGTCGCGCGCACTCCGCACGGCGAGGACCTCGCGCCACTCCGCGTAGCGGTCGCGCAGCGCCGGCGGCAGGGCAGGATCGTCCAGCGCGGCGCCGAGAGCCTGGAAGACCTGCCACCGCGCGCCGTCCTCTTCCGCGCGTCGCAGCAGATCGGTCAGCGCCGCCGCGTTGGCGGGCCACGCGGGGTCCGCGCGCAGACGGAGCGCACGGCCCACGACGCCGCGACGCGGTCCATCGCGGTCGCGATCCCCAAGCCAGCGATCGAGCCGCGCGGCTGCGAGTCGCCGGCGGTCGCGTTCGACGAGCCACGTCCAGATCGCCAGGGTCGCGTCGGCCAGATACGGACGGTCGCCACGCGCGCGGCACTCGGCCCGAGCGGCGCGCAATGCGGTCAGGCGCTGCGGCTCGTCGGCGAGAAGCGCGAGCAGGTAGGCTGCGCCGCCCGCCCAGCGAGGGGCGGTGGCGCGGCGTGCGATCTCCAGCGATTCTTCGAGCGCGCGGCGTGCGGCGTCTCGCTGACCGATCGCCAGCTGGATCGAGCCGAGGTTACGCAGCGCGACGCCGAGCAGAAACGGCCGATCGAGCTCTCGAGCGAGTGCGACTGCACAGCGGCGCTCATCGAGGCTGCGGGCGAGCCGGCCGAAGCTGTGGTAGATCTCGCCGAGGTTGTTGTGCGCGAGCACGCGGTCGCCGGGGCGAATCGACACCGGCAGCCGGAGCACCCGCCGATAGAGCCGGAGCGCCGCCAGCGCCCGCCCGCGCTCCCGCAGCACCCCGGCGAGGCCGAGCCAAACGGTCGCGGAGAACGGGTGCTGCCCCATCGCGTCGGAGAGGCGCCGCGCGGTGCGGAACAGCTCCTCCGCGCCGGCGAGGTCGCCTCCGCGCATCGTCAGCACGGCTCGGTTGTAGACCGCCTGGAGCTGGCCGACGCGATCGCCGCGACGCGAGGCGATCGCTTCGATCTCCGCGAAGAGCCGAAACGCGTCCTCGCGTCGACCGCCCGCCGCGTAGTGGACGGAGAGCTGCCGCAGAGGCTCTCGCAGCAGCTCGTCGCCTCGCGCCTGTCGCGCGGCGACGAGAGCTCGCTCCAGCAGCTCGACCGCGCGTTCGGCATCGCCGTGATCGATCTCGCACGCCGCGAGTGCGCTCAGCGCCTCGACCGCGCGCGGCGGATCGACGCCTGTGGGGAGCGAAGAAGAGAGCGCCGCGGCGCCGTGCAAGACCGATTCGAGGAGCGAGCGTGCCGCGTCGCGCCGGCCGAGCTCGAACAGCAGCCGCGCACGGCGCGCGTCGAGCACTGCGATGCGCCAAGAGGACAGCATCGTATCGTCGAAGTCGGCCTCTCCCGATCGAACAGCGGTCCGACGGGCCCGCTCGAGCTCGCGGCACGCCGCGGCCCGCTCGCCGCTGCGAACCGAGAGTTCGGCCCGACACTCGTGCGCGGCCGTGCGAAACCAGCTCGGCTGCGACGTGCGAGGCTTGCCGATCACGTCGAGCCCCTCGTCGACCCTGCCGAGCGCCGTCGCCAACCGCGCGGCCCGCAGCCGCACCAGCAGGTGCCGCGGTGACGTCCGCCGGCGCCTTCGAGCCACGCGCGCGAGGGCCTCGAACGCATCTTCCGCGCGCCCCTCCTTCTGGAGACGGCGCGCCAGCCGCAGAGCCGTCCCGGCCGCGGCCGACGCCTCGCCGGCGCGCTCGAGGTGCTCGAGCCAGACGCGCGCCGCCGCGACGGAACGACGAGCCGCGGCCGCGCCGACGCGCCGCACGCGACGAACGACCGCGCGACTCCGGCGCCGAGCGGTCGTCCCCGAAGCCGCCGCGTCCCGCGCCGCTCCGGCAACCGCCGGGGCCAACGCCCAACGCCACGAACCCGCCGCGTCGGCATGGCGCCGCACCAGGCCGCGCCAATAGCAAGCCTCGAGAACACGCCGCCAGGCTGCGGCCGCAGGCAAGGGGCGACGCGAGGGTGACCGAAGTGCAGGGCCGTCCTGTGAGGCTGATTTCGAGTCGGGTTCTGATTCCGATCCGGAGACCGATTCCGACTTCGAGGCCGATTCCGACTCCGAGACCGATTCCGACTTTGAGACCGATTCCGACTCCGAGACCGATTCCGACCCCGATACTGATTCCGACCCCGATACCGATTCCGACGTCGATACCGATTCCGACTCCGATTCTTCACCGCCGTAGAACATCGCGAGCTCATCGATCGTCAACGCCGGCAGGTCCGGGTCGAGCAGCGCGATCAGTCGCCGAGCCTCGGGATCGAGCCGTGCCAGCTGCGCGGCGAGAGAACCGGGCGCCGCCGGCGCGTCCGTGCGGCCTTGTGGCGAGAGGGCTCCGGGCGGGATTTCGAGCTCGCCGAGGAAGTCGGTGGCGACTCCACGGTCGGCGAAGAGCGCCAGGCGACTGCGGACGACGGCGGGGGTGGCGGCGGCGTCCGCGAGCGCATCGATGAGCGCGGTCGGCGCGATCTCGACATCGAACGCGTCGGCCGCCATCGACTCGAGGGCCTCGCGTTCGAGGGGCGGGACGTCGACGGTGGGGGACCGCTCTCTGCCGGGAAGGCACGCGAGAAGCCTCGGCCCGGGCTCACCGCGGACCGCGACGACGGCGGCGACGGACGGGCCCTCCCGCGCGGCGGCCCCGTGCCCGCGCCGCGCGGCACCCTGCTCGATCAGCGCGAGCAGGAAGGGCGCCAGGGGAGCGTCGTCGTCCGGATCGAGCCCGTCGATGAAGAGCACGAGCGGCCTCTCGAGCGCCGCGAGGACGGCCGCCGCCTCGAGTCCGACACCGCCGGGTTGACCGACCGTCCCGGCCGCTCCCGTAGCCGCACGGCAGAGGGCCTCGAGCCCCGTCGCGTCGCTCGGGTCGCGGCAGAGGACGACTTCGCGTCCCGCAGCCTGTTGCCGGGCCGCGGCGGCTTCGAGCAGCGCGGTCTTGCCGACGCCACGGGGCCCGCGAACGACCACACACGGCGCGGCGTCCAGCGCGGCATCCAGCGCGGTCAACCAGCGCTCGCGGCCGTAGAGGCCCGGACGAGGCACGGCGTCGCGCGGCGGCGGCGGCACCGAGCATCGACGGTGCAGCTCGTCACGTGCCGCACGCGCGCTCGGGAATCGCCCGCGTGGGTCGATCGACGTCAACCGGCGCACGAACTCATCGACGATCGGGGGCGTCGAAGGCTCGTGCTCCGACGCCACGGCAGGCTCGCCTCGCGCGTGCCACGCTTCGAGCGCACCCGGCTCGCCGAGCGCGAACGGCAGGGTCCCGACGAGCGCGTGAAAGAGCGACAGGCCGAGCCCCCAGAGATCGGGATCGACGCCGCCCTCGACGCGGCGCGCGTCGTGGTCGAGCGGGGGCGAGTAGACCGGCGTGCCGTGACGCGGTCCCTCGCGGCGCGCATCGCGCCCGAGCGTATCGACGACACAGGCGCTGCCGAAGTCGACGATGCGCAAGCGGTGACGCAGCTCGCCGTGCTCGACGACCGTGTCGACGAGCAGGTTCTGCGGCTTGATGTCGCCGTGCGAGAGCCCGCGCCGACGCAGGTACTCGAGGACCCCGAGGGCCTGGTCGAGCACCTCGATCAGGGCGGTCGCCGGAGCGCCGCCGCCCACCGACGCCAGATCGAGCTCGAACAGCGTCAGACCGGGCACGAAGTCGGCGGTGAACCACACGCCCGCGGCGTCGTCGAGCGACCCGAAGTCGCGCACGCGCGCCAGGCCCGGGTGGGCGAGCCGCGACAGGGTCAGAAACTCGGCGCGCAACCGCTCCACGGCGTCCCGGTCGGTCCGGTCGAGGAGCACGCGCTTCAACGCGAGGGGCGCGCCGCCGTGCGCGAGGTCCTCGACGAGAGCCACGCATGCGTCACCGCCGCGTCCTAGCTCGCGGACGAAGCGATAGCGCGCGGGGATCGATGTCGAGCGGTCGAGAGCCATGGGCCGTATGAAGTCCGGGTCCCGCCATTCTCCCGCCGAAGATCGGGCGAGAGTAGCGAAACCCGATGACGCGCACGCACTACGTCGGCCACCGCGCCGCCAGCGCTCCCGCGGGGCGGTGGTCCTCGACCGGGACGACGCCGATCGGATCCTGCGGGTCGAGATCGGTCGTCGCGACCACCGCGACGCGCTGCGACGCGATGCGCAACACGAACCCTGTCGCGATGAACGACGCGACGAGGCTCGAGCCGCCGTAGCTGACGAACGGCAGCGGCAGGCCCGTGATCGGCGTCAGCCCCATCGTCATGCCCATGTTCTGGAACGCTTGCGCTGCGAACGCGACGCCGACGCCGACCGCGACGAGTCTCCCGAACGGCTCGCGGGTCAGCAGAGCGACGCGCAGGCACAGCAGCACGAACACGAGAAACGCCGCCGCGATCGCTACCGCGCCAACGAAGCCCCACTCCTCGCCGATGACGCTGAAGATGAAGTCCGTGTGCTTCTCGGGGAGATGTCCGAGCGTGTTCTGCGCGCCTTGACCGAGACCGCGCCCGAGAAGGCCACCGTCGCCGAGCGCGACCTCGGACTGATCGAGGTGAAACGCGTCGAGACGCCGCACGGCCGGATCGGACTGTTCGAAGAACGCGGTCACGCGACGCATCTGGTAGCCGCGCAGAAGCGGCACGTGATCGCCGAGATAGTACGCGGCCGGCAGCACGAGCAGGCCGAGCAGGATCGTCAGCACGACGTGGCGTCGCCGCGCGCCGCCGATGAACAGCATGCCGAGCAGAACGGGCGGGAGCATCAAGCTCGTGCCGAGGTCCGGCTGCAGCAGGACGAGCACCATCGGCGCGATCGTCAGCAGGCACGGTCGGATCCAACCACCGATCCGGCGATAGTCCTCGCGGTAGCGGAAGTAGCGCGCGAGTGCCAGGATCACCGCGAGCTTCATCAGCTCGCTCGGCTGGACGTTGAAGAAGGCAAGTTGGAACCAACGCGCCGCGCCGTCGTCGCCGCGCAGGTACTTCAGCGCGAGCAGGAAGCTCAGCAGTGCGATGATCACGCCGTAGAACACGTACGCGCGGCGCTCGATCCATTTGTAGTCGATCCGCCACACGATGCAGAGCGCGACGAATGCGACGAACGCGCGAACGATCTGCTTGCGCGCGTACTCACACGGAAACGACTCGCCGTCGATCGCCATCGTGCTGTGCACGAAGATCACGCCGATCGTCGTCAGACCGAGCGCGAGGGCCAGCAGCCACCAGCGGGTCATGCGCGGCGTGGTCAGCGCGCCGATCATGGCTCACCTCCCTCGTCGCGTGTGCGCAGGAAACGAGGATCGCGCGCGGCGAGGCGATCGAGCAGCTCCTTCGCGAGTCGCCAGCACGATTCGCCGCCTCCCTTGGTGCTCTTCTCCAGCACGATGACGAACACGGTCGTCGGATCCGGCAGCGGACCGAAGCCGACGAGCCAAGCGTGGTCGCGGTCGTCGACGTCCCTGCTGGCGAACTGCGCGGTAGCGGTCTTGGCGGCGATGTTGTACGCCTCCAACTCGCCCGCCGTGCCGCCTTGCACCACTTCGCGCAAACCCTTGCGGATGGCTTGCACCGTGTATTCCTTACCGAACCTCAAAGGGCGAGGCTCCGGCGGATCGACCAGATACGGCGTCGGCAGGAACGCACCATCGACGGCGATCGCACCGACGGCGCACGCGACCTGCATCGGCGTGGCCATCACATGAACCTGGCCGATGGCGAAGTGACAGGACCCGATGACACCGCGCACTTTCTGTCCCTTCGAGAGCCTGCCGCGGTCGAGGTCCTTCTCGGGGGCGCGGCGCCCGTCGCGGTAGGCGCGGTGGATCGGCAGGTCGACGCCGGTACGCTCTCCAAAGCCGAAGTTGCGCGCCCAGTGCGACAGCATCGCCGGCTCGAGGTGCCGATTGGCGAGGTGGTAGAAGTACGTGTTGCACGAGTGCTTGAGCGCGTCGAGCAGATCCATGTCGTAGATCTGGTCGTGACCGAACTTGCTATTGCAGCGAATCGGGTGCGACTCCGGGCTGAGCTCGTAGACGTGAGTGCACCGATACGTGCGCAACGGATCGACGGCGCCCTCCCATTCTCTTCCGCTCTCGAGCGCCGCGGCTGCGGTGACGATCTTGAAGATCGAGCCGGGATAGAGCGCAAAGCACTGAGGGCGGTCCAGCAGCCAGCCCGTCGTCTGACGCCCCCAGCCCCGGTCGAGTTCGCCGAGGTACCCGCTCTCGCGCAGGCGGTTCGGATCGAAGCTAGGGAAGCCGACGGACGCGAGCAGCGCGCCGGACGGCACCTCCATCACGACGATGCTCCCGGAAACGGGGCCGTCCTCTTTCGGGTCCCGCGGGTTGCACTTCGCGGCGAGCAGCTCGTACAGGAATAGCTGCAGCTCCGCGTCGAGGGTCGTGTGCAGATTCTGACCGTGCTCGACCGCGAGGCTCGTGAGCATGGAGCGCGGCCGGCCGAACTTGTCGATCTGCACGACGCGCATGCCGTAGCGCCCCCGCAGCCGAGCGTCGTAGAACTTCTCGAGGCCGCTCGCGCCGATCCGATCGCGGTGGCGCATCGCGCCGTCGCGGACGACGTCGAACGCCTCGGCGCTGCGGATCGAGCGGTAACGGTTCAGGAACAGCCCCTCGCTCTTGAGCCGCTCGACGTCCGGCTTGGACAGCTCGCGCTCCGAGCCCAGCAAGGCTCCCGCGGCCGCGCCGAGCGGGTAGTGGCGGCGGGCCGTGTCGCGCACGCTGATGCCGGGAAAGAGCTCCGGCCAGTACTCGATGTCCGTGACGGCGTCCACCGACACGTCGGACACGAGCGGCCACGCGTTCCCGAAGAGGATGATGCGCGAGTTCCGAGCTACCTGCCGCGCGGTCGATTCATCGGCCCCCCTCCCGCGCTGGCGCTCCGCATCTCGCTCGGCCTGGCGGTCGATCTTCGCGAGGCGATCGCGCACGCGTGCGTCGAGCGCGGCAAAATCGACGCCCTCCAGCCGCACGGCGAGACGCTGGAGCGTTCGCTCCATCACGAACGCGCGGGATGGGGCGAACTCGAGATTCCAGGTGCCCTCGTCGTCGTCTCGCTCGGTGTCGCTCGCGGGGGGCCGTTTCAGCCGGAATAGGTCTCTGAAGGCGGGCGATCCACCGACCGCCGCGTCGATACGACGCGCGGCACGCGAGGAGATGCCCTCGATCAAGAGCTCCCAGCCCTCCTTCTCGCGCGCGTCGCCCATCGGGACATGGCTCGCCGCCCGCCGCGCTTCCTCTCGCAGGAGCCGCCCGAGGTCGACGCGACTCCGCAGGTGGTCCTCGACCTCCAGCGGCGACGGAAAGCTGCCGCCGCGGCCGAGCTCGCGACAGATGACCTCGAGAAAGCGCGCGCGCGGGTTCAGGCGGCGGTACTCGAACTCGAGATCGAAGACGGGGATGTTCTCGACGATGACCCGGCCGCTGCGGTCGAGAATCGCTCCCCGGCGCGGCGGATCGAAGCGCATCGACGGGTGCACGGCGCGGCCCGCGAACGCGAAGTGCGCCTCGGGATCGAGCTGCAGCATCGCGAGCCGTGCGACGATGGCGACGAGCGGCAACGTCAGGATCAGCATCAGGATGCGAACGCGCGTGCGAACCAAGGCTCCTCCCGTCTCGACGTCAGGTCACACCGGCGGGTTCACGGCCGACGACCGCGCCGACGAGTCGTGCTACCGGCCACAGGACGACGAGCGTGTACGCGGCAGCGGCGATCTGGACCGCCAGCGGGGACGCCGTCTCGGCGATCGCCCACATCGCTGCGGCGCGCACCGCACAGGCGACGACGACGCCGACCGCCAGGAACGCGAGCCGCGCCGCAGCGCGATCGGCCCAGCCGTGGCGCACGCCGGAACGAACGATCGCGACGGCCGCGGCGAACGACGCGAGATGCACGCCCCACGGGTCGATGGACAGCCAGTCGACCGCTGCACCGACGACGATGGCCGCGAGCCACGCCTCGTGCGCACGGCGCAGCGCCGCGAGCGTCAGCACCGCGACCAGCAGGAAGTGGGGCCGCACGCCGCCGAGCTCCCAGAGCGGTGCGGCGAGCAACGCGAACGCGGCGACCACGGCGAGAACAGCGATCGACCGCAGCGCGCTCATCGCGACTCCCTCTGCGACGCAAACGCGCGGCGCACGACGTCGGTCAGGACGACGACCTGCTCGAGGTCATCCGGCGACGCAGCCGCGCGCACGGTGACCCCGCCGCCGTCGCTCGAGCCCGGCGCGTCGATGACCTCGCCGATCACGAGGCCCGGCGGAAAGATCCCGTCGCCTCCGGCCGTCACGATCGCGGTGCCGGGCGCGAGATCGCGGGACGACGTCAGGTGGAACGCCTCGAGAAGCGGCCGTCCGTCGACGCGGCGCTCGGTACCGCGCAGGAGGCCCGTCACCTCGCCCTCCTCTCCGGAATCGACCGCGGAGAAACGCACTCGAAAGTGCGGGTCGAGCAGTGTCTGCACACGGCCGAGCGGCAAGATGGCCGGCGACTCGACGAGGCGGCCGACGAGAGCGTCGCTGGCGAGAGCGTCGGTAGAGATGACGGCCGCGTCCGACGACAGGGCGCCCGATCCGCCTTCGCCGAGCGCGACCCAGAGCGTCTGGCGCGTCGGCGATGGATCGCAGAACGGCACGACGTCGACAGTCGAGACGCGGTATCGCGCCGCGAGACGCGCCGCCGGACCGGCGCGCGTGACCGTGCCGACCGCGCGGTCCATGCGCCGCGCGATACGCTCCAGCGTCGCGAGCTCGGCCTCCGTGCGGCGCAGCAAGTCCTCCTGCGCCGCCTGCTGCGTCAGCCGCGCCTCACGCAGGGCCTCGGCCGCCTCGTCCGGAGTCACCTCCGCCTCGAGGAAGCCGAGATGCCCCGCGTGCCGCGCGATGCGATACGCCGGTGGGATCACGAGGAGCACCACGCACGCGAGCTCCGTCATCGCGATGCGTCGCCTTCGCCGTCGCCTCACGTCACGACGCGCCTCTTCAGCCTCTGCACTTCCGAACTCTTCACACTTCCGACGGGCCTCCGCGGGCGCGGAGACCAGCGAAGGGATTCTAACCGTCCAGCGGTCGCGGGAGAAGGCCTTTCGCGCTCAGAGATCGTCCTCGGCGCTCTCGAGGATCGCGACGAAGTCGTCGAGGTACTCGAGAAACACCGTCAGACCGCGCGCGACGGTCGACATCGGCTCGTCGACGGTGTGCACGATGAGGCCGGTCTCCTCGGAGATGAGGTCCGCGAGACCATGAAGCAGTCCGCCGCCGCCGCACAGCGTCAGCCCCGACTCGAGAAGATCGCCGGAGAGTTCCGGCCCGATCTGTTCGAGCGTGGTGCGCACGGCGTCGAGAATCTGGCCGATCGGCTCGCGCAGCGCTTCGCGAACGTCGAACGAGCTCAGCGTGATCGCGCGCGGCACGCCGGCGAGGAGCTCGCGGCCCCGGACTTCCATGACCTCGTCGCGACCGTGCGGGTAGGCCGTGCCAACGCCGATCTTGATGTCCTCAGCCGTGTTCGCGCCGATGAGAATGTTGAAGTTGCGGCGCAGGTAGCTGACGATCGCGTCGTCCATCGCGTCGCCCGCGACCTTGACGCTCCGCGAGACGACGACATCGCCGAGCGACAGAATCGACACGTCCGTCGTGCCGGCGCCGACGTCGACGATCATCTGACCGTGCGGCTCGTGAATCGGCAGCCCCGCGCCGAGCCCCGCCGCACGCGGCTGCTCGACGAGGTACACCTTGCGCGCGCCGGCGCGCTCCGCCGCGTTGAAGACGGCGCGCTTTTCGACCGGCGTGATGCCGGACGGCACGTTGATCAGCAGCCGCGGGCTCATCCAGCGGCGACGGTTGTGCACGCGCCGGATGAGCTGGCCGATGAGCGCCTCCGTCATGTCGAAATCCGCGATCACGCCGTCCTTGAGCGGTCGGATCACGTCGATCGACAGCGGCTCGCGGCCGCGCATCACCTTTGCGGTCGCCCCGAGCGCGGCGCCGCGGTCGAGCACATCGTGCGTGCCCTTCTTGACGGCGACGACGGACGGGGAGCGATGCACGACGCCCTTGCCCGCGACGCAAACGCGGGTGTTCGCCGTGCCCAGATCGAGGCCCATGTCCACAGAGAACAGGCCCAGCACCTTCGATACGACCACCGACGGAGTCTCCTCTAAACCGCCGACGCCGAGGTGGGCGTCGCGCGAACTCCTGTCAACGGACCAAGCGGGAACTGCGAAGCAGCAGCACACCCTACAGAAAAACGCCCGTCTCTGCCAGCGCGATGTCGATCCTGCGGACCGAAGCTGGTCAAGACGGGCGTCTTCCGTCGTGGGGAATGGAGCTCAGAGAGCGGCGAGACGATCAGAACTCGTCGTCGTCGTCGCCGAAATCGTCGTCGTCGTCGTCGCCGAAATCGTCGTCGTCGTCGCCGAAATCGTCGTCGTCGTCGCCGCCGCCGAAATCATCGTCGTCGTCGTCGCCGGCTGCGTCGTCGTCGTCGCCGGCTGCGTCGTCGTCGTCGCCGCCGGCCATGTCGTCGTCATCATCCTCGAACTCGCGCGCCTTGTCGGCGAGCTTGCCGGATTCGATCTGCTCACCCGGAGCGATCTTCGACTCGACGGTCTTGGACTCGCGATCGCTGTCGGCGATCTTCGTGTCGCGCAGAACGTCGTCGATGCGGTTTTCGAGGTCGTTGTAGTCGCTCTCCGTCCGCAGGACGACACCCTTGTTGCGCTCCGACGGGCCATAGTCGGCTCGAATCTCGCGAATCTCGGCGACCTGCAGCGCGATCGCGCCGAGGAGCGCCAAGGTCGCGAAGACGATGCAGCTCGTCGCGACGGGACTGGTGTCCCTTTTCTCGATGATGTCTTCGTTCGTGTGGGTCGCCATGGTACGCGCTCCTCTCGTCAGTTGATCCGCGTGGTCGCGCGATCACCCTTGTTGACGACCGCGCCCTCGGGCAGGAGGATCCGCGCGCCGGAGAGGTTGTCGTATACCTTCGTGACCTGGACCTTGGCGACGAACTTGTCGTCGCGGTAGAGCGTGAACTCGTAGCCGGGCTTGACGTCGTCGTTCTTGCCGACGGACAGCACGACGAGCCGGAGAGCCGGATCGACGTCCTCGACGATTCCGTCGATCGGGGGCGCCACGCCGCGAATGAGAGCGAGCACGCCGTCCGGACCGAGCTTCGTCGTGATCGCGTCCATCTGGATCTGAAGCGACGTGTGCTCGCTGCGCAGCTCCTCGTACTCGATGCGGGCGACCGACAGCTCGTCCGTCGTGCGGTCGAGATCACCCTTCATGCGGAACATGCGGGCGTCGGCGTCTTTCTGCTTCGTGGTGGCGTCCTCGACGCGCGTATGCGACTCCTCGAGCTTCGCCATCAATGTCGTGGTGCGGTTCTTCTCGGCGGCGAGCTCGTTCTGAGTCGAGGTCTTTTCGCCGATTGCCGCGTCCCGCTCGCCGCGCACGCGGGCGAGCTCGCCTTCCTTCGACTTGAGCTGGTCGCGCGCATCCGCCAGGTCATCGGCCAGGACCTTCTCGCTCTTCGACACGCGAGCGAGACGCGTCGACTGGTGGTCGATCGTGGCCTTCTGATCCTCAGCGTGCTTTTCCAGCTCGTCGATCTTCTTGGTGACCTGATCCTTGAACGTGGCGTACTTGCTCTTCCAGTCCTCGCGCGTCAGATAGAGGGTCGCGGAGGTCCCGAAGAACGTCACACTCAGCAGGAAGATGAAGACGACAAAGACCTTCGCCAACGCACTCATTTCAACGGCTCCTTCATGTCAAGTCCATTCCCTACGGGCCTTCCCCGTCCCGAGGCAACCGAAGCGAGATTCCTACCGGCAACTGTTTTTGGCTCGTCGCGAGCCCACCGCGATCGCACGGTGGCAGTGTGCCAGAGAAATGAGACCCTCGACTACGATGCGTGAAGGACAGAGTTGGCGGGCCGCATGCACAGAGAGCTCAACACCCGATTCGCGGCCAACGACAGCGCGCGAAACACCTGAACAAGGCCTTCCGGGTTGTGATTCTCCTGGTGCAATTCTCCCAGAGCCCATTTTTCCGGAACGTTCCGGGATTGCAAGGCTTTCCTGTTCCGGGAGCTCCGAGGTTCGATTATAGGCTCCCGCCCGATGCTGTCAACGCGACCGGGCACCAGTTCGCACACCCGTCGCGCGCGGCGGGATCGACGAGGATCCAGTCCTGCCCTCCAGCGGCGACCGGCGCGAAGGGGCTCTCCGCGGGCCGATTCTCGAGCTCGAGCCCGCCATCTCCGCGTGATACGCGGCGCCCAGCCCGCAGGCGCCACGCGGACGCGTCGGCATCCGCGGCGGAATGTATGCCCGTTGACAGTGGGGGGCCCGCGTCGCGGTGGGGCAGTCGACCCAGGAGCCGCCAGTCCCAAATTCCTGCCGGCACGCCGCTGTGCGCGCTCAGGCACGGCAACAAGAACAGATCGAAACCGGCCGCGCACGCCAGCGGGGCGCCGCTGAGTCCGACGACATCCATCTCATCGAGCTTGGCCCACAGGAGCGACGGGCAGCCATCGAGATGCAGTCTTTCGAAGATGACATCGCCGCGAAAACGGCGTACGAGCTCGGCTGCGCCGTCCGCGACGCTGGCGCCGATGCCGCCGCAGATGACGAGCACGCGGACCTTGCGCGAGCGGCAACGCATCAGAATGCGGTGGAACGCGCGGGCATCCGGGCCGCGCGCGGGATCGCCCCGCAGGAGTGCCGGGTCGCTCAGCTCGACGGTCTCGAAGCCGCGCGCCTCGAGCGTGCGAGCGAGCCAGAATCCGTCGAGGTCGTGAACCTGCGCGCCGGTCGCGGGCGCGCCCGGGTGGACGAGATCGCGACCGAGGTACAGAACGCCGACCGTCGGCCGCACGAACGCGCTCACTCGCGCGACGCCGCGCGCCAGCAGGATCGCCTCTAGTCGACCATCAAGTACCGTGCCGACGGGGAACTCGAGCTCCGGTCCGGAGCGCCGAGCGCCCCCGGCCAGACCGTCGCCGCACGCCGCGACGCGTTCGATGCGCACGCGCTCGCTGCCGAGCTGCGTCGCGCCGTCGACCGCCGCCACACACGCGACGCTCGGCGGCAGCAGATCGCCGCACGCGACGCGCACGGCAGCGTCGGAAGCGAGGTTCTGGTCGACCGAGTCAGCGCGGACGAGCGCCCGTTCGTCGTCGACCGCCGCCGGCGCGCCGAGCGCGAACCCATCCCGCGCAGCGCGCACGACCTCGTCGCCATCCGCCGGAAACGCGCTGCCCGCACGCGGCGCCTCGATCGGTGCGGCGAGGTGCAGGCCGCGCGCGGCCTCGAGGTCGAGCTCCGCAGCGCGCGGCTTCTTCGCGCGCGTCGTCAGCACGGTCAAGGCGTCGAGCGGAGAGACGGTTTCAGGCGGCGGCATCCGTGCGGACGTTCCAGGCTTGGTTACTAGAGGGGAACGGCGTAGACTCCGGGATTCGGAGTCGGGCTCGGCCGAAATCGGCATCCGACTCGACCCCAGAAGGTGTACCAGTCGGCCGCGGAGAAGGAAACGTGTTCACGGGAATCGTCGAGCGAACGGGTGTCGTCGAGGTCGCCGATGGAAGCGCGGACGGGCTGCGGCTCGGAGTGCGGATCGATCCGGTCGAGGAGTTCGGGCCGTGGCGCCCGGTCGTCCTGGGCGAGAGCATCGCGATCAATGGGACATGCCTGACGGTGGTGGAGTTCGAGAATCCGCAAGACGACGACGGCGTCGGACGCGTCGCGTTCGACGTGATCCCCGAGTCGCTCGAGAAGACGGCGCTCGGCGAGCTGCGCGTCGGCGATGGAGTCAACCTCGAACGTTCGCTGTGCGTCGGCGATGAGCTCGGCGGACACTATGTGACGGGCCATATCGACGGCGTCGGCACGGTGCGCGCGCGACGGACCGAGGGCGATCAGGAGCTCTTCGAGATCACGACGCCGGCCGCGCTGCTGCGCCAGGCAATCCCGAAGGGTTCGGTGTCGGTCGACGGGATCAGCCTGACCGTCATCGACGTCGACCGCGCCGGCGGGTGGTTCAGCTTCGCCGCGATCCCGCACACACTCGAGCGGACGCAGCTCGACGCGCGCGTCGTCGGCAGTCCGGTGCACCTCGAGATGGACGCGTTCGGCAAGTGGGTGCTTCACGCGTTCGATTCGCTGCTCGAGGAAGGGGCGCCGGCAGCCGAGCAGATCCGCCGGCTGGTCGCCGGGACCGGACGCCTCGAGGAAGGCGAGTAGACGCGTGACAGGCTTTCCGCTCGAAGGTGTCGTCGGTGTGGTCACGTCCGCCGACGATCTCGACGCGGTGCCCGCAGGCACGGGAGGGATCGAGCTCCGCGCCGATCTGTTTCCGTCAGTCGAAGTCGCGCTCGAGTGCTTGAAGGCCGCGACCCAGAGCTGGCCGGCGGTTCTGTTCACGTATCGCCTCGTGGAGCAAGGCGGCGAGTACGCGGGCGACGACGCGAAGCGCCTGTCCGTGTTCCGCGACGCGCTCGACGCGGGGGCGGCGCTCGTCGATGCCGAGTGGGGGAGCGAGTGCGCGCGGCGGCTCGCGGCGGACGACGCGCCTCTCGTCGTATCGCACCACGACTTCGCAGGCATGCCGAGCGTGGACGAGCTCGACCGCTGGACGCACGAGATGACCGCGCTGTCGCCGCGCGCGGTGAAGATCGTGCCGACGGCGACACGCTTGGCCGACGCCGCGCGGATGCTCGAGTGGGTCGAACGCGGACGCGACGGGGAAGCAGGCGACGCGGCCCCACGGCGCGTCGGATTCGCGATGGGCCAGCAAGGCATCGCGAGTCGTGTGCTGTCGATCGCGCGCGGCGCGCCGTTCACGTACGGAGCGCTGGGGCGTGCAGTGGCGCCGGGCCAGGTCGGAGCGCGAGAGCTGGTCGATCTGTACCGGGCGGGAGAGCTCGGCCCCGACACGCACGTCTGGGGCATCGTCGGCACGTCGACGGACGACTTCGAGGCCTGCTCGCTACCGCTTCGCATGCACAACGCGGCGCTGCGGGCAGCGGGGCTCGACGGTGTCTTCCTACCGCTCGTGACCAAAGAGCTCGCCGCAGTCGACGCCTGTCGCGAAACGATGCCCGTCGACGGACTGATCGTGACGGGAGCGCTCGAGGCGGCGGCGCTCGAGCTCGCCGCGACCTCGGACGATCGCGGCCGTGCGCGCGCGGCCAGCGACACGCTTCTGTGGCGAGACGGCGCCTGGCGGGCGCATTCGACGGCCTACGACGGCGTGCTCGTCCCGTTGCGCGAGCGGCTGGGCGACCTCCGCGGTGCCGAGGTCGCGGTGCTCGGCCGCGGCGACCTGGCGCGACTGGCGGTCCGGGCGCTGCTCGAGGCCGGCGCCAACCCATCGAGGTACTATCGGAACATCCAGAGGGGAGTCTCGATGGCGGACGACCTGGGCGTGCGGTCGGCACACATCGACCAGCTGCGCCACGTCCACGCGCGCGCCATCGTCAACGCCGCGCCGCCGATGGACGCCCGCGACGATCCGGTCCCGCCCGAAGCGCTGACCGCCGAGACCGTCGCATTCGACCTGACCCTGCCGCGACGCCGTCGGGCCGACGATCCGCCGGAGACCCCGTTCCTCCGCATCGCCGCCCAATGCGGCGCGCTGCGGGTCGACGGGCGCGAGCGGATCATCGCGCGAGCCCGGATGCAGTTCGAGCTGTTGACCGGCCGTGCAGCGGCGACGGACGCGCTGGAGCGCGGGATAGCCGACGGATAGGGAGTCGGTATCGGAGACGGTATCGGAGACGGTATCGGAGACGGTATCGGAGACGGTATCGGCCCGAGACCTCCATGGCGGCCGGATCGGCCATCCTGGCAGCGCGCCCACCTCGTAACTCATCATAATGGCCCTTATCGGCCCGAGTGGGGGAGCTCAGCCGGCGGCTTGGGCGCTCCCTCGGGCGTCCGTCTGCCTGGCCGATAACTTCCGCCGCTGCGTAGAGTTGAGAAAACCTATGCCGCCGCGGTCTCCCCGCCGGCGCCGGTACGGGGTATCCTGCTGGGCATGGACACGCTCAGTTCCGACCCCGAGGCCCCCCTTCTGGAGGCTCGCGATGTCGCGAGGCGCGATCCGCGCTCCGCGGAAGAGCGGTGGCTCCTGCGAGACGTGTCCGTCGCGGTGAGTTCCGGCGACCGCCTGGCTCTCTCCGGGCCGTCGGGTGCCGGAAAGAGCCTTCTGCTTCGCACATTGTGTCTGCTCGAGCCGGTGAATCGCGGCTCGGTGCGGTTTCAGGGCGCAGTGGTTCAGGGCTCCGCCGTTCCCGCCTTTCGGTCACGCGTTCAGTACATCCATCAGCGCCCGGTGTTTCGCAGAGGGACTGTCCGGTCGAATCTCGAACTTCCGTTCCGCCTGCGGGCGAACGAGCGACGCGGGCCGTTCGACCTCGAGCGCGCCCTGCGCTGGTTCGCGGTTCTCGGCCGGGACGGCCCATTCCTGGATAAGCACTGCGACGAGCTGTCCGGCGGCGAGGCTCAAATCGCCGCTCTCGTACGCGCGCTGCAGCTGGACCCGGTCGTGCTGCTGCTCGACGAGCCGACCGCGTCTCTGGATGCCGAGACGGGACGCGCGATCGAGCAGCTGGTCGACTCGTGGCTGCAGGAGACGAGCGAGCGTCGCGACCGTCCCGCTCCTGCTGCAGTCTGGGTCAGCCACGACGCCGAGCAGAACCGCCGCGTCGCGGACCGCGCCCTTCGGTTGCGGTCTGGCGAGATCGAGGCACCGTAGCCCCATGGGCGGAAGCGCCGTCGAGCTGTCCTACGTCGAGGTCGCGATCGCCGCTGCGCTCATCCTCGTCAACGCCGCGATCTCCGCCGCGCTGCGTCTCGGTCTCGGCCGGGAGCTGCTCGTCGCTTCGGCGCGGACAGTTGTCCAGCTGCTGCTCGTCGGCCTCGTTCTGCAACGCGTGTTCGCGATCGGCAACCTGCCGCTGATCGCGCTCCTTCTTCTCCTGATGACCGCCGTCGCTGCCCGCGCCGCGACCCGACGCGCTCGCGAACGCTACCGGGGAATGGCGCTCGACGCGTTCTTGGGCATGCTGGTCGGCTCCTGGGCGATGACTGCCGTCGCCTTGACGACCATCGTTCGTGCCGAGCCATGGTACGCGGCGCAGTACTCCGTGCCGGTCCTCGGCATGATCCTCGGAAACGCCCTGAACGGCGTGTCGCTCGGCCTCGATCGCCTCACCACCGATCTCGCCCGACGCCATGAGATCGAGTCGCTGCTCGCGCTGGGCGCGACATCTTGGGAAGCCGCTCGCGAGACCGTCGGCGAAGCCGTTCGCACGGGCATGATTCCGACGATCAACACCATGATGGTCGTCGGAATCGTCAGCCTGCCCGGCATGATGACGGGCCAGATCCTAGCCGGCGCGAACCCGATGCAAGCCGTGCGCTACCAGATCGTCATCCTGTTCCTGATCGCGGCCGCGACCGCGCTGGGAACCGTCGGGGTCGTATTGCTCGGGTACCGCCGGCTCTTCAACTCCGACCACCAGCTGCGGCAAGTCGGCGGTCGTGCCACGGACACTGGCTCCTGAGCGCCGAGGCCCCGCGCCGACGCTACGGCAGCCGCATGCCCGTCAGACGCTCGAACGTCGCGGCGAGATCGACCTTCCAGTGGAGGCTACCGGTCTCCTCGTCCGTCTCCCGTACGAGGATCACCTCGGTGTCGTAGGTGTCCTTCTCGCCTTCCCACAGGCACCACACGACGACCTGCTCCGCGTCGGACGCGTAGTCGTCGATCGTCCGCTCCTGCATCGAGCCGCGGATGATGTCGATAAGAGGGATTCCCGTGCGCGGATCCTCGAGGAACGCGAGTCCGACCCGCAGCTCGAGCTGGGAGAACTTCTCGCGCGACCGAGCCGAGAGGCTGCGGTACGCGTAGTCCCAACTCTCCGTCTCGAGCGCGTAGACGAAGCCGACGAGCGCCCACTCCGGCCGGACCGGATCGAAGTACACGCCCAGCCTCTCCGGCGCCAAGCCGCTCGTGCAGCAGCTCGAGAGCGCACCGCACAAGAGCCCCGCGAGCACGGTAGAGCGAATCGCGCGGCGGGACGGCGTGCTTTGCGTCACCGTTTGCTCCTTCTCAGCGCTCGGCAGCCTTCGTTGGGCGGGAGGTGCGATCCATGAGGTCGATCATCGCGGACACCGGTCGGTCCCCGCGAACATCGCCGCCGCTACCGGGCGTCCAGAGCTGGAAGTCCCCCAACGCCGTATTGCCGATCCACAGCGATTGGGCGAAGTTCTTGTCGCTCAGGCCGAACGCCGTGACTGTCGGCGGAAACCCTCGCTGATCGAGTGCGACGACGCGCGTTCGCTCGATCGTCTTCTCACGATCGCTCTTGAAGTGGTAACCGGCAAGGCGCCCGGTGGGTTGGTGGACCACCCAGACGGTTCGCCAGTACGGCAGGAAGGCGAAGTCCCCCACCTGCTGCGACTCCGCGTCGCCTCCCGGAACGAGGTCGCCGAGCGTCTCGACCGGATCTTCGGACTCGAGCACGCCGCCCTGTCCGTGACTCCACAGCTGCAGGCGTCCGGTACGGGTGTTGACGACCCACAAACTCTCGGTCAGGTAGAGGTCGCCCAGGAGGAAGTCGGTCTCGTCCGCCGGAAACGTACGCGGATCGAGATCGACGACCCGGCTCTTCTCGATCGTTCCGTCGAGGTTGTCCCTGTACCGGTACGCGACCAGGCGCCCCTTGTCGGGGTTCGCGACCCAGATCGTTCGCCGGTTCGCGAGGAAGCGGTACGTTCCCCCGCCGAGATCCTGCTCGACACGGCGGATCGTCTTGCCTTCGACGGCGCCCGCGGCGCGAGGCGTCCAGAGCTGAAACACGCCGGTACGCGTGTTGGCGACCCACATCGTCTCGGCGAAGTTCTTGTCGCTGAGCAGATACACGACATCCGCGGCCGGAAACAGCGTCGCGTCCACCTCCACCACGCGCGTTCGCAGCACGCTGCGGTCCTGGTCGTCGCGGAAGTGGTATCCGGCGAATCGACCCGCGGGGCGGTTGACGACCCAGATCGACCGCCGATTCGGAAGGAACTGGAACGTCCCCGGCCGCAGCTGCGCGGAAGCGCCTTCGGAATCTGCGGCGCCGGGCGGCAGGAGCTCGAGCAGTGTCCGGATCGGCTTCTCGCCGTCGACCTCGCCACCCATGCGGTGATTCCACAGCTGGACGTCACCCGTCCGCGTGTTGCACGTCCAAATGACGTCGGTGCGCGAACGATCGCTGAGCAGCCAAACCGTCTCGTCCGCCGGAAACGCACGCCGATTCAGTGTGACGACGCGACTGCGCTCGATCTGCCGCTCCGTCGCGCCCCGCGCCATGCCGCTCGAGAGGTAGCGGTAGCCCGCAAACCGCCCGTTCTCGTGATTGATGGCCCAGACCGTGTGACCGTTCGGCAGGAACTCGTACTTGGCATCCGCCGCCGATACCGCCGCTCCCGCTGAGAGAAGCGCCAGGCCAGCGACGGCGATGAGCGCGACGCGCGACGGCGCCGGAACGTGATCAGACATCCTCATCGTCCTCGTCCGGGAAGTCTTCGGGGTCCCAGACGTCCATGTCGTCCTCCGAAGAACCCGGGCGGCCCTCCGGCGGACGGAATTCCTCGGGGTCCATTCCCGGCAGGATACCCGCCAGGCTCTTTTCGACGTCCGACGTCATCTGGGATACGTCTTGGACCTGATCGAAGACCTCTCCGGTTACGAGAATATCGACCTTGTTCTTGAGCGCGAGCACGAGGCAATCGCTCGGGCGCGCATCGATGCGCACCTCGTTGCGACGCCCGATCCAGGCTTCTCCCTCCGCGTCCGAGTCCAGCTTCTGCTCGAGGATCAGCGTCGCGCAGAACGTCTGGTCGATGATCGTCGAGACGATGATCTGCTTCACCTCGACGTCGAAACCCAAAAAGATGTTCTGAATGAGCTCGTGCGTCAGCGGACGCGCGGGCGTTTCGTTGTTGATCTCGCGGATCAGCGCAGCCGCCTCGTAGAAGCCTACGAAGATGACGAAGGTCTTGTCCTCGTTCCCGAGCAGCACCGCGGCGCCGTTCGGCGTCGGGCCGATGATCCGTTTGATCTGTACCCTGTGAAGCTCCACGCCTCCTCCGCGACTCGACGCCTGATAACGGACGAACGACCGATACGGTCCCCGCGATTATAGAATCGGCGCTCTGGGGGTCAAAAGTTAAGGGCCCTTCAACGAACCCGGGTGCGGCGAGCGCTCCGTCACCAACCGAGCTGCTCGAGCGAAGAGGGAAGCTCCCCCCACTCGGGATCGGTGAGGACCAGGATGTCGCTGACCAGGCCGTCGAACTCGCCGCTCGCGTCGGTCATGACGCGCATCGACCACACCGTCTGGTCGATCTGTCGCTCGAACGACGCGCCCGGGAAGGTCGTGCAGCCGGTGGTTGCGGGCAAGAGGACCGCGGCGACGACGAGCAGCGCGCCGGCGCGGGTCATCAGCTCGCGGACGTGTGCGCGCCAGGTGTCGCGCCGCCGGAAGAGTCCGAACGCGGCCAGCGAGGCGCCGTTGCAGACGCCCTCCCACAACACGGACGCGATCAATCGGAGGAATCGGAAGAAGAACATCGTTGCAGCCTCGTCCGCTGTCGTCGGTCGCTGTCGGCCGCCGTCGGTGAACGGCCGTACTTCTCAAGGTACGTCGCGACTCGAGATCTCACAATCTTTTCGACGCGGACGGCGGCTTTTGAGCACCTCATTTGCGGCGAAGGCCGCGGGTGCGGAGCCCTCGCTGCTCACTCCGCGAGGAGTGCGGTCGTCTCTTCCGCGTTCTCGCTCTCGGCCAGCGCGCGGCGTACCCGGCCCTTGCGCCGCACGTACGCGATGCAGCCCAGGACGGCCCAGACGTAGTAGGTGCCTCGCTGCAGGAGGGAGACAAGCAACCCGCAGTTCAGCCCGACGAGCTTGAACAGGTAGTCGTACGCCATCTCTCCCGTTCCGAGACCGGCGGGGGTGATCGGCACGGCCATGACGATCTGCGCGACCGGCACGAGAAGGATGAACGGCACGACGTCGGGCAGCACCGGCTCGAGGCACCTCAGCAGACAGAGATTCGTCGCGATCACGAGCAGATGCACGCCCGCGGACAGCGCGAAGATCTGCAGCATGTCGCCGCGGCACGTGCGATACACGAGGAAGATGTCGGCGATCTTCTCCCGCAGCGCACGCAGCGGCAATCGCGCCGACAGCGCACGCATCGCCGGACGCTCGAACACACCCGTGAAGAACAGGATTCCACCGAGCACCATCGCCCCGAGTGCCACCCAGAGGCCGATCGCGAGTGTGAACAGGTGCTCGTTCGACCGGACGAGATCGAAGTTGAGGAAGATCGCGACGCAGACGAGAACGACGAGCACGACGAGGCCGAGCGCGCGGTCGATAAAGACGGTAAAAACCGCAGCGGTACGCCTGCCAGGTGACTCCGATGCGACGTAGTACGCCTTGACGACGTCCCCTCCGGTCGATCCGAGCATCACCTGGTTGAAGAACATCCCGATCAATGTCAGGGAATGCGTATCGCGCAGGCCGTACTCGATGCCTTGCCGGCGCAGCAGGATGCGCCACCGCTGTGCCCCCAGGACGAGGACGATACCGTACGGGACCTGCGCTGCGAGAAACCACGGCCACGTGCTCGCGAGCCGGCCGAGCTTGGCGAACGGGATTTCGTTCTGACCAAGGAGGTGCTGGCTGACTAACCATGCGATCAGGCCGACCGCCAACAGGATCTTCGCCAGTGCCCAGACTCCACGGCGCGTCAAGATCGCCCCCTCGCTCCCTCGTCGGCGCCCGCTTTCGACGCCGGATCCGCAGGACTCGCCTTCCTTCCTGACTCGACGGGCTTCTTGTCGCCCGGCGGGAAGTTGAGGCGATAGTATTCGTCCCAACGCTCGTATTCCTCGTATGCCCAGTCGCGACCACTCAGCCGCGCCAGCGCCTCATACGCCTTCAGCCGGTTGTCGCGGTACCGCCCCGAACGGTCCAAGTAGACCTCGAGCAGGCCACGCACCGACGTTCGATCGCCGATCGCCGCGAGACACTTGACGAGATCGACCAGCACCTCCGGCCGCGATTCCGCGCGCAGTCGCGCGAGGATGGCTGGCGACGCGTCGGCTCGCGGCCGATCGCGCAGGGCCTTCGCAGCCTCCCACCGGACGCCCCAGTACGGCGCCTTCAGCGCGTCGAGGTAGATCTCGGTGAAGTCGAAGCTCTTCAGTCCCCGTAGGGCCGTGATCGCGCGCATTCGGTTCATCGCCTCGGGATCCTGCGAGGCGACGTCCTTGATGTACTCCAGCGCGCCGAGTTCGCCTTCGTTGAAGGTGAAGCCCGACGCCTCCTTCTGCGCGAGGAGCTCGCCCAACCGGACGATCGCCTCCCTCTTCGAATCGGGATCTCCTTGACTCGCCCGCTGGAGAATCTCGGTGATCGTGGCGCGGCAGGACACGAGCCCGCCGACGAGAAAGATCGCGGCGAGGCCGGTAAGGCCGAGACGGAGGATTCCGAGCGTGCGGTTAGGGGGCGACATCGTGTTCTCGTGCGGTTCGATTGGGAAGCGGCGATCTCCCCACACCGCGCGATCGGCACGGAGAGCGTCCGACGGCCAACGCTTCTCCCACGACCCCGCACACAAGTCAACAGCGCGTTGCCGCGCGCGGCCCGCGCCGCTTCCGGAAATACTCAAGTTCGCCCCCGCATCGGGCGATAAGACGATAGGGGCCCGTTTTCCCGGGCCGTCCGTCCCGCGCTGTGCGGGCGCACTCCGAGAACTCGCCGTAGAGAGAGGGTCCCGATGCTTCGATTCGTCGCCGCACTGACGATTCTCGTCGCGTTCGCAGCTGCCGGCTTCGCTGCGCCACCTGGCGCAAGCGCCGAGGTCCGCGCGATCTGGGTGACGCGCTGGGACTTCCGGACGGAGAAGGACGTCCGTACGATTATCGCAAACTGCGCGAGCGTCGGCCTGAATCGCGTGTACTTCCAGGTGCGCGGCCGTGCCGACGCGTTCTATCGCTCTCCGCGGGAGCCGTGGGCAGAGGAGCTCGGCGGTCGAGATCCCGGCTTCGACCCGCTCGCGACGGCGGTCCGCTGCGCGCACGAGGCCGGTCTCGAGCTGCACGCTTGGATCAACGTCCTCGCGGGCTGGAAGGGGAAGAAGCCGCCTGGCGATCCCGGTCATCTGATCCACACGCATCCCGAGTGGTTCCTTCTCGATCGCAACGGCACGCGTTACCTCTATGACGACCACTACACGATGCTGAATCCGTGCCGTGCGGAGGTGCGCCGTCACTTAGCGAATGTGGCGCTCGACATCGTGACCTACCCCGTGGACGGCTTGCACCTCGACTATATTCGCTTCGTGTTTCCAGATAAGAAGCGACGCCGCGACGTCCCGTACGACAATGACACGCTACACGTCTTCCGTGGCGAGACCGGCGGCTTCCCGAGCCGCTATCCGGAGAAATGGAATCGCTTCCGCGAGCGCGGCGTCAACACCGTCGTCTGGGAGATCTCGCAGGCGGTACGCCGCGCGCGTCCGAAGTGCCGCCTCTCCGCGGCGGTCGTCCGCGACCTCGATCGCGGTCGGGAGCTGTACTTCCAGAACTCGCGAGCTTGGCTCGAGCGGGGCTGGGTCGACGAGGTCCTGCCGATGAACTACGACCTCAACCACACGTCCTTTCAGCGCAATACGCAGAAGGACATGGAGCGCGCGTCGCGCAAGGTCGTCCCTGGGCTCGGTGCCCACCTTTACCGCGGCACACACGACCTCGAACAGCAGGTAGCGATCAGTCGTCGTATCGGCGCGCCCGGATACGCCTTGTTCGCCTATGCTAGCTTCTGGCCGACGCCGTCACATGCGTCGGTCAGCGGCCGACGCGCGGCAGCCCTGCGCCGCGAGCTGCGAACCGCCTTGCGTCGCCTCAACGGCCGCTGAAGGACCCGCGCGTGAGAGCCTGGCGCTACGCGCCCGACTCGCGATCGAGACGCTCGAGATACAGTCCCTGCAAGCGCTTCGTCACGGGGCCGCGACGTCCGCCGCCCAGCTCGACTCCGTCGACCGACGCGATCGGTACGATACCGCGCACAGAGCTCGTCAGGAATGCCTCGTCGGCCGCGCGCAGTGCGTCGGGCTCGATGATCTCCTCGGCGATCGGGATCCCCGCCCTCCTCGCCTCCTCGAAGATCACGGCGCGCGTGATGCCCTCGAGGATGCCGTCCGATCGCGGTGTCAAGATCCGCCCTTCACGCACGACGAAGACGTTCGTCGTCGTGCCCTCGGCCAGGAATCCGTCCGCGTCGCACAGCAGCGCTTCGTACGCGCGAGCCTCGCGCGCGTCGTGGTACGCGAGGATGTTGTTGAGGAAGTTGCCGCTCTTGATGCTCGGGTCGAGCGCGCGCGGGTTGTTGCGACGGACGCCCGAGATCACCACCGAGACTCCCCCACCGCCGCCCTCCGGGTCGGCGACCGCGGGCACCATCGAGTCCAGGAGCTCGACGACGTAGATCAGATAGCGCGGCTGCGTGCACGTGGAGACGTCGAGACCGAGCGGCCCCTCGCCGCGGGACACGACGATGCGCAGCATGACGTCGCCGTCGAACGGCGATTCGGCAACGCTGCGGGCGATCTCCTCTTCGAGGTGCGACCGCTCGACGGGCCATGGCAAGAAGACGCGCTCCATCGACCGCCCGAGGCGGTCAAGGTGCTGGTCGAGCAGAAACGGCACGCGCTTCCACGTCCTCACGGTCTCGTAGACCGAGTCGCCGTACAGGAAGCCGCGGTCCATGGCGCTGACTCGCGCCTCCGCGGCCGGGGCGAGGTCACCGTGAACGTTGACCCAGATGCGCGGAGTCGTCGGTTGCGGTGTCGAATTCGTCGTTGTCGTCGTTTCGGTCATCGTCGGCGGGATCGGCAGCGAGATCGGCAGCGGGATCATCAACAGACCCGCGCCCCAGCAAGACATGAACATCGTCGGTCGTCAAGAACGTGATGTCATCCAATCGCTCGCGCAGAAAGACCACCGTTTCGCGGCGTGACGCCGTCGATGGGAGGAACGGATCTTGGTCGCCCGGAGAGGTGTCGACCTCCCGGCGCGCGAGATGATCCCGCACGGTCGACACGCGGATGCCGTCGATGTCGCGGTAGCCTGCGAAACGCACCTCCCTCACACCGTGCGCGCCAAGCGGGTGCGCCGACAGGTAGAGCAGCCGATCGAGGTCGCCCTCCTCGTCATCGGGCGGAAAGAGGAACGCGCCGAGAAGGAACTCCTCGCGCCACGGGAGCGCCTCGAACTGCCGATCGGCCTCGCCCGCGCCAGCGCCCGCGCCAAGCGTCGACCGCAGGCGCCAGCCTCTTCCCGCGACGAAGAAGGGCAGGTGGAAGAGGCTGCGCAAGGAGCGCAGCGAGTAGTCGAGCCGCCCCTCGCCCCGCCGGTACGGCAGCAAGTCCGCTGTCGCGACGCCGAGCTCGGCGGCCAGCTCGCGACGCGTGGTCGCGCCTTCCGATTCCGGCGCGAAACGCGTCGCGAGCGATACGGGTCGCAACGCTGCGGGCTGCGGAAGTTCGGCCGCAGAATCCGTCGACACCCAGACACGGCCGGGCTCGTCGTAGACGATAACGACCGCCGGCACCTCGACGACTGCCCCCCCACCGGACTCGACGGTCAGACGGAACCGGACCCCCGCGAACCGCTGCCACGCGTCGATGCCGCCATGACGGGCCCAGAGCGACTCCAGACGATCGCCGAGCGGCGTTTCAAGGAGCGCGTCGACGTTCGTGCGGGGAACGGGAGCGCACGACATCGCGCCAGCTGCGATGCAGAGAGCGGTGAGGAAAGCGGCGATGGAGCGGCCCATGGTCTCTCTATCGGCGTCGAGTTACGGGAAGTTGACCGGAATCTCGCCGATACGGGACTCGAGGGCATCGCCTCGCGTGCCGATATCTAGGAATCGTGTGAGATCGTGGCGGGGGTCGTTGAGCCCCGCTGGTGAAGCCATTACACTCGGCGCGGATTCGTGCCTCCCATCGTGATCCGGGGTTCACGCAGAGATCGATGCCCTTATTCGCACGCGTCATTGCTCTTCCGCCGCTCGGTCGCACGGTCGTGCTCGTGGGACTGACGGTCCTCGGTTGCAGCTCGACGACGGAGGGCCCCACCGGCGACCTCGCCGTCGACCTCCTGCACCGGGACCCCCGAATCCGCGTTCGCGCGACGAAGACGGCCGTGGAACAGAACCGGCGCGATCTCGTTCCGGCCCTGCTCGACAATCTCTCGGAGCGCGACGGCGCCGTGAGGTGGTTCAGCGCGATCGCGCTGCGCAAGCTCAGCGGCCAGACGTTCGGCTTCGAGGCGTCCGAATCGCCAGCACAGCGGCGCGCGGCGATTGAACGGTGGCGAACGTGGGCGCGAGCCGAAGGGCTTCTCGAGGTCGCCGCGGCGACGGACGACAGTGAAGAGGAGAAGCCCCATGACTGAACCTCTCGCCACAGGACATTCAAGCAGGGAGCCGTGCGAGGGCGTCCTCGCCTTCGAGCTCGTGATTCCGAGCTCGCCGGACTACCTGTCGCTCCTGCGCACGAACGTCGGCTGGTTGTGCGAGCGCTGCGAGCTGTCCGAAACGGAAACCTCGAGAACCGTGCTCGCCGCCGTCGAAGCCGCGACGAACATCATTCGACACGCCTACGGCGGCGACACCTGCCACACGATCATCCTCCGCGGTACGGAGCTCGACGATGGGCTCGAGCTCGAGTTCCTCGACCGCGGTCGCTGCGTCGAGCCGCGCGACGTGCAACCGCTCGATCCCGACGAATCGCGTCAGGGAGGACGTGGTGTCCACCTGATCCAATCGTGCGTCGATCAGTTCGAGTACGAGCCTCGCAGCGACGGTAGTGGCGCGCGCTTGGTGCTCAGGAAGTTCCGCACGCCGATGAAGGGTGCCGCGGACGAGAAGGAAAACTGACATGGCTGTTCTGAAATACGAGATGGACCGCAGCTCGGAACCGTGGGTCTTGCGGCTCACCGGAGAGCTCGACATGCAGGTCGCACCCGAGCTGCGCCGCGTCTTCGAAGCCGAGCTCACAGCGCCGCCGCGCGAGGTCGTCGTCGATCTCGACGCGGTACCGTTCGTCGATTCGTCCGTGATCGCGACGTTCGTGTGGGCGTTGAAGATGTTGGATCGGGGCAGCTCGAATCTCCGTATCGTCAACTGCCAGCCAGCGGTGCGAGACACGTTCGAGATCACGCGGCTGACCAGCCGCTTCGGTATCGAGTGACCGCGATGAAGGAGCCGCTGCGAGCTATCGGGGAAGCGGTCGTTGCTCTGACGCAATACGTCGGCGGCCTCGTCTATCTCCTCGCCCAAGCGCTCTGGTGGATGACCATCGGACCGTTCCGGGGAAAGGGCCGCCTCCGCTACGAGGAGACGATGCTGCAGAGCTGCCGCGTCAGCATCCGGTCGTTCGGCATCGTCTCGCTGGTGATCTTCTTCGTCGGCATGATCCTCGCGTTCCAGCTCGCTTACGTCCTCCAGCGCCTCGGCGTTGTCGAGTACGTCGCGAATATCACCGGCGTCGCGATGTTTCGCGAGATGGGGCCTCTCCTGGTCGCGATGGTGATGACGGGCTATACCGGCGCCGCTATCGCCGCGGAGATCGGCACGATGGTCGTCTCCGAGGAGGTTCTCGCGCTCGAGACGAGCGCGCTGAATCCGATCCGCTTCCTCGTCGTGCCGCGCGTGCTCGCCTCGATGATCATGATGCCGTTCGTCACGTTGATCGCGACGTACATCGGTGTCCTGGGCGGCTTCGCAATCGGCACCGCTTTCCTGGGCATCGAATCCCAGAAGTACCTGACCGGAACGATCGACAGCCTGCAGTACAAGGACGTGTTCGCCGGTCTGGCCAAGGCCGAGGCGTTCGGCATCCTCATCGCCGTGATCGCGTGTTACGAGGGACTCAACGTGACCGGCGGCGCGCAGGGAGTCGGACGCGCGACGACCAACTCCGTCGTGCGGTCGGTCGTCGCGATCATCATCTGCGATCTCCTGTTCACCGCGCTCTTCTTCTATCTGTGACTGACACTGCTCCTGCTGACGATGCCGCGGTCGCGCCGCGCGACGGTTCGAGACGCTCCGGCGAGGCCGTGATCCGCGTCGAGGACGTGCAGGTCGTGTTCGGATCCCGTCCCGTCCTCAAGGGCGTCAACCTCGAGGTGCGGCGCGGCGAGACGCTCGTGATCCTCGGAGGATCGGGCTCGGGAAAATCGACGCTGCTGCGCGCGATGATCGGCGCCAGCCCGCCGGCATCGGGGAGGATCTCGCTGCTCGGAATCGACGTGTACGGGGCCAGCGCGGATGAGCTCGATGAGCTGCGGAAGCGCTTCGGCATCCTGTTCCAGTCTGGCGCGCTCTACAACTCGATGACCGTCGGCGAGAACATCGCGCTGCCGCTGGAGGAGCACACCGACCTCGAGCCGGACATCGTTCGCCTCATGGTCAAGATGAAGCTCGAGCTCGTCGGTCTGCGCGACTTCGAGACGCTCATGCCGGCGCAGATCTCCGGC
>CAYMRB010000049.1:0-33691 GCA_964392615.1 uncultured Planctomycetia bacterium | reverse complement strand
AGTCGGAGTCGGTGTCGGAGTCGGTGTCGGAGTCGGTGTCGGAGTCGGCGTCGGACTCGGAGTCGGTGTCGGCGTCGGAGTCGGCGTCGGCGTCGGCGTCGGATTCGGAGTCGGAGTCGGAGTCAGCCCCGGCCTCCCCCACCCACAGCCGCGGCTCCAGCCAGTCCGCCAGATCTCCCGTCGCTCCGTCGCCCGCATCCTCGACGACGAGTACCATGCGCTGGGCTCCGGCGATCTCGACCCTCACGTCGATGGGCTCCTCGTGGTGGCCTCGCACAACCGGGCTGCGGTAGCGCTCGACGCCGTCGACCTCGACCGCGAAGATGACGCTGCCTCGCAACCGTGCGGCGTCGTCGATGCCGACCTGTGCCGTGAAGACTCGCCACGCGCCGCCGAGGTCGTATTCGATTCGCGCCGGCGCGAGGACGCCGAGGCCGGTGTCGTAGCGCCGACCGCGGACGACGAGCGCGCCTCCGAACGCCGAGCGGTCACGGGCGAGCGGAGCGCCGCTCGACGTCGATGCGCGCGGTGCGCGTCGACTGAGCTCGACGTCTCTCGCACGCGGCGCGTCGTAGCGCACCACTGCGCGCGGAAGCGACCCCGCGGTCTCGTCGCCGTCCGCTTCGAGTACGCGCGGCGTGTCGTCACCGGTCCGCCGCGGCAGCAAGGCATACTGTCGCGAGGTGCCCGGCGGCGCGAGCTCGCCGAGATGCCCGTCGCCGCTCGTCACGCGGATGAGCTCGCCGTCGCGGTAGAGCGCGAAGCTCGCCGGCGGCGCGCCGTCGATTCGCCCGCGCGTCCAGGTCAGCAGGGGTCGTCCGGAGGCCGCGTCCGTCTCGACCGAAAGTCGCGGCGCGACCGTTCCGTCGCCGACGGATCGATCGCCGACAACGCGTGCTCCGCCCGGATCCGGCGTGAGCTCGATGGCGCGCGACGCTGCGGGTCGCAGCGTGAAGTCGAGCGGGAACTCGAGCGCGCCGAGGAACTCCTCACGGTCGGGATCGAACGCGAGGTAGCGTCCGGGCGGCAGGCCGAGATCGCGACGCTCGACCTGGATCGTCCGCGTCTCGACCTCGCTCGAGTTGAACGCCGCGACGACGTGGACCGTCGGCCCGCGAGGTTCAACGCGACGCTTCAGGCACCACACGTGCGGCACCTCGTCGTGCGGGAACGCGTCGAGAGGCGAAATGGCCGACGATCCGGACGACGGTGTTTCGACCTGCCCTCGCCGAGCGTCGGCGCCGAGCATCAGGCCGCGGCCGGTCAGCGCGGCGATTCGTCGCCGCGACTCACGGGCACGCCGGCGCACGACCGCATCGTCGCTCAGAGACCATGCGCGGACCGGAAGGCACTCGACGCTGATCCCGAGCAGGCGGCGGTGCAGCGTACGCCCTGCCGCGGCGAGCTCCTGACGCAGCGGCTCGAGGCCGACCGCCGGGTCCCACGCCGGCCGCAGTCCGTCGAGCGACCCGATGAGCTCTTCCGGCGTGTCGTCGCCGCCGCACAGAAGCGCGTCGGGCCCGAGCGCGTCTCGCAATACGGCGAGGCTCGCCGCGACGACATCGACCGCCGTCTCCCGTTCCGCGAGCACGGCCCGGTTTCGCGCGTAGTACACCAAGGCTTGGCGCAAGCCCCCGATGCGGAGCACGCGGCACCCGTCGCGACGGAGCGCGGCGGCGATCGATCGCAGATGGTCCTGCCCCTCCGCAGAGGTCGGGTCGACGACGAGCCGACCGAGAAAACGATCGGAGATCGGACGCCCCTTCGCGTCGCGGACGAACGCCCTCGGCTGCGCGTCGAAACGCTCGTCGTCGGAGAATCCGTGCGGCACGATCCAGACGCCGACGCGTCCCGACCGTGCCGTCACCGCGGCGACGAACGGCGCGAGCCCGTCCGGAAACGAGCTCGGCTCCGGAGAAAGCCAATCGCGCGCCGGCCCCTTGAACGCCTTGCCAGCACCCTTCTGCCAGCCGTCGGCGAGCTCGATATAGAACTCCTCGCCGAGCGCACCGGAGTCCGCTGACGCGTCGAACGCAGCGGTCACGCGCGAGGCCGTCTCGCCGCCCCCGATCCGCCAGCCGGCGAACGTCGGAAGGTCGTCGTCAGCTCGACGACTCGAACGACTCGAGGTCGCCGCATCGCCGAACACCGACGCGCGTCGCTGCCACGCGAAGACAGCCACCTCGCGTCCGGGCAGGATGCGCCCTTCGACCGAGATGCCGCGCAAGTCGCCGTCTCGCGTCACCGTCAGCTTCGAATCGGTGTCGGACAGGTCCAGGCCGACGTCGGTCTCCGCCCAATAGAAGCCGCGCGCGGCGTTCATGCCCGCGCCGTGCAACGACAGCAGGGCGACGCCGGGAACGCCGGGAGCCAGCCGCGCGGTCAGCGCTTCAGCGTACGCATCGATCTCGACCTCGACGCGCACGTCGATCGGTCCGGCATCTCGCCCTCGCAGGTCGAGTACGGTGACGAATCCGGCCTCGCCGTCCGCAGCGTTCCGCAGGCGCACGCGCACCCCGCTCGCAGGCTCGAAAGCAACGTCCTCGCCGTCGGTCCATCCCGCCGGCAAGTCGAGGGCGAGCGGCGATGCATCCACCGTCAATCGAATCGTGCCGTGCGCGACGAAAAATCCGCTGGGAAGCGCGGTGCGACCGTCGACGTCGCCTTGCGCGCGCACTGGAGCGACGCCGATCGCGACGCACGCGACCGCAATCCACACCGTCGCGACGCGAGCGATTCGTTCAGCGAACGCCGTCAGCGGTCGACGCGGCTCACGACGGGAAGCGCGCACGGAATGCCTCGATCCTGGCCATCGCATCGCCCTCGCCAGTGAGCGCGTCGAGCTCGCAAGCCGCGTACACGTCGGCGAGCTCGCGATAGATCTCGACTCGTTGCGGATCCGGCGTGATGCGGCTCTCCGCCACCGGATCGGTGAACCCGCGCACGACGTCTTCCCAGCCGATTTCACCGCCCTCCGCGACCACGTCGGCGTGATACGCGCGCAGCGCGGCGCCGAGGGCGGCCGAGTTTCCGACCTCGAATTGATAGACATCGGCATCGTGGACGTCGGCCATGATGTGCAGGATCTCGCGATTGCAGGATGCGCCGCCGGTCGCGTAGATCGTCTCGGTCTCGACGCCCATCCAGCGCGAGTGGATGGCCATCGACAGCATCTGCGCTTCGACGACCGCGCGCACGTGCGCCGGGCCGTCGTCCTCGTCGAGTCCGTACCTCCGCACACCGGGGTGGACGACATCCGGCGTGATCTCCGCCTCGAACCACGGCAACAGAATGCGGCCGTTGTTGCCTGGCGGTGTCGATCGGATCGCGGCGGAGAAGCCGTCCCAATCGAGCCCGAAACGCTCCCTCACGCGCTCGCGCGCCAGCGAGCCGTTCTTGAAGCAGATCAGGCTCATGTAGTCGCCCGTCGGCGCACCGAACGCGTGGCCGTCCAGATCGGGATCCTCGCGCGCCTCGGGCATGTAGCCGAAGAGCGTGTCGCTCGTGCCGAGCGAGATCGCGATCCGTCCGGTCTTGACGAGCCCGACGCCGATCAGGCTGCACGGGTTGTCTCCGGACCAAGCGACCCCGCGAGCCTGCGCCGAGAGGCGGTGCCTGTGGACCAAATACGGCGACAGGGGGCCGACGACCGTCCACGACTCGGCGATCTCCGGCAGCTTCGCGGCGAGACCCGGCGCCGTCGCGTCGAGCGCGAGGGGTGACCACTCCTTCGCTTCGAGGTCCATCAGGTTCATCCCCGAGCCGTCGCCCGGATCGATCGGCGCGTGCCGCCCTGCCAGAAGCGTCGCCATGAACGAGCTGACGAGATGGATGCGGTCCGTCTCGGCGTAACCGTCGGGATCGTCCTGACAGAACTTACGAATCTGAGGCCCGGTGAAGCGCTCGAACGCGCGCGAGCCGGTCAGCGTCGAAAGCGCCTCGGGCCCTCCGACCGCGTCGGTGATCTCGGCGCACTGCGCACCGGTGCTCGAGTCCATCCAGATCGGCGAAGTGGCTCGCGAGTACACGCCATCGAGCGCGGTCGCCAGGTCCGCGCCAGGATCGAGCCGCGCGAGCACGTCGGCGGCAGTCGCTCGCAGGTACACGCTGCCGTGCTGTTGCCCCGAGCCGGCGATCGCGGCGAGGCTCGACAGGTCGACGTCGCCATCCGCGGCCAGATCCCCGAAGAGCTGATCGAGCGCGGCCGCCCAGACCTGCGGCGTCGAGTGGACCACGAGAGGCTCGTCGCCGTCCAGCACGCCGTTACGCGTGCCGAATCCGGGCAGGTCGTCGAAGCGCAACGAACGCTGGGCGATGACTTGGCGGCGATCACCATCGATTTCGATCACGATGGCGGTGAGGCTCTGCGTGCTGGAATCCAATCCCAGATAGGTGCTCATTCGGTCGGCGCTCCGGTGACGTTGGCAGACGGTGAGGCCGCCAGCGTCCGGCATCCGCGGCGGGAGTTCAAGTGTTTCCGATCATGAACGGAGCCTTCCGCCCTTCGGACCACTGGCGTCGGCACATCTCCTCGCGTATCCTGTGCTCGGGGGAACCGGGAGACGAAACCGTGCCTGAAGACGAGATCCTCACCATCGAGGAGCTGGCCGCGTACCTGAAGCTGAAACCCCAGACGGTTTGCCGCTGGGCCCAGACGGGGAAGGTGCCGGCTGCGAAGCTCGGCAAGGAATGGCGGTTTCGGCGCTCTCTGGTCGACGCTTGGATCGACGAGCAGATGACCGGCGGCCGTCCGACCGGCGATGCGTCGGCTCTCGAGACGGCAGCGGACGCCGACGGCCGCGATCCGACGCACGGCCCCGGCGGCAACTGACCGCCGCCGCATCGCCAGCACGCCTCGGGAGCGCCGGCCCAGCGAGTGCGGCCTTGCCATCGACAACGCAGACGCTACGGTGCGGGCTGGTTTTGTCCATCGACTTCGCAGTCGTTCGAAAGAGGATCGCCAGTTGACGACCCGGGAAGCAACGGCCGAGGAGTGGCGGAAGCTCTACGAGGCCGCCGCCGCATTTCGCAAGCTGGAGCCCTGGGGCTGGCTGAACGACGATGACCTGTTCGCGGTCGCGCGCCTCGACGCGGCGAAGGGCGAGGCGGAGATCGCCTACTGTTGCGTCCTCGGATCGGTTGATGAGGGCTTCGGGTTGGCGGCCTATCTCGGCAGCCAAGGCCTGGACGTCTACGAGCGCATGCGGGCGCGCGAGACAGGCTCGGAGACTCTCATGGATCTCGTGCGCGTGCAGTGCAACTTGCTTCTCACCTTCGAGGATCGTGAGGAGCTCGAGCCGCGTGATCGTGCGATCATTCGAGAACTCGGGCTGAGATTCCGCGGCCGTGGCGAGTGGCCGATGTTTCGGAGCTACCGTCCGAGCGAGGAGCCGTGGTTTCTCGATCCTTGGGAGGTGCACTTCCTCGATCAGATTCTGCGTCAAGCGGTCGAGGTCGCGACACGTGCGAAGGAGCGGCCCGATCTGCTCGAGCCTCCGAGCGATGGCCTCGTCTTCGGACGGCTACCCCGGCGCGAGAGTGCGAATCGAACCGCGTGGCAGGACGAGTGGGTCGAGCCCGAGCCGTGGGAGCCACCGTCGCCGCCGCCTCTTCACATCGATGAGATTCGGCTCCACGGCCTGAAGACGCGCGCGACGCACACCATCGGGGTCTGGGAGCTGGGGACGTTCTCCGTGCCCGGGCAGCTCATGGACGCGGAGCGGCCGTACTTCAGCGTGGCTGTGCTCTGCGTTGACGCGTCGACGGGCCTGATCGTCTTCATTCACGTAGCCGATCCACGGCGCTGGCACGAGGAAGTGCTCGAGCCGCTACTGCACGCGGTCGAGGAGTATTCCGTCCTTCCCGCAGCGCTCGTCACGATGGAGCCGCAGGTCGTCGAGCTCCTCGCGCCACCCGCGGCCAAGCTCGGCGTGTCGGTCGAGCGAATCGCCCACCTGCCGTGCTTCGAAGCGGCGAAGGCGTCGCTCTTCGGGGAGATCGAAGACAACCCGGACTGGCTCGACGAGGACTGAGCGGCTCGACGGCGGCCGATCGCGTCAGCTGCTGACGCTATCCCCCCGACTGCGACCAAAGCGCGTCGTTACGGCGGTGGAACTCGTCGGCCCAGTGGTAGTGCTCGAGAAGGTCCGGACGGGGCGCGCCGAGGATGACGGTCGCCGCGTACATCGCCTCGATGGTCGCCAATCCGCCAGAGGGGTCGTCCCAGAGCTTCGACGTGCGCGGGTAGGCTGTCTGCAGCTCGCGCGGCAACGAGCGCCGTTCGAGGACGTCGGCGGAGGACAGGTCGAGGCGCTGACACAGCGGCGTCAACCGCGCCCACGATCCGTCGAGGACGACGCAGCGCCGCTCATCGTCTGCGTCGAGCAGCGCGCGGTCGGCACGCGTCAGCACCGGTGCGTCGACCGCGAGGAGGATGCCGCTGGGCACGCTGATCATCGATTCGCCCGGCCGCGGCTTCCCCAGCCGCAGCAGCTCGAGTCCCGGCGCGCCGCGCAGCGGCTCGACCGTGCACTTGCGACGGTTCTCCTTGTGATCCTGGACAACCCAGAACGGGATGGCCTCGATCGTCATGGTCCTGCCGGTCGCCGCCTCGAAAGCGGTCGCCTCGTCGCCGAATCCGCCAAATCTGCCGAGTCCAGCGTCACGATCGCGTGCACTGCTCGGCGATGAGCTTGTCGAGCTCGCTCTTGAGCCGATCGAGGACCTCGTCGTACGAGAACGCGCCGAGCTCCTCGGATCTGCGCTTGAGGTTGACCGTCCGCGGCCCGCACCAGAGGCCCAGGTCGGCGTCGTCGGTCTCCCCGGGACCGTTGACGCGACAACCCATGACCGCGATCGTCAGATGGTGCTCGCTGGCGTAGGCCGTCAGCTTCTTGACGTCCTCGGCGAGATCGATGAACGCCATGTTCTCGACGCGCGAGCAGCTCGGGCACGAGATGATGTTCAGGCCCTCGCCCCAGTTCTTCGGCACGGAGCGGAAACGCCCGGCCTCGATGTCCGCCAGGATGTCGAAACCTGCGGTGACCTCTTCGTGCTTGCGGTCGTTCGGCAGCGTGAGAGAGACGCGAACCGTATCGCCGATGCCGTTCGCGATGAGCTGCTCGAATGCGATACGCGTCTTGATCACGCCGTCCGGAGGCATGCCGGCCTCGGTCACGCCGAGATGGAGGGGCACGTCGGAACGCTGGGCGGCGAAGCGCTGATTCGCGTCGATGACCTTCAGCGGGTCGGAGTCCTTCAGCGACACGACGTAACGCGTGAACCCCATCTCGTCGAGATACGCGCAGTGGTCGAGCGCGCACTGCACCATCGCCTGGATGGGGTCGTCCGCGAAGCGCTTCTTGTAGTCCGGATCCACCGAGCCGCAATTGACGCCGACGCGCAGCGCGCAGTCATTCTCGGCGGCGGTCTCGGCGATGAAGCGGACCTTGTCGCGCACCGGCTTCGACTTCTCGGTGTGGTACAGGTGTCCCGGGTTGTACCGCACCTTCTGCACGTTCGGCGCGACCTCGAGGATGAGCCGGTAGTTTTCCTGCAAATCGACGACGAGGTTCGCATCGGTCGATTTGCGGATCTCCGCCAGCGCCGCCGCGTCCTTCTTGTTGTCGCACGCGACCCGAATCAGCCCCGCGTCGACCCGCTGGAGGTCGGCGATCTGCGCCAGGGTCTCCGCGACATCCTGGGTGTGGGTCGCCGTCATGCTCTGGACCGGAATCGGATTCCCGTCTCCGATCACCGTCGATCCGACCGGCACGGCGCGAGTGGGATTCCGCCCGCTACGAGGGCTCGGTGTCGTCATGTACGTGTTCCGCGGCGTTCAGGGGCTCGGGCGACGGCGCTCGCCGCCCAAAGGGTCGCTATCTTAGGCGGGGCTTCGGAGGCGGTCAATGTCGGGGCTCGGGTCCTGCGGCCGCCGCCTCTGCCACGGCCCGGTGCACGCGACGCTGGCCCTCGGCGCCGCGATCTCCTATCTTCCATCGCGATGCCGAGCCAAGCGGGCAGAGCCCCCGTCACCGCCACGATCTGGATCGCCGTCCTCCTCGCCGCGTCAGCGGCTGCGGGCCAGGAGGGCGCGGCGCCCGCGCGCGTCGGCCGCATCGCGTTCGAGGGGCGCGAGTCCATCGAACGCCGTGTCCTCCTGAGGGCGTGTGGCCTGACGCCGGGGACCGCGTGGACGGAGGAGGTCGCCGTGCGGGCGATCCAGGGCCTCCTGCGCGAGCCGTTCATCGCTCGCGTCGAGTACCCCCGCACGCGCCGCATCGAGCCGGCCGGCGATCTCGAGGTCACGATCGCGATCCGCGAGCGCCCCGTCGTCGCCCGCATCGACGTGCACGGCAACTCCGCGTTGTCGCTCACCGCGCTGCGCGAGGTTCGCTCCCTGCGTCCCGGCCAGCCGCTTCGCGATGCCGCGCTGGCCGATGACCGCGCCGCGATGCTGCGCGCGTACCACGACGACGGCTTCCTGCTCGCGCAGATCGATACGACCGTCTCGCTCCCCGGCCCCGGCCGTGCGGAGATCGACTTCACGATCGACGAAGGTCGTCGCATATCGATCGATCGCGTCGAGATCGTGCGCATCGACGAATCCCACGGCATCGACGATGCCGACATCTGCCGCGTCGCCGGGTTGCAGCCGAGCCGTCTGTTCGGTGTGCTCGAGCGCGGCTACTACCGGCCGCACACGCTCGAGGTCGGCCTGCAGAACCTGCGCACCTACTACCGCTCGCACGGCTACCTCGACGTCGAGGTCGGCCTCGACGGCATCGAGATCGATCCGCACAAGCGCTACCTCACCGTCCAACTACGCGTCGAGGAAGGGACCCGCTATCGCATCGCCGAGGTGCTCGTCGCGGGCAATACGCTGTTTCCCGAGGAGCTCGTGCGACAGCAGCTCGACCTCGAGGTCGGCGTTTTCTACTCGGGCGACGCGGTCGAGGGGTCGCGACGCAACCTCGTCCGCTGGTATCAGGAGCGCTCGGATCGCATTCCGACCGTGCGCGCGCGGTTGCGCGATCGCGGCCAGGGCGACGAAGTCATCGTCCTCTTCGAGATCGACGAGAGCGACCACCGCTTCGTCGGCAGGATCGACATCACGGGGAACGAGCTCACGAAAGAGCGCGTGATCCGACAGCGGAGCAGAACGCTGCCGGGCGAGCCCCTGACGCTTCTGAGCCTCGACGAGACGGCGACCGCACTGCGCGCCATCGGCATCTTCGAGGACGTGAGAGTGACGACGCAGCCGCGGCTCTCGGACCCGAGCGTCCACGACGTCGAGATCGCCATCGACGAACGGAAGCGGTGGATCGACTGGGAGGTCGGCGGCGGAGCCTCGAGCGGCGAGGGCGAAGTCGGCTATCTGCGGCTGCAGCACCGCAACTTCGACCTGTTCGAGCTCCCGCGCAGCCTCTCGGACTGGACCGGCGCCTTCACCGGCGGTGGACAGAGCCTCGCGATCGAGGTGATCCCCGGCCACCGCGAGTCGCAGTACTTCATGACGTTCCGCGAGCCGTACCTGTTCCAGTCGAACCGCAGCTTCTCGTTTCAGCTCGGCACGCTCCTGTTCGACTACGGCTCGTACGACGAGAGTCGGCTCCGCAGCACGGCCGAGATCCGCCAGTACCTCGATGCAGGGCGACGCCTGTCAGCCGCGCTGTCGTACCGGTTCGACAACGTGCAGATCGCCGACTTCGACAGCTCGACGCCGGCGATCGTCCGGCGAGACCGGGGCTATCACTTGCTCGCGTACCCACGCGCCGCGCTCGGCTGGCAGGATCTCGACACCGACCCGTACAGCGGCCCGGTGGGCTCGATCGCCGAGCTGCGCGTCGACTTCGCCGACTCGATCACCGGCTCGGATGTCGACTTCACGCGCGCTCTCGTCAGCGGCGATTGGTTCGCGCCGCTCTTCGACCGCGATCCGCAGCGCCGACATCAGCTGCACGTCGGCGTCGAAGCGGGCTGGATCGGGGCCCATGACGGCGACCGAGTTCCGTTCTACGAGAACTTCCACGCGGGCGGCCCGAAGAGTATCCGCGGCTTCAGCTTTCGCGGAGTCGGCCCCCACGTGTGGCGCACGGCGATCGGCGGCGGCGCGATGCTGCGCGGAACCGTCGAGTACTCGATGCCGCTGTTCGCTCGCGAAGTGCGCGGCGTCGCGCTATTCGATTGGGGCATGGTCGAGGATACGTGGGGCCGCGTATCGACCGGCGAGATCCGCACCGCGGCCGGCATCGGATTGCAGCTCCGCATGAAGGTGTTCGGACAGATCGTCCCGGTGAACCTGTACTGGGTCGAAGCGCTGTCTGCCGAGAGAGGCGACCGTGAGCGCATGTTCACGTTTACACTGGGCTACGGCCTCTGAGTTCAGGTGAGGCCGGATCGGGAGGATCGCGACATGGCGAAGGTGTTGGGACTCGGCGGCGTGTTCGAGGAGAGCGAATTCGGCCGCTTCGGGTGGTTCGTCGACCCGGAGGGCAATAAGGTCGAGCTCTGGGTGCCGCCGGCGTCGGCGTCGTAGTCGTCATGCGCGCACGCGTCCTGATCCTGTGCTCGCTGACTCTCGCCTCCTGCGCGCGAACCGTCGAGCGGCCCCGCGTATCGTTTGCCGTCGAGCCGAACATGTTCCCCGCCGATTGGCGCGATCCGTCGATCGGCGCGTGGGCGGCTCCCCTCGCCCCGGGCGAGAGGACGCGTTCACGCCGACTGCTCGAACGCGCGATGGCGAAGTACCCGGCCGCGCTGCTGACCGACAACATCGAGGGCGTCTGGATCGTCGGCCGCCTGGGATTTCGCGGCATCTCCGCGGGCGGCACGAACGCGCATCGCCGCGTCTACGTCGCGAACGACACCCGCGAGAACGACTACACGGACGGCTACGTCGAGGGCACGTTCCATCACGAGCTCTCGAGCGTCCTTCTGCGCAACCACGCCGACCGCTTTCCGCGCCGCGCCTGGCTCGCGACGAACCCGGCCGGCTTCGAGTACGGCGACGGCGGTGTCGCCGCGGTGAAGAACGGCCGACACTCGGTTCTGTGGGACCGGGCGCACAACGCAGAGGGCTTCCTCTGCGAGTACGCGCGATCGAGCCTCGAAGAGGACTTCAACACGATCGCGGAAGCTCTCTTCATGAACGCGCCGGACTTCTGGGAGCGCGTCGAGAGATTCCCGGCGCTGGCGCGCAAGGTCACCGTCGCGATCCGGTTCTACACGACGCTCCATTCCTCGATGCGGGAGGCGTACTTTCGACGTCTTCCGTCGCCGGTCGTCGGGAGCCGTCGGCGATGACACGGTCCTGCCACACGGTGCCGGCGCTCGTGACCCGCGGGGTGCTCGCTCTCGCTTGCTGCGCCGCTGCGAGCTGCGTCGACAGCGAGCCGACCGACAGCGCCCTTCGCCTGCCCGCGGTCGCTTCGCAGGATGACGGCTGGAGCTGCGGGCCGAACAGTGCCGCGCGCATCTTGAAGCACTATGGCTTCGACGTCACCTACGACAGCGTCCGGTCTCGCGCCCACGAAGTGAGCGCGCTTCCCGACGTCGGGATCGGGCTTCCGCCCCGTCAGCTGGCCGCGCTGCTCGAGAGCTACCACTCCGCCGCTCGTTTCGAGACGGAGACGTCGTTCGAACGCATTCGCGAGCTGCTGCGCGAGCGCAGGCCCGTCATCGCCCTCGTACTCCTCGGCCATCGCGATGTCGCCGGCGTCAAGACGCCCATCCTCCATTGGATCGCACTCGCCGGGCTGGACGAACCCCGCGACGACGTGTTCTTCTACGATACGCGCGACAATCGACGACGCATGCACTCGAACGCGCGTTTCGTCACACTCTGGGACTGGCGACTCGACCCCGACAGCTGGGTCGACAAGATCCTGCGCGCTCACACCGCGTGCCCGCGATCCATCGTCTACATCGACTCGACCCCGAACGAGGAAGAAGCGAGATGAACCGCACCCGCAGAAGCACCTGCAGCGTCGCCATCGTCATGGCGGCCTTCGTCGCGTGCGCGCCGACCGGAGCTGTTCGCGCCGCGGACCGCAAGCCGAACGTCATCGTGATCTACACCGACGACCAGGGCTCGGTCGATGTCAACTCGTACGGCGCGAAGGACCTCGAGACGCCCGCGATGGACACGCTCGCCCGACGCGGTGTTCGCTTCACGCAGTTCTGCACCGCATCGCCGGTGTGCTCGCCGTCCAGAGCGGCCCTGCTGACAGGCCGCGTGCCGCAGCGCGCCGGCGTGCCGTCGAACGCTCCGTCGCAGGCCGGACGCCCCGGCATGCCGCCCGAGCAGGTGACGATCGCCGAGATGCTGAAGGACGCCGGCTGGGCAACCGCGCATGTCGGCAAGTGGCACCTCGGCTACTCGAAGGAGACCATGCCGAACGCGCAGGGCTTCGACGAGTCGTTCGGACACATGGGCGGGTGCATCGACAACTACTCGCACTTCTTCTACTGGGCCGGACCGAACCGCCACGACCTGCACCGCAACGGCGTCGAGGTGTACGAGGACGGCACGTTCTTTCCCGACCTGATGGTGCGCGAGGCGGCGGCATTCATGGCGAAGAACCGCGCGCGGCCGTTCTTTCTCTACTTCGCGCTGAACGCGCCGCACTACCCGTACCAGGGCGAGGCGAAGTGGCTCGAGCGGTACCGCGATCTGCCGTATCCGCGCAATCTGTACGCAGCATTCCTGTCGACGCTCGACGAGCGGATCGGCCAGCTGCTCGCCAAGGTCGACGAGCTCGGACTGCGCGAGGACACGATCGTCGTCTTTCAATCGGACCACGGTCACTCGACCGAGCAGCGAGCGCACTACGGCGGCGGCAGCTCCGGGCCGTATCGCGGCGCGAAGTTCAGTCTGTTCGAAGGCGGCCTGCGCGTGCCCGCGATCATCTCGTGGCCCGGACACTTGCCGCAAGGCGAAGTGCGCACCCAGCTCGCAACGGCGTGCGATTGGCTACCGACGATCGCGGCGCTGTGCGACGTCGAGCTCCCTCGGCGGCGGCTGGACGGTCGCGATCTCTCCGCCGTCATCCGATCGGCCAAAGCCTCCTCGCCGCACGAGACGTTCCACTGGGCGCTCGGCGGCCAATGGGCCGTGCGCTCGGGACGTTGGAAACTGCTCGCGAACCCGCGCGACACGACGAATGGACACAAGCCGCAGACTCTCCGCGGCAGATTCCTCTACGACCTCTCGGCGGATCTCGGCGAGAGAAACGACCTGGCCAAGCGCCATCCGGATGTGGTCGCTCGACTGCAAGCGCTGCACAAGGAGTGGGTCGCCGGGCTGACGACGAAGTAGAGAAGGAGCTCGGCGCAGCGACGATTCGCCGGTCGCGGGGGCTTGACATCAGGAGCCGCCCCGCACATCGTGCCCTGGGATTCGTGCCGCGTTGCAGAGCGCTCGCACGGCGCGAGAGGGCACGACTCCGGTAGACCGTAGACGAAGTGCCGAGTTTCGCGGGTATCTGTGCATATCGAGCGAGCAGTCTCGTCCGCTGGCGCGGCGCGCGAAGGAGTCCATGCCAGAGGCCCATAGTCGACTGAGCGCAACAAGGGCAGCGGGCGGAGATGCCGCTCGAATGCACAGAGACTTGTGAAGGGCGGCACAAAGGCGGAGGGAATCATGCGCTGGCTTCTCGATCGGTTCTGGATCGTCGTCCTGGTCGTGTGCACGTGCACTGCTTCGGCGCAGCAGAGCGAGAATGCGTCGCTCTCGCTCGAGGAAGTCGGCAGCGAGGGAAACACCCATGAGGTGGCGGTTCTCGCCGGATGGAGCGACGGGGATCTCGCCGGATGGACATGGGGCCTGTGCCACGACGCCGACGTCCTCTCGGTCGCCGCGTGCGATGGCGAGTGCGCGTCGCCGTGCCTGGAGTCCTGCGGTTGCATCGTCTGCCCGCCGGACCTCATGGCCGCTGGGCCGAGCGGTTTCGGACCGGCGTTTCACGTGGTCGCGATCCATCCGGGCGGCGTCACGCAAGCGGCCGTGACCTCGCTAGTGACGATTCTTCCGCTGCCGCCCCGCGAACGCTTCGAGGTGCTCCGTATCCGCTACGACCTGGTCGCGGAAAGCGCCGAGTTGCAGTTCTGCGATACGTTGGGCACGCCTCCGGTCGACCTCACGTTCACCGTGCGCGCCGACTCTCTCGAAACCAGAACGCCTGCCACGGAGTCGCTGGAGCTCTACAACACGACGGCCCACTACTTCGCGTTGCGAGCGCAGAACGTGTCGGTTCCCGATCGCACGACCGTCGGCACCTCCTTCGACGCGTCGCTGAACGTCGCGAACATCGGCACCGTGCCGAGCCCGCCGTCCTGGGCGACCGCACTCTGGCTTTCCCAGGACACGACGTGGGATCCGGGCGATACGCTGCTAAGCCGGGACGTTCACGAGATCCCGCTCGCCGCGGGCGAAACGGTCGAGGGGATCGGGATCTCGCTCGAGACGCCGGTGGTCGACGAAGGCGACTACTACGTCCTGGCGAGCGCTGCGGGCGGCGAGTACGGCGTCAGCCAGCCGCTGACGGTCGACTGGAACGTGCGGAGCTCGAGACCGACGACACGCCTCTCGCCGATGCGCTCACCGACGACAGGCGACGCGCGTACTTCCAGGTCACCGTCGACGAATTCGCCGTGGCGGACGCGGAGCGCACTTTGCAGATCGAGGTCGAGTCTCTGAACGACACGAGCGTCCTGCGCGCGTTTGTCGCCGCCGAGCGCCTGCCGACCCCGGAGGAGTTCGATCGCGCCTCGTCGACGAGGCGATTCGATCCGCTGGTCCGGATTCCGGCGGTCGAGCCGGGAACGTACTACGTCCTCGTATCGCTCGAAGATCTGAGCGGACAGGAGACGGCGGAGCTCGAGATTCACGCGTCGTATCTGTCGACCATCCGGCTGACGTCGATCACGCCTTCGACCGCCGGCAACGCTGGGCGCATCACCGTGCGCGTCGATGGGGCGCAGTTCCGTCCCAGCACCGTCTTCCGCCTCGAGCGCGGCGGCGCGGACTCCATCGAGCCGGTCTCTCGAGATGTGATCGACTCGGGCACGGCGATCTTGACGTTCGACCTCACCGATGTGCCGCCCGGCGACTACGACTTCACGGCCTCGACCGAGGTCGAGATCCTGGCGTTTGACGAAGTCACGGAAGAGGTCGTACTGGAGACGCACCTCATCGAATCGACGACGTTCTTCCGGCCTTTCGCGGTCACGGAAGGAGGTGGGCCGGACCTCCGGTTCGAGCTCACGGCGCCGCGAGCCGTCCGCTTCGGGCGCGACATGGCCGTACCGCTCTCGATCACGAATGTCGGAACGAACGACTCTCCGGTACCCGTGGTGCAGCTCCAGAGTCCCGACGGCGCGTTGATCTCATTGGACGGCAGGTTCGACGCGAGCGCTCGCGCGCAGCGGCAGTTCGTGCCGCTGGGCTCTCGACGGCCGGGCGTGCTGATTCCCTCCGAGAGCTGGAGCCTCGTGTTCTACGCCCGCCCGACCGGTGTCGGCAACGCGCGCTTCGAGGTGCGCCAGGTGAATCGAGCCGACGGCCCCCTCGACTGGGGAGTTCTCGAGCCTCTCTACCGCGACCAGGGGCCGGCGGACCAATGGGAGGCGGCCTGGGCGCGCTACAACGAGCTCGTCGGCGGCGAATGGTCGACCTATGTCGATCGCCTGCGCGAGACCGCGACGGCGAATGCTGACGGGGTGGCGACGTACTTCACGGTCGAGGAGCTGATCCGCCTGCTTCTCGCGATGGCTCATGCCGAGACCGATCTGCTCGTGTTCGAAAACGCGCTCGCGCCGGACGGCGGCGTGGCCGGTGTCGGCGAGAACTGCGTCGAATGCACCTCGAACGCAGCCCAGCTACTGGCCTACACGGCCCTCGGTCGCGCAGTCGCCGTGTTCTACGCAACACAGGGCTACGATGCGGCGAGAACCGCTCTCAACCGATTCCTGGACAACACCGGCGGTCAGCTCTCGTGGAGCGCGGACTCCGCCATCAGCGCCAAGATTCACGCCGATGCACAGATCCAGGAGTGGTTGTCCGAGTTGAAGACGGCGATACGTGCAGCGCTTGGCAGCCGAGACCTCTCCGAGCTCCCCTGCGATGGACTGTGGCAGAGCCTCTCTCTGAGCGAATTCGACGAGTTGGCTGGAGATCCGAATCTCTTGGTTCGTAGCGGAATCAACTTCTCGCAAGAGGCAAGCGACACGGGGCAGCTCCTCGGCCGCGTGTCGGCTCATGTTCACCTCGACCTGTCCAGGGTACGGGTCCGAAAGTCCTGCTCGTCCGACGAATGCTGCGCCGGGGTCGATGTGGCCTTGGATATCGTCCTCCGTATCGAGGACGTCTACGACTTCTGCCCGGGCGGCCGCGGAACCGGCCGCGAGTGGCTGGTCATCCAGCGGCTACGCCAGCTGGAGACGTGTGGTGCCGCCACGGAGGTCGCCGTGAGCGCCACGGTCAGGGATAGCTCGGCGGATGCATTGCCGTGCGACGAAGACTGCGAGGACCGCGAGCCGCCGGAGCCGCCCGAGGATGTCCCTCCGGACGGCGAGGACGGGACGCAGGTCATCCGGTCGTGGGATCCGAACGAGAAGATCGGCCCGGCAGGAATCGGCGCCGCGCGGATCATCCGCCCGAAGCAGCCGCTTCTCTACACGATCAACTTCGAGAATCAGGCCAGCGCGGGTGCCGCCGCCCTGGAGGTGCGCGTCACCGACGTGCTCGACCCGAACCTCGACCTCTCCACCGTCGAAATCGTCGAGATAGGCGTCGACGACTTCCGCTACACGTTCCCTCCGGGGACGAAGAACCACCGGGCGAGCTTCGAGGTCGACGGCTGGACGTTCGACGAGGAGGGCGTCTGGCGTCGAGAGCGCACTCCGCTCATCCTGAACATCGAGACCGAGCTCGACGTGGAGACGCGGACTCTCAGCTGGACGTTCGCTGCGGTCGATCCGACGACGGGCGCGTGGCCGGAGGATCCGTTCGGCGGACTGCTGCCGCCCAACTGCATGTTCGAAGACGCGAACTGCGATTGCAGCCTGCCGCCGGACGATATCGACTCGGACTGCAAGGACGGCCGAGGCGAAGGGTTCATCCGATTCGTCGTCTACCCGATCGAAGACATCGAGGAAGGGTCGGTCATCTCGAACCACGCGTCCATCGTCTTCGACTACAACGAGCCGATCGTGACGGAGGTCGTGACGAACACGATCCTGAGCGCCACCCTCTTTCAGCGCGGCGACGCGAACGTCGACGGCGACTTCGACATCAGCGATGCGATCGCGATCCTGGGTTTCCTCTTCATCGGCAGGCCGGCCGCGCTCGACTGCGATGACGCCGGGGACATCGATGACAACGGCGAGGTCGAGATGTCGGACGCGATTCGCGCGCTGTCGCGGCTCTTCCTCTCCGGACCGCCGCCAGCGGCGCCGTTCGAGGAGTGCGGCCCGGATGAGACTCTGGACGACCTGTCCTGCATGTCCTACGCGCCGTGCGGTGGCTGACGCCGCCGGCGACGACTTCCGCGCGACGCGAGCAGGTTGGCGATCGGCAGGCCGAGGTATTCGCAGAACGGTGGCTGTCTCGACGGTGGCCGTAGCGCGTCGAGTTCCGGCGGCGTCGCGACCGGAGCGTTGACGACGACGCTCCCCGTCGCACGCCGCCACACGAGCCCCGCGACGCCGGCGAGATCCGCATCGCGAGAGTCGGCGAGCCGCGCGGCGAGGTCGACGGCGATCGCGCAGTCCGTTGTCAGACTTCGATGAGAGTCAGCTCCGTCTGGTGCGGCGGCCCCGTGACCTCGGCGCTGCTACCCGTGTGCCATACGTCGACCTCGCTGCGGATGCCGAACCGCCCGGGCAGGTAGATGCCGGGCTCGATCGAGAACAGCGTCCGCGGCAGCAGCCGCCGCGTGTCGTGCGTCTCGAGGTCGTCGATATTCGCGCCGTCGCCGTGGGTCATCTCGCCGATCGAGTGCCCGGTGCGGTGAATGAAGTACTCGCCGTAGCCCGCGTTCTCGATCACCTCGCGGCAGGCGCGATCGACCTCGTAGCCGCAGATAGCCTGGCCGGACGAGAAAGCCTCGTCCGCGCGGCGAATGGCCGCGTCGCGGGCATCGCGGACGATCTGGGCGACCTTGACCATCTCCGCGGGCGGCTCGTCGCCGAGGAACGCACACCACGTGATGTCGGCGAAGATGCTGCCCGGCGCCTCCTCCTTCGCCCAGACGTCGAAGAGCAGCAGATCGCCCGGACGAATCGGCGCTGAGCCGGTCTCGGCAACCTCGAAGTGCGGATCGGCCGCGTGCTCGTTGACGCCGACGATCGGCGCGTGGTCGGTGACCAGACCGCTCGCGCGGAATTCGTCGTGGACGAAATCGAATACGTCCTTCTCGGTCAACGACTTGCCGGCCCGCAGCGTCGTGCCGACGAGATCGAATACCTCGTCGACGAGACTTCGCAGCCGCTCAGCCGCACGCAAGTGGCTCGCGAACTGCTCTTCCGACAGCGTCGCGTGGAACGTCTGGACGAGATCGGCACTGGTGACGACCTCCACGCCTGCCGCGCGGACCGCCTCGACCGTGCCCGCGTCGACGCGCGATACGTACGGCACGTAGGACGAGTACTGCATGGCGACGCGGCTCGCGCCGTCGAGAATCGTCCGCAACCCTTCGGCGAGCGATTGCCACGTCAGATAGACGGTCGCATCACCCGGCACCGATTCGAGAGCTCCGCTCTCGATCTTGTGCACGAGCTTGCGCGGCGCCCCGGTCGCCGGCACGTAGTAGAACCACCGCCGAGTCGTTAACGCATGCGGATCGAGCCCGAGGACACTGCGCGCGATCGGGTCGCTACCGCGGAAGTCGTAGAACAACCAACCGTCGATGGAAGCGTCCTGGAGCGCCGCCTGGATCGCGGCGAGGTCAAAATGCGTCGATTCCACTGCAGGCCTCTCTTCTGAAGAGTGCACGGGGGACTTCCAGGGTTCACTCGAAACCCGGAAGCCCCCAGTGTTCTTCGCGGCCTCACGAACCGCAAGCGGAATGCGCCGTGATGGTCTCCCCGGCGATCAGAGCTCGGGCTCGGGCTCGGGGCCACGCTCCGGGAACGGGGCCGGGATCTCCGGGCCGCCGCGGAACAGGAAGCTCAGCAGGTAGATCGGATCGGCGATGTCGACGATCTCGTCATCGTTGACGTCGGCCGCTTCCGTGTCCGTCGGCGCGTCCTCCCCCGAGAACATGTACCCGAGCAGGGAGACGACGTCGGAGATGTCGACCTCGCCGTCGTCGTTCACCTCGCCGCGCACGAACCAGAGCTGCGGTTCGACCCGGTCGACCGCGCTGACGGTCGCAAAGTCGCTGTACGCGACCACGAGCGCACCGCCATGTCGACCCGAGCCGCGCTCGAAGGCTCGCTCGCCGCCGCGAACGGCGAGGACGCTCGGCGACGCGCCGACGGTCGCCGCGAAGAGTGCGGGCCCTTCGCCGCTGAACGGGTCGAGCACCTCGATGCCGGCCGCGCCCCTGCCGAATCCGAGGTTGGTTCCCCACAGCCGACCGTCGAGCCAGGCCATGGCGTACCAACCGTCGTGGTTCTCGAGGAGCACCTCGCCATCCTCCAGCGTCAGCGCGCCGGTTCCCAGCGCCTCGGCGAGCTGCGACGAGGTGTAGCGCACGACGAGATTGGTCGCGGCGCCCGTCTGCGCCGAGATGAGCCCCGACGTCATGCAGTAGAGGTTGCCGTCGGGATCGAACACGATCGGCCCGGAAAACGGCGACAGCGCCGCGACGATCTCGTCGTTGTCGACGGCGGGATCGTCATCGAGAAGCCAGACCGAGTTCTCGCCGTGCTCCGACGCGCCGGGGCCCGACACGAAGCCGAGGCCGGCGACCTCCTCGTCGGCCGACGCCGGCGCGAACGCGAGATCGAAGTTCAGAGCGACCGTGTCGACGTGCACCGCGCCGCTGCCGTCGAGCGGCACGCGCGAGATCGTCTGCCCGGAGCTCTCGCCGAAGTACACCGCGTCGCCGTCCGGCGACAGACGCAGAAACGAGCCGAAGACCGCCGGGCGGAACGTCGCGATCACGCGCGTCTCACCGTCGCCGGTGACGCGGACCTCGCCGCCCTCGTAGACGACTACGGCGCCGTTGCCCGTGAACTCGAGACCGCCGAGCTGCTCCGCGAACGGGGCAGCGGCATCGAACTCGAAAGCCCGCCCCCGCACGAACCCCTCCGGCGGGGCGACCTGAGCGCTCAACGGCGCAGCCAACGCAAACGCGACGACGACAGAGACCGTGATCCGAACAAGTACCTGAAACATCGACCCCTCCTTCTCCGTAAAAGGGGATCCAGAGCTCCGATGGAGCCCACCCGCGGGGACGGCAGAAGCCGTAAGCCGACGTCGCAGAACGGCGATCGCCTCGTGGCGCCTCCATCCCCGGAGGCTGAAACGAACGTTCAGGCAGGTCTCCTGGCTCCTGGATCACACCGTTTTCCCAGGCCTTCCCGGAGATCACTCCAGTGGCCACAACCCGCAGTGCTGAAGACGCAGCGGGCCGTCCCGAGTCCCTCTGCCGGAACCCGGATGGGAAGACGGTCCCCAGTCACAGTGGCGGGGTCCGCGCCGGTTTCTCACCGGACTTCCCTGTTACCGCCCGCACCCACTGGCAAGACGAGGGCGCAGGCACCTGAAAACGACCGCGACAACGTATCGCGACGCCGCCCCCGGGTCAACAAGCGCATGGCCGACCGCTGCGCGGCGGCTCGACTCCGCCCCCACCGTGCCGATGGCGCCCCACCGAAAAACTCGACCGTCGGAAGCGAGAAAAGCGGATTGCCGATTGACGCCGCGTCGAAAACGGTTATGGGCTGGGTGCTGAAAATCGGTGACCGTGGAGGTCTGATATGCGGCGTCTTTCCGAAGCCCTCCTGCAGAGTGTTGCGCGGTGCTTTCCGCCCCCCCGCGAAGGGCTCCTCCGCGCGCTGAGAGCCGTCTTGCGCCTCGGCCTGCCAGGACTCGTGGCCGCCGCTTCGTTCGCGGCGCTCACCGGTTGCTCGACCTACGACTTCAGCGCCGCGCGCGCCGACACCGGCGGCTACCGCATCGCGCCACTCGTCGAAGCCCTCGAGGAAAGCGAGTCGGGAAAGTTGCTCGAATGGACGTGGTTTCCGTTCGCCTACACCGACATCGCGCTGTTCGCTGCCGAGAGCGACGAGGGCTACCCGCCTGACGGATACGCGCTCATGACGCTCGAGGCCTTTCTGCCCTTCTTCTGCTTCGCGCACTCCTGCGTCTCACACGTTGACGAGCACAGCGAAGTGTACGAAGCACAGGAGCTGGACTCGTTCTTCTGGGGCCTCGTGACGCACCACTCGACGCGCGTCGCGACCCTCAAGGGGGTACGCACGGCAATCCGCACGAAAGTCCTCTTCGGCCTTCTCGGACCGGACGAGGTCTACTACGAACGAGACGACGCCGCGCACGATACCGGCGCCGAAGCCGCGAGCGAACCTGCGGAGCCGCAGACGTCTCGCGCCGAGGAATGAGGCTCTTCCGCTGATGCACGATACGTCGAGCGCCGACGAGCTCCTGGCTGCGGTGGCGGCGCGACATGAGGGAACGAGGGGTGAGGTGCTGCGTTCGTTTGCACGAACGTTGCTCGCTCGCGCGTCGTCATCCTACTTCGACTCCTTCCACGTCGACGATCTCGTCGACGCGGTCGAATCCTGTTTCGAGCAGCTCGAGTCGAACACAGGGCCCGAGTTCTCCGTTCGCGTCGAGAATCCGACCTGGCTGTCTCGAGTGGCCGGAGGCCGCGCGGCCATCGCGGTCACCGGCCCGGACCAGCCCTTTCTCGTCGACACGCTGCGGGAGCTCGTACGCGTCAAGGGGCTGACCGTCGTCGAGCTCTTCCACCCGATCCTCCGCGTCGGGCGCAGCCCGTCGGGACAGGTCACGTCGATCAAGCCGGCGGGAAACGGCTCGGACGGTTCGGACGCCGAGCTCGTGTCCTTCACTCACCTCGAGATCGACCACGTCCTGTCCCCGGACGAGTGCCGCGATCTCGAAGAGGAAGCCCGCATCGCGTTCGAGGAGGCGCAGCGAGCGACGACGGACTTCCGGCCGATGCTGGTGCGGCTCTCGGAGATCATCGGCCACCTGACCGGACACGCGGAAGCGCTCGGTGCCACCGAGGCGCGCGCCGAGATCGAGGAGGCCGCCGAGTTCCTGCAGTGGCTGCGACGAGCGAACTTCGTGTTCCTCGGCTACCGCGAGTACGACGTGCTGCCGGGAGCCAAAGGCCGAGTCGCGACCGTGACGCGAGGCTCGGGCCTCGGCATCCTGCGCGACGACAAGCGTTCCGATCTGTTGGAGCCGATCTCGGTCGCCGAGCTGCCGGAGGACGCGCGCGAACGCATCGCGGGCAGCCGTCCGTTGAACGTGTGCAAGACGGACCGCGAGAGCCTCGTGCTGCGCCGCGCGCGGATGGACTACATCGGCGTCCGCAAGTACGACCGCGACGGATCTGTGCGCGGCGAGTGCCGATTCCTCGGGCTCTTCACGTCCCGCGCGCTCGACGACCTGCCCGCCGACATCCCGGTGCTGCGTCGCAAGCTCGAGCGGATCCTGAGCGACTGCGGCGCCATTTCGGGATCGCACGACCACAAGGAGATCTTCTCGATCTACTGCTCGCTGCCGAAGGCCGAGCTCTTCGTCGCCGATGTCAACGCGCTGCGCGAGACGATCCTCTCGGTGCTCGCCAACCGCGATCGCCTCGACGTTCGCGTTAGCTATCGCAGCGACGTGCTCGAGAGTGGCGTGTCGGCGATGGTTCTCCTCCCCCGCGATCGCTTCAGCGTGCACAATCGACAGGCGATCCAGGATCTGCTCGCCCAGAAGTTCGGTGGTACGCTGGTCGACTATCGGCTCGCGCTGACGAACGAGCCGCAGGCGCGCCTGCACTTCTACTTCGCCTGCGAGTCGGCAGCGGGGACGCCGCCGGCACCTCCGGCACCGCCGCTCGACGAGCTCGAGGCGAGTGTCGCCGCGTTGACGCGCACATGGGATGAGGATCTGCTGCGCGCGTTGAAGCTGCGCAACGACATCGAGGATCCGGTCGCGCTGGCGAGAGAGTACAAGGGCGCGTTTTCCGCGACGTACCGCGCGAGCGAGCCGGCCGCCAACGCGGCGGCCGACATCCTCGAGCTCGAGCGCGCCCGCACATCGCGGACACCCCGAGTCGTCGTGCGCCCCGACGGGTCGCCGCGCCGCGACAGCACCGAGATCCGCATCCTGCGAGCGGGCGGGCAATACCACCTGTCGGAGCTCATGCCCGTCCTGACGAACCTCGGACTCGATGTCTGGGACGAGCTCACCTATCGCGTCGGGCGGCCCGGGTCGTCACAGGGCGATCACGTGCATTCGTTCCGCGTCTTGAGTCCGGAGGGCCGAACCATCGAGCCGGGCGAGGCGAGCGAGCGAATGGCGGATGCGATCCTGCAGGTCTTGCAGGGCCGCGTGGCCGACGACGCACTCAACGCGCTCATCGTTCACTCCGAGCTCGATTGGCGCCAGGTCGACCTGCTGCGCGTGTACACCTGGTATCACCAGCAGCTCGAGGGCACGCTGCGCCGGTACACGGCGTATTGCGCGTTGTGCGATCACCCGCGGGCGGCGGCGGCGCTGGTCGACCTCTTCGAGGCGCGCCTCGATCCGGATCTCGACGACACCGAACGCGTCGATCGTCAGGCGGCCACGGCCGAGGCGTTCGCGCGGGCCCTGGACGACGTCCCGGGAATCCACGAGGACCAGGTCCTGCGCGGCTACGAAAACCTGATCACCGCGACGGTGCGCACGAACTGGTATCAGCGCGAACCGGACGGCGAGCCGCGCCCTGCCGTCGCGATCAAGGTGCGCTCGGAGGACGTCGCGCGCATGCCGGCGCCGCGACCGCTGTACGAGATCTTCGTCGCCAGCCCCAACGTCGAGGGAATCCACCTGCGCAGCGGCAAAGTCGCGCGCGGCGGCATCCGCTGGAGCGATCGCGTCGACGACTTCCGAACCGAGATCCTCGGGCTGATGAAGGCGCAGCGCACGAAGAACGCGCTCATCGTGCCGGTCGGCGCGAAGGGCGGCTTCGTCCTCGTCGGGACGCCTCCCGCCGATGCCGTCGCGGCAACCGTGCGTGAGCAGTACGAGGTGTTCATCGGCTCGCTGCTCGACGTGACAGACAACGTCGTCGCCGGAGAGACTATCCCTCCCGACCGCGTCGTCGTACACGACGAGGACGATCCCTACCTCGTCGTCGCGGCGGACCGCGGCACGGCGCAGTTCAGCGACGTCGCCAACGGCATCGCCCGAGCGCGGTCTTTCTGGTTAGACGATGCGTTCGCGTCCGGAGGGTCGAGCGGCTACAACCACAAGACCCACGGTATCACCGCACGCGGCACGTGGGAGTGCGTCAAGCGTCACTTCCGCGAGTTCGGCGTCGACACGCAGACCGAGGCGTTCACCGTCTGCGGCATCGGCGACATGAGCGGCGACGTGTTCGGCAACGGCATGCTGTTGTCGCCCGAGATCCGGCTCATCGCGGCATTCAACCACCGACACGTCTTTCTCGATCCGTCGCCGGATCCCGCGGTGTCCTTCGAGGAACGGCGCCGATTGTTCGAGCTGTCGCGCTCGTCGTGGAACGATTATGACCCGAAGCTGATCAGCGCCGGAGGCGGCGTCTGGGAGCGCAGCGCCAAGTCGATCCGGCTGTCGCCGGAAGCGCGCGAGCTGCTCGACATCGACACGACCGCCCTCAACGGCGACGAGCTCGTCCACGCCGTGCTGCAGATGCCGGTGGGCCTTCTGTTCAACGGCGGCATCGGAACGTACGTGAAGGGGACGCTCGAGACGGATGTCGACGTCGGAGACCCGGCGAACGATGCGGTTCGAGTCGATGCGTCCGAGCTCCGAGCGCGCGTGATCGGCGAGGGCGGCAATCTCGGCTTGACGCAGGACGCACGGGTCGAGTTCGCGCGGCAACGCGGCGCGATCAACACCGATTTCATCGACAACTCCGGCGGCGTCGACCTGTCGGACCGCGAGGTCAACCTGAAGATCCTCCTCGAGCAGGCGATCGCCGATGGCAGCCTGCTCGGCTCCGACCGCGACGCCGTCCTCGACGGAGTCGCGGTCGAGGTGTGCGAGCAGGTGCTGCGCGACAATCGCCAACAGAGCGCGGCTCTGTCGATCGCGGAACGCGGCGGCGCCGAACGGCTCGACCAGATCCGCATGGTCATCGACGAGCTCGAGGCGACCGGCCTCCTCGATCGCGCGGTGGAGTCGGTGCCGGAAGACGCGGAGCTCAGGAAGCAACGCGAATCGGGCATGAACCTGACGCGACCGCAGCTCGCCGTCGTGCTCGCGTACGTCAAGATCGACTCGTTCGCGAACGTCCTCTCGAGCGGCCTGGCGCGCCACGGCGCGATGGCGGTATTCCTCGACGAGTACTTTCCCCGCCCGGTGGTCGAACGATTCCCGGAGACGATCGCGGCGCACTCGCTGCGCGACGAGATCATCGCGACGGCAGCCGTCAACGCGTGCGTGAATCGCATGGGGCTGACGTTCCTTCACCGCCTAAGGCGAGACACCGGCGAGTCTCCCGACCGGATCCTCCACGCCTGGCTCGCGGCGGACCGGTCGATGCGCGGCGACGCGTTCCATGCGGCGTTGGACGCGACGTACGAGGCCAAAGCCCTCGATTGCGCGACGCTCTACGACGCGATGGAGCAACACGCCGAGGCGGTGGAGAGGCTGACTCGCTGGCTGCTGCGGCGCACCGTATCGATCAACGACCTCGACGAAATCCTGTCGGGCCACCTCGCCGTGACCCGAACCGATCCGACGCTCGACGAGCCGGCCGGCGTCGTCGACAGCGACGCCAAGCTGCCGAGAGACCTCGCCGTGCACCTCGCGTTCGCGCGCGATGCGACGGCGGGGTGGATTTCGCGCAAGCTCGGCGCCGAGACGAACCGGCCGCCGCCCGAGGTGACCGCGGCACTGAATCTCGCGAGCGACCGGCTACTGCTCGATCGCGTCGGTGACGAAGCCAGGCGCATCGTCAAGCTGGGCGCTGACGACTGGCAGATGTGCGCTGCGCTGACCGACCGCCTCGAGGACGTGCGCTTCGAGCTGGCGGCGACGCTATTGCGCTACGCGACACGTTCGGGTCCGGAGTCCGAGCCGGTCGGCCTCCGCACGGCAGCCGAGCTACTCGTGCCGGACGACCACCCGATCCGCACGCGCTTGCAGAGCAGTCTCGACGCAGTTCTCGCCCGCGAGCCGGCGACACCGAGCGGGCTCTTCGCGTTCGTCGCGGACGTCGAACGTCTCGTCAGCGATGCGGCGACGAAGCTGCGGGCGTAGCGAGCGTCAGCTCTCCTCATCCCGGAGCGCCACGCCGCGCGTGCGATCGCACGAGGAAAAGAGGATCCACCACAGAAGCCGAGGCCACAGAGAATGCGAGAGGGAGGTCCTTCCTCTTCTCAGGCTGTTCTTCTCTGCGAGCTCGGCGACTCTGTGGTGAATCCTTCTTGGCCTTCCGAGTTCGTCGACCTCAGGTATGCCAGGGACCGTGCCTGCGGGGCGAGTCCACGCCCGGCACCGGCGGGCGATCGAGCCAGGACGACCACCGGCCGCGCTCGGCGACACCGCGCAGGAACGACCAGATCGTCAGCGCCGCGAGACGGGCCGTGTGTTCGTCGACGTCGTGAGGCGGGCAGACCTCGACCAGATCCATCGACCGAACCGCCGGCGAGCGTCCGGCTTGATAGGCCGCGTCGAGCCACACGCTCCGATCGAGACCACACGTATTCGGCGCGCTGACGCCGGGGGCCTGCGCTACGTCTACCGCGTCCATGTCGAAGGACGCGAGGATCGACGCCTCGTCCGAGGAGTACAGACGCCGCACGAGATCGCTCGTCACCTCGTCGCTCCAGTGCGCGACGCCGCCGTGCTCTCGCACCCACGTGACGTGATCGGGCGAAGTGCTCCACGGAGTCAATCCGGCGACCGCGTAGCGCCGGCAACAGCTGGACTGATGCTCGATCGCCTGGCGGAACGGGCTGCCTGAGTGCCCGAGTCCGTCGACGAGCGGGCGGACGTCGGCATGCGCATCGAGGTTGACGATGTCGACTACCGACTTCGACTCCGCGTAGCCGAGGAAGTGGCCGAACGTCGTCTCGTGTCCACCTCCGAGCACGATCGGGACGATGCCTCGCTCGTCGCGAAGGAGCTCGGCGATGACCGATCCGAGCGTCGCCTGGTCGTCCTCGAGCGAATCGCCGCAGCACACGTTGCCGAGATCGATCGTATCGGCGAGCAACTCGGCGAAGGCCGGCTCCTCGGCCGGCGGCGTCAGTCGATAGAGCCAGTGGCGAATACGATCGGGGGCGGCGGCCGCGCCTTGCCGCCCGCCGTTGCGAGTCACACCGGCATCACACGGGAAGCCGAGCAACGCGACGCGAGCTGTCTCCTGCGCATTGCGCGCGAGAAGACTGCCGACGCGCTCGTCGTCGGGCCGGGCCGGCAGCGGTTCGATCACAGTCGGTTCGAGTCGTTCCATGCACAGCAAGGTCAGTCTCTCCACTTCTCTTTGTACCGGCCGCCGACGGCGGTCGCCCCCGGGCGGCTCGGCACAGCCTGGTAAAGCCAATGCTCTACGTCCGGTGCTTCCAACACCACGAAGTCGGCGCTCTTGCCCGACTCAAGCGATCCGACGTCCCGCTCGAGCCGAAGCGCGCGGGCCGCGTAGATCGTTGCGGCCTTGAGCGCCTCCCGTGGCGTCAGCCTGTTCATGGTACATGCTAGAGTCATCGCGAGAGGAAGACAATAGCTGGGAGCGCTGCCGGGGTTGAAATCGGTCGCGACGGCAACGGAGACGCCCGCGTCCAGGAATCGCCGCGCATCCATCGGCTGCTGCCGGAGGTACAGCGACGCGATCGGCAGCGCGACCGCGACGACTCCGGCCGCGGCCAGGCGATCGATGCCCTCGTGGCTCGCATACTCGAGGTGATCGGCCGAGACGGCTTCGACCTCCGCCGCCAGAGCCGCGCCGCCCCCGTCGCCGAGCTGATCGACGTGGAGCTTCGGCTCGAGGCCGACGACCCTGCCGGCTTCGAGCACGCGCCGCGCCTCGTCGACGCTGAAGGCGCCGCTCTCGACGAAGACGTCGTTGAACCGCGCCAGGCCGCGCTCCGCGGCCGCCGGGATCAAATCGTCGCAGAGCAACTCGACGTAGCCCGCGCGATCCTGCGCGAACTCGACGGGCACGACATGCGCGCCGAGAAGCGTCGGCACGATGCGCGTCGGGTGCGTGGCATCGAGGCGCCGGTAGACCTCGAGCAGCCGGAGCTCGTCCGCGACCGTCAGGCCGTAGCCGCTCTTGCACTCGACGGTCGTCACGCCGAGCGCGGCCATCGCATCGAGGTACGACGTCGCGTGCGATTCGAGCTCCTCCGTGCTCGCCTCTCGCGTCTGACGAACGGTCTTCGCGATGCCGCCGCCGCCGCGTGCGATCTCGAGGTAGCTCTCGCCGCGACAGCGCCGGCCGAACTCGTCGGCGCGCCAGCCACCGAACGCGAGATGTGTGTGGCAGTCGATGAGGCCGGGAATCACCACGCCGCCCCGAGCGTCGTAGGACTCGGCGTCATCGAAGGTCGGCAGATCGCGTTCGGCGCCGACCCACGCGATCCCATCGCCCCGCCATGCGAGAGCGGCGTCGTCGATCGCGTGCACGTCGTCCTGGGCGCCCTCGTCGCGGCAGGTGTAGAGCGTACGGATGTTGCGCAGGATCAGCATCAGCCGAGTTCCGTGCCGTCGTCGCGCAGGACGTCGGTGATCACCGGCGCCTCGACAAGCGCGAGCGCGCGCTGCAAGTCGCCGTGAAACACGCCGTCGGCCTCGCGGTGGGGAATCCGCGACCGGATGTACTCGTGCGCACACATCACGCCGCGACCCGCGCGCAGCGGCAGCCGATAGTCGAGCGCCTGCGCGGCGGTCATCATCTCGATCGCGAGGACATGCTCGACGTTCGCGAGCACCTGCACGAGCTGGATCGCACCGACCGATCCCATGCTCACGTGGTCTTCCTGACCGAGGCACGTCGGAATCGAATCGACCGATGCGGGATGGCAGAGGACCTTGTTCTCGCTGACGAGCGCGGCGGCCGTGTACTGCGGAATCATGAAGCCCGAGTTGACGCCTGTCTCCTGCATCAGCAGCCGCGGCAGGCCGTCGTGCCCCTCGAGCAGCAGGAACGTACGGCGCTCCGAGATGCTCGCGAGCTCGGCGAGCGCACACGCGGCGGTGTCGATGGCGATCGCGAGCGGCTCGCCGTGGAAGTTGCCGCCGGACAGAATCGCGCCGTCCCCAAGAACGACGGGATTGTCGGTGACGGAGTTGACCTCGACATCGACGACGCCGCTGGCCCAGCCGAGAGCGTCGCGGCTGGCTCCGTGCACTTGAGGCACGCAACGAAGAGAGTACGGATCCTGCACCTTGCCACAGTCGCGGTGTGATTCGAGGATCTCGCTGTCGACGAGAAGGCGCCGCACGTTCGCGGCGACGATCGCGTGCCCGGGATGCGGTCGCAGCTCGGCGATGCGCGCGTCGAACGGCATGACGCTGCCTTGCAGCGCTTCGAGCGACATCGCGGCGATCACGTCGGCGAGCTTCGTCAGATGACACGCGCGGTGGAGAACGAACGCGGCGTGCGCGCTCATGAACTGCGTGCCGTTGATCAGCGCCAGGCCATCCTTCGCGCCGAGCTCGATGGGTGCGGCGTGGCGCGCCCGCAATGCATCGGCCGCGGGCACCGGATCGGTCTCGCCGTCGACCCACAGTTGCCCTTGTCCGATGAGCGGCAACGCCATGTGCGCGAGAGGCGCGAGGTCCCCGGATGCGCCGACGCTGCCGCGGCTGGGGACGTACGGCACGAGGTCGTGATCGTCCAGCCACAGCAGTCGATCGAACACCGGTCGCGACACGCCGGAGTATCCGCGGCCGAGCGAGTGGGCCTTGAGCCCGAGCATGAGGGCGGCGATCTCGCGCCGCACGGGATCGCCGACGCCGACCGCGTGGCTCAGGAGCAGGTTGCGCTGCAGCTCGGCGAGTCGCTCACCGTCGATGCGCTTGCGCGCGAGAGCGCCGAAGCCGGTGTTGATGCCGTAGTACGCGTTGCCGTCGTCAAGGACTCCCTCGACGACGGCCCGGGCGCGGTCGACCGCCGACGCGTCCGTGCGCAGCGCCGCGAGGCTCCGAGCGAGGTCGGAGTACAGGTCGGCGACGCTCAATTGCACGTTGTTCATGGAGCCTCGGCTCGTCCGGAATCTCGATCGGTGATCATCGGAAGGTCGACGGCGCGTTCCCGCGCCGCATCGATCGCGCTGTCATACCCAGCGTCGGCGTGGCGCGCGACGCCCATGCCGGGGTCGGCCGTCAGCACGCGCTCGAGTCGCCGCGCGCTCGACTCCGTCCCCTCGGCGACGCACACCATCCCGGCGTGGATCGAGTAGCCGATGCCGACGCCGCCGCCGTGATGCAGCGACACCCAGCTCGCGCCGCAGGCCGTGTTGAGCAGCGCGTTGAGGAGCGGCCAATCGGCGATGGCGTCCGATCCGTCGCGCATCGCTTCGGTCTCGCGATTCGGCGACGCGACCGAGCCGCTGTCGAGGTGATCGCGGCCGATCACGAGCGGCGCCTTGACCTTGCCCTTCTCGACGAGCCAGTTGAAACGTGCGCCCATCTCGGCGCGCTGTCCGTACTCGAGCCAGCAGATCCGCGCTGGCAGGCCCTGGAAGTGCACCCTCTCGCGCGCCTTGCGGATCCAGCGCGCGAGCGGCTCGACGTCGGGGAACGTCTCGAGGACGGCGTCGTCGGTCGCGGCGATGTCGCTCGCCTCTCCCGAGAGCGCGGCCCAGCGGAACGGCCCCGATCCCTTGCAGAACAGCGGCCGGATGAACTCGGGCACGAAGCCCGGAATGTCGAACGCTTCGGTCATGCCGCGACGATCGCTGACCTGGCCGCGCAGATTGTTGCCGTAGTCGAACGTCACCGCGCCGCGCTGGCGGTACGCGAGCATGGCGCGGACGTGGTCCTGCATCGAGTCGAGCACCGCCTCCTCGTACGCGCCGTGGTCGCGCTCGCGCAACTCGGCGGCGGCGGCGAGGTCGTAGCCGTTCGGGATGTAGCCGAGACGCAGATCGTGAGCCGAGGTCTGATCGGTCAGCACGTCGATTTCGACACCGCGCTCGAGCAGGAGCGGGAGCACGCGAGCGATGTTGTCGACCAATCCGACCGACAGCGCCTCGCCGGCGTCGCGTGCTGCGGTGACGCGCCGGATCGCGTCGTCGAGGTCGTCGGTCAGGACATCGCAATAGCCGGTATCGAGACGGCGCTCGATGCGCGAGCGGTCGACGTCGACGCCGAGACACGCCGCGCCGTTCATCGTCGCCGCCAGAGGCTGGGCGCCCCCCATGCCGCCGAGGCCGCCGGTAACGACGAGCCGCCCGGCGAGCGAGCCGCCGAAGTGCTGGCGGGCGCATTCCGCGAACGTCTCGTAGGTGCCCTGCAGGATGCCCTGGGTGCCGATGTAGATCCACGAGCCCGCGGTCATCTGGCCGTACATCGTCAGGCCGAGCGCCTCGAGCCGGCGAAACTCGTCCCAATGCGCCCAGTTCGGCACGAGATGGGCGTTGGCGATCAGGACGCGCGGCGCCTCGGCGTGCGTCCGGAACACGGCGACGGGCTTGCCGCTCTGGACGACGAGGGTCTCGTCGTTCTCGAGACGACGCAGCGTGGCGCAGATCTTGTGGAAGCACGCCTCGTCGCGCGCGGCCTTGCCGGAGCCGCCGTAGACGACGAGCTCCTCGGGGCGCTCGGCGACGTCCGGGTCGAGGTTGTTCATCAACATCCGCAGGGCGGCCTCCTGGTGCCATCCCTTGCAGGACAGCGCGGTGCCGCGAGGCGCGCGAATGGCGTCGAGTCGGGGTTTCATGCCGGTCATTGTCGCGAGGCCGGACGGCGGTTCAAGAGCGATGCGGTGGGGTCTCTGAACGCCTTGATGCAGGTCCGCCGGATCGCGCGAGCAGTTGACTTTCCAAGGGGGCAGCGGGATCGTGAGGTGTGTGGGCGGGGCTCGCGCCGACTTGCGTCGGTGTGGGACGCCACGGGGCGTCCCGCGGGCCCTCGGGTCGGATAGCGCCCACGTCTCGCGATCCTTTCGGCGCGGCTAAATGCGATGAGAATCGACAATCGTCTGTCCCTCGTGGTCTCGCTTGTCATTGCCGTCGGCGTATCGGCTCCCGCTGCGGAGGATCCGCCGCAGGCCGACGCCGAGGCCAAGGCGAAAGCCGCGTACGACGCGGCCGAGAAGGTGGCCCGGGAGGCTGAGGCAACGGTCGGCCCTTTGCGGAACGCCATGAAGAAGGCCGACCTGGCGTACGCCAACGCGAGGAAAGCGGCCAACGCGGCGCGCCAGAAGGCCACCACGGCGAAGAACCTGGCGGGCGAGCCCGGCGCCAAGGACTTGAAGCGGGCCGAGGCGAACGTGCCCGCCGCCATCGAAGCCCTGACCAAGGCGACGGACGCCAAGCCCCCCCTCGACAAGGCGTTGGCCGCAGCCAAGACGGCCGCGACTCCGCTGCAGAAGGCGTACGACGCGGCCGAGAAGGCGGCGAGGGAAGCCGAGGCTGCGGCACGAGCGGCCGCCAATGCGGCCAACAAGCTCGACATCGAAGCCAGGCGCGCCAAGAACCAAGCAGCTGCCAAGCGCAGGGTGGCGGACACGGCCAAGGCCGCCCTGGAGAAAGCACGGCAAGGCGAGCAGAAGCTGCAGAAGAGGGCCGACGCGGTGCCCGAGCAGATGGCTGCAGCCGAGCTGCAGAAGAAGGCCGCCGACGAGGCCCTGGCCAACGCCGCGAAGCAGGTGGCCGCGGCCACCACCGCGTACCAGTCAGCCGAGCAGGCCGCCCAGGAGGCGGAGGCCGCGGCCAAGACCATGGCCGCCAGTGCCGACAAATCCGCGGAGCAGAAGCAGCAGGCCGCGGCCGATGCTGCCGCCAAACGCAAGGCGGCCGACGAGGCCAAGGCCGCTCTGACGAAAGCGAAGCAGGGCGAGCAAGCGGCACGGGCTCCGGCCACGGCCGCCGGGAAGTCGCTCACCCGGGCAACGGCGCAGAAGAAGGTGGCCGAGGCCGGCTTGACGAGCATCAAGAAGCAGGTCGCCGCCGCCACCAAGGCCCTGGCCGCAGCCGAGAAGGCGGCGCAGGATTTCGAGAAGGTCGCGGCGGAGAAGAACCGGGCAGCAGCGCAGGCCGCCGCCAAGCGCAAGGCCGCGGCGGACGCCGCAGCGGCCCTGGCTCGAGCACGGCAAGAGGCGCAACAAGCTCAGACTCAGGCCACCGCGACGGCGAAAGCACTGGCCGCTGCACAGGCGCAGAAGAAGACGGCCGACGAGGCTCTGGCGGCCGTCAAGAGTCAGGTAGCCGCTGCCACCACGACTCTGGTGGCGGCCGAGCAGGCCGCGAAGGCCGCTGAAGCCGCAGCCAAACGCACTGCGACCAAGGCCGTCGCCGCCAAAACCGCGCAGACCAAAGCGCAGCAGGGCGAGCAAGCGGC
>CAYMRB010000048.1:0-34195 GCA_964392615.1 uncultured Planctomycetia bacterium | reverse complement strand
TCAGCGTGTAGATCGCATCGCCGACCTGGCCGATGACGTTGCCGTCGCCGTTGGAATCGCAGGCGGCCATGCAGACGGGGACCGGACCGCCGGTGAAGTTGAAGTTCAACACGTACACCGCGTCACCGACCTGGCCGACGACGTTGCCGTCACCGTTGCAGTCGCCGCGCACGAACGGCCCGACGCCGTCGCCACCCGGACATGTGAACGTGCACTCGGCCGCCGTCCCGGTCGCGCTGCAGACGACCGCCAGCACGTGCTCGCTTCCCGGCGCGCAGTCCGCGGGCAGCGGCAACTCGACGACACCATCTGCCGGCAGCTCGGTCGCCCCGGCGGGCACGTCATCGATGTAGAGGTCGACCGCCGTGCACTCGCAACCCTCCGGCAAGCGCGTCACCTCGGCGCGCACGTTGTCGCCGACGACGCTGCACGCGAGCTGGAGCTCGGTGCAGTCCTCGGGCAACACGCCGCCCGCGGCCTCGTAGTGGCCCGCGACCAGCGAGTCATCCATCTCGTCGTCGCCGTCCGGATCGTCCAAGCGGTAGTCCCAGAACGACAGCTCGTCGATGAGACCGGTGAGGAACTGGCGCGTACCGCTCTTGTGCGAACCGATGATCCAATTGCCCGTCGCGCTCTCGGCGATCTGTCCACTCGTCCCGACGAGCTCGCCGTCGACGTAGATGCGAATCGTCTCGAGCCCGAGACCGCCATCGTAGGTCAGCACGAGGTGGTGCCACCTGCCGGCCTCCGGAATCACCGACGACGGCGTCGTCGCACCGCCCAGGAACGAGCCGAACGGCGCGCCCGCGGCGTTCGTCATCAGCAGATTCGACCGCCCGAGTCCGATGCCGTCCTGCTGCGACAGGATCACGGCCTGCACGACGATCTCCGGCCGCACGAACGCCTCGACGCTCCAATCGTCGAGGCCGACGCCCGGACCGTCGCCCTCCGAGTCCGCGGGATCGAGCTGCAGATTGAGCTCGATCGACGTGTCGCCGAGCAGCTCGACGGCGTTGCCGAGGAAGCCCCCGGCCCCCAGCACGGCGAGGTTGATCGCGACGCTGTCGTGTCCGTTGCCGGTCACGTCCTCGATCGCCTCGTCGCCTTCCTCCTCTTCGAAGCGGTAGTAGGCGACCGGCTCATCGTCGAGGATCGTGTCGGCGTACACATCTTCGGCTCCCGGACAGCGGAAGTCGCACGAGGCCTGCGGACCGTCGGGGCTACACGCGACGCCGAGCACGTGCCCGCTTCCGGGCTCGCAGTCCTCGGGCAGCGGAACTTCGACGACGCCGTCGACGGGAAGATCGACTGTGGTGACCGCCTCGCCGTCGATCGACAGATCGAGCTGATCGCAGCCGCAGTCGTCGGGTAGCTCCCCGATCTCGACGCGCACCATACCCGCGTCGGTGACGCGACAGCCGACGTCGAGCGTCGAGCACGGATCGAACGGGCACAGGAACGTGCACGAGGCCGAAACGCCGTCCGGGCAGGCCACGGTGATGACGTGCTCGGTATCCGACGGGCACATGTCGGGGAGCGGCACCTCGATGAAATCATCCAAGGGAACCGACATGACCTCGACGTCGTCGATCGAGATGTCGACCGTCTCGCACGGACAATCCGCCGGCGCGGCGGTCAACTGGAGCTCGACGAAATCATCGACGACCGTGCACAGGAGATCGAGCGAGAGACACGGCAGATCCTCGCCGAACGCCGCGTCGACATGGCTCTCGATGACCGAGTCGGCCGTGTCGTCATCGCCGTCCGGGTCGTCGATTCGATAGTCGTAGAACGCCAGCTCGTCGAGGAGTCCCGTGAAGAACGAGTTCAAGCCGCTCTTGTGCGCCCCGATGATCCAATTGCCGTCGGCGGCCTCGGCGAGCTGGCCGCTCGTTCCGACGAGCGTTCCGTTGACGTACACGCGCAGCGTTTCGAGGCCGAAGCCGCCGTCGTACGTCAGCACGACGTGGTACCAGGTGCCCATCTCCGGGATCACCGACGACGGCGTCGTCGCGCCGCCGATATACGCGCCGATCGAGCCGGTAGGCTGCGTGAACAGCAGGTTCGATCGCCCGAGCCCGAGGCCGTCCTGCTGCGACAGGATGACGTTCGGCGGCGTGAGCACCTCACCGCGCACGAACGCCTCGATGCTGAAGTCGTCGTTGCCGACGCCGGCACCGTCGCCCTCCGGGTCGGCCATGTCGAGCTGCAGGTCGAGCTCGATCGTCGCGTCGCCGCCGAACTCGACCGCGTTGCCGACGACACCCGTCGCGCCGAGGGCGGCGTTGGTGATCGCCAGGCTATCGTGGAGGTTGCCGCTGGAGTCCTCGACGACCGTATCGCCGTCGACCTCCTCGAAGCGGTAGTAGGCCACGGGCTCGGCGGCCGTGACGAGGTCGACGTACTCCTCTTGGGCGCGAAGCCCGGCCGCGGCCGACGCCAGCAGGGAACACGCCGCCAGCGCGACGCAGAGTCGGTTCGTTCTCATCTCGAAACTCCTTGGGTAGATTCGGGGATCTCGCTCTCGCGCCCGCGAGCAGTCCGTCGAACAGTCCGTATCGACGGGCTGCAAGACCCTGATGACGCACCGGGCCGACAGCTGCGGCCCGGTGCCCACTCAACCTACATCAACCGTCACACGGCGGGAACGCCTCACACGACAGCGCGTCGTCGGTCGGATCGTCCCCACAGCTCTCCAGCGGCGAAGGCGGAGGCGCCTGGCCGAGAAACAGGAAGCCGAAGAGCGCAGGGGCATCCGACAGGTCGACCGCGCCGTCGTCGTTCGTATCCGCAGCGTCGTCACAAAGCGGCGCCGCGCCGCCGAGGAACAGGAAGCCGAGGACATAGATGCCGTCAGAGATGTCCGCCACGCCGTCGGCGTTGGCGTCGCCACGGCGGAACTGCGGCTCGAGGCTCGGACACGTGAACGTGCAGCTCTCCGATAGTCCGGTCAGCGTGCACGTCGCCTCGAGCGTCAGCTCGGTTCCCGGCTCGCACGGATCGGGCAACGCGAGCGAGACGGCGCCGGCGTCCGAGCTCACCGTGTCGACGAGCGCGTCGCCGATCCGCAGCTCGACCTCGCCGCAGTCGCAACCGTCAGGCGCCGGGGCGAGGGTGACGTCGAGCGTCGCGCCATCCTCGCTGACCGAACAGGCCAGGCCGACCGTCTCGCACGGATGGGTCGGACACGTGAACGTGCAGCTCTCCGCCGGGCCGCCTTCGGCACAGGTCACCTCGAGCGTGTGCTCGGTTCCGGCCGGACATTCGGCGGGATCGAGCGGCACGACGAAGATGCCGTCCGGAGGCACGGGAAGCTCGGCGTAGGGCTCGCCATCGACCGTCGCGACGACGACCGCGCAATCACAGCCTTCGGGCACCGGAGTGACGGTCACGACGAGCGCGCCCTCCTCGTTGACCTCACAGGCGATGCCCGGGCCGTCGCACGGGAACGGACACGCGAACGTGCACGTCTCCACGAGCACCGAGCCGCTGCAGCCGACGGCGATCGTGTGCTCGATGCCGGGCAGGCACTCCGCGGGCAGGGGCAACTCGAACACGCCGCCTTCCGGGAACGGGATGGGCTCGAGCGGCACGCCGTCGATCGCGATGTCGAGCATGTCGCACGGGCAGCCGTCCGGAGCCGGCCCGACGGTCACCTCGAGCATGTCGTTCTCGTTGACAGCGCAAGCGAGACCGACCTCCTGGCACGGCACGTCGGAGCCCGTCGCCGCGATGTAGTGCGCACCGACGAGCGAGTCGGCGATGTCGTCGTCGCCGTCCGGATCGTCGAGGCGATAGTCCCAGAACGACACCTCGTCGAGCATGCCGCTGAGGAACGACGAGCCGCGGTTCTTGTGCGCGCCGAGGACCCAATGACCGGTGGCCGACTCGGCGACGAGCGCGCCCGAGCCCATCATGACGCCGTTGACCCAGACGCGGACCGTGACGCCTTCCGGATCGACCGCGACCTCGCCGTCTCCGGGAGGCGGCGTGCCGTCGTACGTGACGACGACGTGGTACCACCCACCGAGATCCGGCACGACCGGGGTCTGCGTCGTCGCCCCACCGATGAACGATGCGATGCCGTTCGGGTTGATCAGCACGTTCGAACGCCCGGGGCCCGCGTCGCCTTCCTGCTCCTTGTTCGAGGCGATCACATAGGTCGACCCGAGCACGTCGGTCCGGATCATCGCCTCGATCGAGAAGTCGTTGAGGCCCACGTCGACGCCGTCGCCCTCCGAGTCGCTCGGATCGACGCTCAAACCGAGTTCGATGGAGCCGTTGCCCGAGAACGCTGCACCGTTGCCGAGGTAACCGGCGACACCGGGAGCGACGTCCGCCACATCCACGCTATCGTTTCCGTTACCCGTGACGTCCGGCACGGAGTCACCCGGCTCCTCGAACCGGTAGTATGCGATCGGTCCGTCGGCGAGGATCGTGTCCGCGTAGGCGCTCTCGGCGCCCGGGCAGCGGAACGTGCAGCTCGCCGTCCGGTCGCTCGCGGCGCAGTACGCCTCGAGGGTGTGCTCGGTGCGCGGCTCGCATGCGAGCGGCACCTCGGTCACGACGTCGAGCGCGATGCCGGCCGCGACGACCTCGCCGTCGAGGCTGAGGTCGACCGTGGGACAATCGCAGCCGTCCGGCGCTGCGCTGAAGGCCACGCGGACGCCCTCAACCGAGAACGAGCACGTCATGTCGAGGCTCTGGCACGCCGGCGTCTCGCCGAACGCGGCCACGTAGTGCTCTCGCACCTTGGAGTCGGCCGGGTCGTCATCGCCGTCCGGATCGTCGAGGCGGTAGTCCCAGAACGACAACTCGTCCATGAGACCGTCCAGGTATTGCCGATCGCGGTTCTTGTGCGCGCCGAGCACCCAATTGCCCCGCGCGTTTTCCGCAGGATCCACACGACTGCCGACAGCGTCACTGTCGATGTAGAAGCGGATCGTGCTGTCGCCGCCGTCGTACGTCATCACGATGTGGTACCAGCGGTCGGCTTCGGGAACGACGGTCGAGTTGGAGGTCCCGCCGCCGAGAAAGGAGCCGAAGAAGCCGTTCGCCGTCACGATGACGATCGACCGGCCCGTCCCCGGGCTACCGTTCAGTTGCGCCAGGAAGACCTGTTGCGGGGTCGTGTCAAGCTTGGTGAAAAACTCGATCGAGAAGTCGTCGTGGTCTGCACCCGACCCGTTGAAATCGGCGGGGTTGTTGGTCAAGCCCAGGAGAATCGACCCGCTGCCGTCGAGCTCGAGGGCGTTGCCGATGAGCCCCTCGCCACCGAGCGTCGCGTTCCGAAGATCGGTACCGTCGAGTGCGTTACCGCTCGCATCGGCGACGATGTCGCTGTCGCTCGCATCCTCGAAACGGTAGTACGCGACAGGCCCGTCGTTCAGAATCGCGGTAGCGTAGTCATCCTGCGCCTGTGCCGGGAGAGTCATCCCGATAGCACAGACGATCCACAGACCGCGCCGAAGGGTCGACTTGGCTCTCGTCATCAGATCCTCCTCGAAAGTGGATTCCTCGATACGTTGATTGGTGTATTGAACGATCAATCGCAAGCGGTGAACGACTCGCATGCGAGGCCGTCCTCGCTCGCGTCACTCCCGCAGCTCGGAAAGGGCGGTGGCGGCCCGTCGCCGGTCCCCTGGAACAGAAAAGCCAGGACGTAGACGGCGTCGGTCAAATCGATCCCGCTATCGTCGTTCGTGTCGCAGGCATCGTCGCAGGCGAACGCGACATCGCCCGAAAAGAGCCGTAGCAGGATGCGAACGGGGTCGGAGACGTCCACCTCGCCGTCAGCGTTGCAGTCGCCGCGTCGAAACGTCTCGCCGCAGTCGTCCGTGCCGATTACGTCCTCGAGTTCGGGCGCGATCTGCCAGGGCTCGTCGCACGGCACGCACTCCGCACCCGACTCGTAGCAATCGTCGCGCAGGAACTCGACCTCTGCGGTCACCTCGTTCGCGCCACCGCCGTGCGTGAGGCGCAGGGTCAACGGGCGGTTGCGATCACCGCCGAGAGTCGAGGCCGACGGCGTCGTCCGCATCGCGTGCAGCGCGAGCGCGACCTTCGTCGAGGCGCTCGGAGTCAGCCCCGTCGTATCGTACTCTCCCGTGAAGTACGCCGTGCCCGACTGCCCCCGCAGCTGGATGTCGAGACGCGGCGCCGCTGCACCGCGACGCACGAGCTCGAGACCGAGCACGAACCGCGCGTCGAGGTCGTTGAGGTAGAGCGTCACCTCGCGGCCGGCGCCATCTCGCAGCGTACCCGTCAACGATCGCGCGTCGCCCGACTCGCCCATCGTCCAGTTCCGGGCGCCATCGCCCGGACGCACGCCGTACGTGACGATGCCGTCCTTCGACGCGTTGCCGACGTTCGGCGGGTTGACGTTGTACTGCGCGCGCATCGGCGAATGCTCGGCCCCCATGATCGCGCGAATGCGCGCGACGACAGCCGGATTCGCGCCCGCGACGTTCGTCCGTTCGCGTGGGTCACTGGCGAGGTCGTAGAGCTCGACGTTGCCGTTGCGCCGCAGGATCATCTTCCAATCGCCCTGCCGCACGGCCTTCTCCGGTGCGCGGTTCGCGTTGCCGCCGTAGTACTCGAAGTACAGGGCGTCGTGCTCCTGCTGCTCTCCCTCCCCCAAGAGGGTCGGCACCAGCGAGAGGCCATCGACGTCAGCGGGAACCAGCTGCTCGCCGCCGGCGAGCTCGGCGAGAGTCGGCAGGACGTCGGGGAAGTACGTCAGGTGGTCTGACACGGTGCCTGGCGCTATGCGTCCCGGCCAGTGCGCGATGAACGGCGTGCGCAGACCGCCCTCGTAGAGCGACGTCTTGTGGCCCCGCAGGATGCCGTTGCGCGGATACGCGGTGTTCGACGTACCGCCGTTGTCGGACGTGAAGATCAGCAGCGTGTTCTCGAACACGCTGTCCGCCGGATCGCCGTCGCCGTCGGGATCGGTCAGCGTGTCGATGACATCGCCGACCTGGCGATCGATGATCGAGATCATCGCCGCCTGGATCTTCTGCGCCTCCGACCACGGCCGGCTCGCGTAGAGATCCCAGGCGGGGTCGTCCGCCGGAATCGTGCTGTCGGTATGCGGCGGGTTCCACGCGCCGTACGCGAAGAACGGCATGCCGGAAGCCACGCTGTCGGAGATGAACTGCTTCATCTCGTCGACCATGCGGTAGTGCGAGTGCACGCGCGACGTACTGATGCGACCCGTCCTCGGGGAGCTGAATCCGCGGTTCTCCGGCAACAGAACCGTCTCGCCGTTGCGGTACAGGCGGTCGCAGTAGTGCGTGTGGGCATGGACCTGGTGGTAGTGCCCGAACCACACGTCGAAGCCCTGGCGCTCCGGAGCGCCGATCGTCCCCGGTGCGGCAAGTCCCCATTTGCCGAAGCCGCCGGTCAGATAGCCGGAACCGCGAAGCACCTCGGCGAGCGTGACGTCGCGGTCCTGGAGGCTCGCGGTGTTGAAGTTGCCCCGCATCGACGTGTGCCCCATATGGTGGCCCGTCATCAGCGACGAGCGCGCCGGCCCACAAACCGTGCTGCCAGCGTACGCTCGCGAGAAGAGCATGCCCTGAGCCGCCAGGCGATCGATGTTCGGCGTCGAGACCGGCGAGCTCGGCACGTAGACGGGGAAGTCGCCGATGCCCGAGTCGTCGATCAGGATGAACACGACATTCGGCCGCTCGGCCTGGGGCGTGTCCTCGTCGCACGCGTTGCCGATGCCATCGTGGTCGCTGTCGATCTGACGCTCGTTCGCGACCGTCGGGCAGTTGTCACACGCGTCGCCGAGCGAGTCGGCGTCCGAGTTCGCCTGGTCCGCGTTGGCATCGTCCGGGCAGTTGTCGTCCGGATCGAGCACGCCGTCGTCGTCGGAATCGCCGGGCTCGGAGATCGTCAAGCGGGCGAAGGATCCGTCGCCGGAGCTGTGCGACTCGCCATCGGTGCCGACGGGAGTCACGGCGAAGTCGAGACGGTCGCCGACGTGCAGGTCGACGATGACTTCGCGGCGGATTCCGTCGAGATCGTCGCCGGCGACCGTCGCGGAGTCGACCTCGCGCGTCGCGCCTCCGTTCGGCGTCACGAAGATCCGCCCCGTCACACCGGTGCCCCCCGTGCCCTGCTTCCGCAACGTCCAGGTGACGACCGCGCCGTCGCGATCGATGTCGCTCGTCCACCGGCGCACGACCCAGTGCTCGTTGCCGCTGTTGATGCCGTTCGGATGGAGCGCCTCGCGACCGCACCGCGTCCACGGCGGATCGAAGCCCGCTGTCAGATCCCAGCGCGCCTCGTCGCCGGGCTCGGCCGGCCGAGCGGGAACGGGACCGCGCCAGTGATTGCCGTCGACGCTGACGTCACCGCCCTCAGGACAGGCCGCTCCGCCGGCCCCGCATGCGTTGCGAAACGGCGTGAAGTCCGCGGCCGCGTACGTACCGCCGGCGTCGGCGGTCAAGTCGTACACGCCGGACGACCATCCGTTCTCGCCCTGGGTTCCCGTCGTCGACCAATCGTCGGACGAGTCCGCGATCGCCCCCTGTCCGAAAAGGGGGCTCGCGAGGCCAGCAAGCGCGGCCAGCGCGAGAAGGATCGATGCACTGCGCATGAGGAGATCACGTACCTCGGTTGACAGTCCGCCGCGGAGACCCTCGCCGAACCCGTCTTGCGGCGGGCCGACCCATACGATCCAGATTGTACCGACGATCCCGCCGACGGCTTTCCCGCGAATCCACGGGAAAGTTCCTAGGAACATTCCTGCGGGTCCGGAAGACGATGGAGCGCCGCTCCGGCCGCAGAGCGTGATACAGTCGCAGACACACCGCAAAAATCGGTCTGGAGGGTGTTGACGAGCATGTTCTTCCCCGCGAACGCGAGCTATCGCCTGGTGGCGTTGGCGCTGATTCTCGCCGCTGCGACGCTCCACGCTGGCGACGGCCAACCGAATATAGTGTTCGTCCTCGCCGACGACCTCGGCTGGGCCGACGTCAGCGTCGGCGCGACGAACTACGACCAGCCGAGCGACTTCTACGAGACGCCGCACCTCGAGCGCCTCGCGGATCGCGGCCTGTCATTCACGAGCGCGTACGCCCAACCGAACTGCACGCCGACGCGCGCCGCGCTCCTCAGCGGCCAGTACCCGCCCCGGACTCGCGTGTACGTCGTCAACAACCTCAACCGGGGCACGGGCACTCTGCTCGGCCCAGCGCAACGCGAGGACCTCCACGCGCCGACGGTGACGTTCGCCGAGGTCCTGCAGGCGGCGGGCTACACGACGGCGCACGTCGGCAAGTACCACGTCGGCGGCCACGAGGGCGGCGCGGAGTCGATGCCGTTGAACCAGGGCTTCGACTTCAACTACGGCGGCAGCTGGCCAGGTGCGCCCGGGAGCTACTTCGCAAGCCAGAGCGGCGGCGCGTGGACATTCCACGATCGCGTCGGCCCCGAGCTCGACGCGTGGGCTGCGCCCTATGACGCCGCCTACGTCGCCGAGCACGGCTTGCCCACGAGTCTGATCGGCACGCCGAAGCATCTGACCGACGCGGTCTCCGATGCCTCGATCGCGTTCATGACCGATCGCGTCACGGCCGGCGAGAGGTTCTACCTGCAGCTCAACTTCTTCGCGATCCACAGCCCGAACCAGGGCCGTCCGGACCTGGTCGCGAAGTACCAGACGAAGCGCGCGCAGAACCCCAGCACGCGCGGCCACGACAACGTCAACGTCGCCGCGCTGATCGAGGGTTTCGACCACGGCGTCGGCCGCGTGCTCGACTTTCTCGACGATCCGAACGGCGACGGTGACGGCAGCGACAGCATCGCCGACGACACGCTGCTCGTGTTCATGTCGGACAACGGTGGCGACACTCGTACGAGCAACGCGCCGCTGCGCGGTCGCAAGGGCATGCTGACCGACGGCGGCATCCGCGTGCCGCTCATCGTGTCGATGCCGGGCACGGTGCCGCAGGACGCGACGAACGACGCGATGATCCACTCGGTCGACTTCTATCCGACCTTCGCGGAGTTCGCCGGCGGCGCGCTGCCACCGGCGGACGAGCAGCCGCTCGACGGCGTATCGCTGGTGCCCTTGTGGCGCGGCGATACGGCGACGTTGCCACGCGACGCGATCTACTACCACTTCCCGGGCTACCTCGACACGCGGGCCGTGCCGACGTCGTCGATCATTCGCGAGGTCGACGGCGAGCGCTACAAGCTGCTCTTCTTCTACGAGGATCGCCACGCGGAGCTCTACAATCTGACCGCGGAGATCGAGGAGCAGACCGACCTGCTCGCGAGCGGCGACGAGGAGATGTTCGAGCTCCGGGACGCTCTCCTCGCGGATCTGCGCGCCTGGCTCGACGCGACCGGCGCGATCTATCCGACCGATCGCGCGACCGGCGAGCCGGTGCCGCCGCCGGAGCCGGGCGAGCTCCCCGAGCCTCCCCCACCGCCGCCACCGCCGCCACCGCCGCCGCCGGCGCTCGTCTACGAGGGCTTCGAGCTCGACGCGGGCCGGCTGGACGGACGCGGCAGCGGGACCGGCTGGCTCGAGGATTCGTCGTGGACCGAGACCGCGTTCCGGAGCTTCTTCGACGTCAAGGCCGGCAGCCAACGCGCCAACGGGCTGAACTGGGCCGGCGGACGAGCCGAGCGCTCCGACGTCCTCGGGCGCGGCGGCATCGGACGCGAGATCGGCACCGCCGAACGGGACGCGCTGCTGGTGCCCGAAGCGGAGCTCTGGTTCAGCGTGCTCGTGCAGAACAACGATTCGGGCAGTACGTTCGAGACGATCGTCTTCCTCGTGTCGTCCGTGCGCCTGCAGGACGATGACGCCGCCTCGACCGACTTCTCCGACTTCGACCTCGGCGCCGGGCTCGGCGTCGGCTTCACGTTCGACGCGAACAACTCGATCGGCCGCGGCATCCGCGGCGTCGTGTACGACGGCAACGCTGACGGTAGCGGCAGGCCGGTCGTGATGAGCGCCGCGAGACAGATCGTGTCGCAACCGCAGTCGCATCTCATCGTCGGGCGCGTCGAGTGGAACGACGACGGCACCGGACATCGACTGACCCTCTGGGCGTTGACCGATAACGAAAACCCCGACCACATCGCACCGGTTCCGCTGAGGGCACCGATCGGCACGTTGACGTTCAGTCTCGATCCGAGCGCGCTGCGCTTCGTCACGTTCGGAGGCCGGCGCTGGGCCGGTGTCGACGAGATCCGCCTCGGCACGAACCGTGCCGCCGTCGGAGTCGCCCCGGACGAGCCGCTGTTCGAGCGCGGCGACGCCAACGCGGACGGCAACGTCGACGTCAGCGACCCGGTGACCGTCCTCGGCTACCTGTTCCTCGGTTTACCGGAGCCTCCGTGTCTGCAGGCGCTCGACGGAAACGACAGTGGAACCCTCGAGCTGACCGATGCCATCGTCGTGTTGTCTCATTTGTTCGCGGGAGGCGCCGCGCCTCCATCGCCGTTCGGGGAATGCGGACAGGACGCGACCGAGGGCGAACTCGGTTGCGGTGCGTTCCCTCCCTGCGCTTGACAGCGGGCGGCGGGGCGCTGGCGCGGCTTCGAGGTGAGGTTCGGATTCCTTGCGCATGACCGGTCAGAGATACCGCTTCCGCGTGCTTGTAGCTGCGGCGGCACTCTCGGTCGCGGTGGCGGCGCCGGCGCGCGCGCACAACGGGCGCATCGCCATCGTCCGGTCGGCTGACTGCAGCGCCATCCGCGTTGACGGCGACTTCTCGGACTGGCCCGGCGATCCGGTCAGCCACGCGATCGGCCAAGGCCTGCAGGGCCGTCGGCGCGGAGGACCGGAAGATCTCGCGGCGTCGTTTCGCGCGATTCACGATGTGTCCTCCGGCACGCTCTACCTCGCGATCACCGTGCGCGACGACGTCGTCGTCCCGAACTCGAGCTCCGGACGCGGAGATCGCTGCCTCGTGTTCGTCAACGTGCCCCACGACGATCGAGATTCGCCGGTCCGCCGGCTCGACTCCTCGCTCGTGTCGGAGACCGCGGTGCGGCCGAGCACGGAGACGGCTCTGCCGGCCGGAGGGACTGCGGTGAGTGTCGCGCAGCGACGGCTGAACGACGGCGGCCTTGCGTACGAGTGGCGCATCGATCTCGACGCGATACGCGACGGGTCGCCACCGCTCGGCTATCCGTGCACGATCGGCTTCGACATCGTGATCGTCGACAAGGACGAAGGCCGACCCACGACGTTCCTCGGCTGGGGTCCCGGCACGGGGAAGGTCTCAGCGTGGCGTCGAGGTGACCTCGTTCTCGTCACGCCGAACACCGCTCTCGGGCATCTGAAAGGCCGGGTCACCGACTCGCGGCCCGGAGCGAAGCCGTCCGCCGTCTCGGAGCTCGTCACGGTTCGATCCACCGAGCGCGACAGACTGCGAACCCGCGTGCGCGCCGACAAGAAGGGACGCTTTGCGGTCGAGCTGCCGGCCGGAGAGTATCGAATCGAGGTCGCGACGCGGCGCGGCAACAGCGCCGAGGTCACCGTCGAGGTCGAGCGAGACGCGACGACGACGCAACATCTCGGCGCGCGACCGCCGACCGTTCGAGCGACGCCCGAGCGCACGCGACTGCATCCGGTCGACACGATCGGCGCGCGGCGCGAGTTCGATGTCGAGCCCTGGCACACGGTCGTCGCGATCAACGAGCTGCGCGGCGCGGTTCGAACGATCGCACAGGACGCGGCCGGCACGCTGTGGATCGGCACGCCGGGAGGACTCTGGCGATACGACGGAGAGCGCCTGACGCGCTTCGCCAGCGAGCTCGGCCCCGAAGCGGACGATATCTCCACGCTCCTCATCGATCGTCACGACACGCTGTGGATCGGCACTCCCGGGGCCGTATATCGGTGCCCGGGGCACGCTGGCGAGCGGACCATCGAGCCGGTGTTCGAGATTCCATCGGGGGCGCGACGGGTCGTCCATATCGGCCCGCTTGTGGAGGACCGTGGCGGCGTCGTCTGGGCGGCACAGGGACCGACCCTGCACCGCGTCGGTGGGTCGACCGCTTCGATCGAGAGGGCGCTAGCACCCGCGCGAATCACGACGCTACTCGATGAGGCGGAAGGTACGGTCTGGGTCGGTACGGCCAAGGGACTGTGCCGATTCGACGGCGAGCGGATCGAGCCCGTGTCGGCCGGCGACGGCCCGACGGGCAGCGTCGTTTCGCTTTCGAAAGGCCCTGACGGCAGGCTGTGGATCTGCACGGCGCAGCGTCTCTTCGAGTACGACGGCGAGGTCGTCTCGATCTCGCCACACAGCCCCGACTTGTCGTCCGGTGATCGACTGAGCTGCATCCGTGCGGATCGTGCGGGAACGGTCTGGGTCGGCACCGAGTCGCGGGGCATCCTCGAGGTCGGCAAGGGCGAGCCTCGACTCCACGGCATCCAGGCGGGCCTGATCGGCGTGACGATCAACTGCGTCTTCGAGGATCGGCAAGGCACGATCTGGGCCGGAACGCAGGGAGGTCTCGGTCAGTACGTCGGCGCCTCGCTCTCCCACATCTCGATCGCGGGGAACCGAGGCGCGAGCGTCGTCGCGTTCGCGGACGACGAGACCGGCTCCCTGTGGATCGGCACGCGGTACTTCGGGCTGCTCCGTCGCAGCCGGGACGGCGTCGAGCGCGTCCGTCTCGCTGCGCAGAGAGGCCCGACCGCGATCAACTGTCTGCATCGGAATAGCGATGGACGCCTGTGGGTCGGCTCGCAGGTCGGGCTATTCGTTCGCGACGGCGACGGCGACAGCTTCACGCGCCGGACCCGCAGCGACGGCCTGCCAGGGAACGTGGTCCATTCCATCTCCGCAGCACCCGACGGCGCGTTGTGGATCGCGACGAACCGCGGCGTCGCGACGTGGAAAGACGACGCACTCACGAGAGTCGTTGCACAAGGCAGACTGCTCGACACGCCGTTTCAAGCGGTCCTGGCCGATCAGGCCGGACGAGTGTGGCTCGCCGGGAGGGGCGGCCTACTGCGCTACGACGAGAGCGGCCTGCGTCCCTACACGCGGCTCGACGGGCTGCCGAACAACGAAGTGTGGACGCTGCTCGAGGATCGCTCCGGCACGATCTGGGCCGGCGCGGCCGACGGTCTCGTCCGGTTCGACGGCACGCGGTTCGTCCCGCCGCGGGGGAACTTCCCCGACATGCAGGGGAGCTACGTCCGCGCGCTGCTCGAAGACGAGCGGGGACGCCTGTGGATCGCGGTGCGCTTCGGAGTGCTGCGCTACGACGGAGTCACGTGTCGCCAGGTGCCGCTGTCGCCCGAGTGGGTCGACGCTTCCGGCGCCCGCGCGCTCCACGAGACCGACGACGGCGGGGTCTGGCTCGGACTCTTTCGCGGCGGTGCCGTGCGACTCGACGCAAAGACACGGCCGCCGACGATCGGACGCCTGCAGCTGTCCGTCGACGGACGGCGCGAACGGTCGAGCGAATTCGTCGCGTTTACGACTTCGTCGCTCGCCTTCGACTTCCACGGCGTCACGTTCGCGTTTCCGCCCGCAGAGCTCGAGTACCGCTACCGCCTCGAAGGCCACGACGCCGACTGGCGGTACACCCGAGAGCGCAGCACGACGTATCAGGACCTGGCGCCGGGCGAGTATGCGTTCGAGGTGCAGGCGATCGACAGCGAGCTCGCGTACTCGGGGCCGGCCCGCATCTCCTTCCGAGTCCGCCGGCAATACTTCACGGTCGTGCTGGGATCGGCGCTCGCGCTCGCGCTCGCGTTCATCGCCTGGCAAGCCGTGCGACTCGTGTCGAGGAACCGGGCTCTGAAGCGGCTCGGAGACGAGCTCGAGTCTCGCGTCCGGGAACGTACGGCCCGCCTCGAGGAGACGACCGCTACCCTGCGCGCTGCCGAGTCGACGCTGCGACGGCTCGCCGCGCGATTGATCACCGTGCAAGAGGAGGAGCGCCGCCACCTCGCGCGCGAGCTGCACGACGACCTGACCCAGCAGCTCGCGTCGCTGGGCATGGAGGCGGAGATCGTCCGATCGCAGATCCGGCCGGCGGCCACGGCCGTCGACGAGGCGCTGCGCGGTCTCGGATCGAGGGCGCGCAGTCTCGCCAAGCAAGTCGGCGAGCTCTCGCGCCACCTGCATCCGAAGATCCTGACGGACCTCGGTCTCGTGATGGCCGTGGAGTCGGAGTGCGACGGCTTCGCGAAGCGCACCGGCATCGCGCTGACCTGCGACGCGAACGTGGGAGAGGGAATCCTGTCGGCCGATGCCGCCCTGACCGTCTTCCGCATCCTCCAGGAGAGCCTGCACAACATCGAGCGGCACGCGGAGACCGAGCGGGCCGACGTTGCGCTCTTCGAATCGAATGGCGGCGTCACACTCGCCATCCGCGACTTCGGGCGCGGCTTCGGGCTCGACGGAGGCAATCCGCAGGGGCTGGGCCTGGTCAGCATGGAGGAGCGGGCCGTGCTCGTGGGCGGAAGCGTAGTGGTGCAGTCGACGCCCGGCGACGGTACGCTGGTCGAGCTGACGGTTCCGGTGAGCATCGACTCCCCCGACGACACGAACGCGGACACCGAGATCGATGGTGACTGACGAGCACCGATTGACCGTGCTTCTGGCCGACGACCACAAGCTCTTCGTCGAGCCACTCCGAAAGATCCTCGAGCTCGAGTTCGATGTGGTCGGCGTCGTGAACGACGGCCAGGCGCTCGTCGCGGCCGTCGAGAGGTTGGAGCCCGACATCGCGATCGTCGACATCAACATGCCCCGCCTGAATGGCCTGGAGTCGCTGAAGCGGATCATGGCGCTCGACGTCGAGACGCGCGTCGTCTTTCTGACGATGCACGAGGATCCGTACTATGCGGAGGCCGGCATCGACGCGGGCGCGAGCGGGTACGTGCTGAAGAGCTCGGAGCCCGAGGAGCTCTTCACCGCGATCCGCGAGGCCCACCTCGGCAACGTGTACGTGACGCCGCTCATCGCGCGGGACCTGCAACGATCGCGTCGATCCGACGGGCCGGTCGAGCTGACCGCGCAGCAGAGAGAGGTCTTGCGCCTCTTCGCCGAGGGGCTCACGGCCAAGGAGGTCGCCGCGCGGCTCAGCGTTTCGCGCAAGACAGCCGAGTACCACAAGTACCGACTGATGCGCCTGCTCGGGCTCGACACGACGGCGTCGCTGATCCTCTACGCGGCCGAGAACGGCATCTACTCGCCGCCGTCGTGATCGCTCGGGATCAGAGCCCGGCCTCGCAATCGAGCGCACCGTCGTCCGTCGGGTCGACGCCCGCGGCCGGGTACGGTGGCGCCGGCGGTCCGCCGCCCTGGAAGAGGTACGCGAGCAGCGCGATCGGATCGGTGATCACCAGCTGCTCGTCGTCGTCGAAGTCGGCCGCGTCGCGACAGGTCAGATCCCCGCCCCGGAAGAGGAATGCGAGGACCCGCACGGCGTCGCTGACGTTGAGCTCCCGATCGAGGTTCGCATCGCCGCGCACGAAGATCGGACCGGCGTCGCCATGGCGTCCGGGCGAGCCGTGCACGGCGTCACTCGCGCGCCAGTTCGCCGGTCGGTCGTAGTCACCGTCCGTATCGACCACCTCGAGCGAGTGCCCGATGCCGTCCGCTGCCACGGGCCAGCCGGCGTTCGCGTTGTCGTTGTAGGTGAACTCTTGAATCGTGGCGTTCGTCGCGTCCTCCAGCTTGATCCGCTCACCGTCGTTGTCGAGTCGGGTCGGGCGGTACTCGCCGGCGATCGGCAGCCCGACGCCGTAGCGACGCTCGAACGCGGCGCGGTCGCTGACGACGATCAGCAGCGCGCCGGGCTCCAACGAGCGAATCGCGGCACTCGAGAAATCGAACGCGATGCCGGCGGTGAATCGCACGCCATCGAGATCGAGGGCCGTGTCCTCGCTCGTATTGCGGAGCTCGATGAACTCGAACTCGTCCTGATCGACGAAACCCGCGCCGACCTCCGCGGCCGTCGGAGCCGCCGGATGGTAGTGCAGCTCGGTGACGCGCAAGTGAAGCTGTGCCACGCTCGGATCGCCGTCGTACGTCACGCAGGCGACGACGTCACCCGCGGCGCTCTCGAGGCACAGCTCCTCGCCGAAGCTCGACAGGTGGCCGGCATATGGCCCCTGCACGAACAGCCCCTCGTTCCCGCGCGGCGATTCGTCACGCGAACGGAACCGTGCGACGTTCGGCGACACGTGCAGCGAGCCGCCCGCAAGGATCACCGTGCCGGGCAAGAACTCGTGCTCGACGCCGCCGGTCACGCGCCAGCCGGACACATCGACGGCCTCCGAGCCACTGTTGACGAGCTCGATGTACTCCTCGTCCTGATCGTTCGATGCGGGATGGAAGTCGAGCGCGCCGAACTCGATCGACACGTCGCCGCTCTGCGCACGAGGGATCTCCGCCGAGTACGCTCGCGGCTGCGGATAGTCGTCGACGAGATCGATGAGGTGCGTCCGGAACAGGTGGTCGCGACGAATCGACAGGTACTGCGTCGTCAGATCGTCGATCGCCTCGTCGATCGTCCGCCGCGTGCCGAAGGTCCCCCACCGGCTCAGATCGAGAGCCGTGTCGGCGCGCAGCTCATCGGCCATGGCGGCCATGCGCGTCTCGAGCACGAGCTCGGCCCCGGGCGTCCCGGTGGGCTGGAGGATCTCGTCCATCAAGGTGCGCAGACGCCGACGGAACATCGATCGAAACTCCGGCACCTCGAACAAGGCATGGATGAGCCGGTTCCACGATCGATTGCCGGGCAGCTCTTGCTTGCCCATGAACGGGTGCGACGGCGAGATCGGCACGTTGCGACTCCGGCCGCCAAGCACCCAGTCCTCGTCGTTCCACAGCAGATCGCCGAGGATATTGTCGTTCGTCATATAGTGGCGACCGAACGACAGATCGACATCCCAGGGCAGAAACAGCCACTCCCCGCTGCCCTCGGTGTCGCGGTAGAGATAGTAGTTCTTCGCCATGCAGTCGTTGTTCTGCGTCAGGGCGTTGGCGGCGAGGTAGGCGATCACGCGAGGGATGTCGACCCGATCGAACACCGAGCGCATCAGGGCGGCCCCCGTCCGACCGTTGATCGAGCCGATGAACGCCTGCAGGTCGGCGTTGTTCTCCCAGCGCCGGTTCTTCTTCTCGACGCGGTTCGTCGCCGAGTTGAACGTGTTGAACATCTTGTAGAGCGCACCGCGGTCGTCGAGCCCCTCGCGGCGCAAGAGGTCGTCATCCGGCTGCTCGATGAGCGTCGCGACGGAGAAGAACGCACCGTCGCGATTGACGCGCACGGCGAACGCCTCGCAGCCGGGCGAGCCGGCCGCATCGAACACCTCGAAGGCGAGATCCTGTCGGATGTGCGTCTTGTCGGTGTAGTTGGTGTTGAGGTTGATCTCCGACACGCGCCCGGCGTCGACGCTGAAGCGGAAGTGGTGCCGGGGGTTGAAGTCGAACTTGTAGCTCTTCTTCGGCAGCCCGGTGGTCGAGCCACCACGAATGCGAACGAAGATGTTGTCGTAGAGCTCGCCGCCGAAGAAGAGCACGGCGCGCGTTCCCGAGCGCGAGTTCGCCGCGTTCTGTGTTCCCGGTGCGAGGAACCAGTGGAGCGACAGCGCCGAGCTATCCAGATCGGGGTCGGCGATGACGGTGCCCACGTACTCCGGCGACGCCCTGGGATCGGGGAAGAGCGGTTCGCGACTCGCATTGCCCGCCGCGTCGGTCGCCGTGAAGTACCAACGGACGAGGTCGCCGGCATCGAACGCCGAGCTCGGAATGACGGCGGTGTAGACGCCGTCACCCGCCCTGGCGTCGAACCCCGCGCCGGCGTCGTTCATCGCGATCGGGTCCGCCTCGGTGGCGTATCCGACGCGATACGTCAGCACGACCGCGGCCACGGGACCCAAGACCTCCGCGGCCCTTACGGTCACGACGATGTCCTGATCGGCCGACGGCACGCGGGGCGCCCAGGCCGGGCTGCGAAGTGCGGGCCCGACCGCAGCCGGGGGGCTGTTCGCCGCACCGGGGGTAGGTTCGGCGAGATACGTCGGCTCACCGCCGCCCGACGGGGTGCCGTACGAGATGTCCTGGAATTGCGCCGGGTAGAGCGGCGCGAACTCGTGGACGACGGTCTCGCCGTCGGCAGCGACGAGAGCGAGATACTCGCCCCCCGCGCTGAGCTGGAAGCTCGTGTGCAACTCGGAACCGGCGACGTCGCGATCCTTCGACGACGCGAAGATCACCAGGTACGCGTCCGGGGCGAGCTCGACGCCCGCGGGGATCTGCCACTTGAGCGGGTCGCGTTCGTTGTCGGTCAGGTACCAGCCGGAGACGTCGACCGTCTCGCCGGTCGTATTGTGGAGCTCGAGCCAATCCGCCGAGGTTCCCTCGCGATCGTCGAGCGTGAAGACGTTGCTCGCCATGAGCTCGGAGATCTCGACGGGATCGGCCCGCAGGTCCGACGTCCACGCGAACAGCGCGATCAGCAAGGCTTGCGGCAGGAATGCTGCTACGAAACGACTGCGCGGGGCGGCAAACGGCGTCATCGATGAGACCTCGTCGTAACGGCCGGAGTCGGAGAGCCGGCCAGATGGCGGCCGCATCCTGTGCGTCGAGTGACGTGCGGCCAGCGCGATGCTGCGCGCCGTCCGGCCACAAGTCAACTCGAGTTTCGCAGCCCCGCGGCCATCGCCGAGGTCTACTCTCCGTCCGAGCCCTCGGACTCGCCCGCGCCGCCCGAGCCGTCCAGCACGTCGAATCCCGAGATGTGGATCGCCTTGACGCCGACAGGGCTGCCGGTCGAAAACACGCCATCGCCCGTCGACACGGCCACGCTGAAGTCGCCACCGGGCATGCCGCGCTCGTGCTCTGGCAGGGCTTCGTACGCGGCGAGCTGCTCGTCCGACAGCGAGTCGGCGAACTCGGCGTCGAGCTGCTTCGCGAGCGTCTGCTCCTGCGCGTGGACGTTCTTCATGTGCTCGGCCATCTGCATGGGATTCAGGGTCTCGAACACGGACTTGCCATCCTCGGTCTTGTGGAGATTCTTCTTCTCGTCGCCGTACCGCACGAGCAGGTCGTAGTACACGTCCGCCTGATCCGGCGTCAGCGCGAGCTTCTTGGCCATCGAGTTGACGCGGTAGTTGTGGCGACCGTACGGCCCTTGGCGCATCTCCTGGAACTCGCGCGCGCGCTCCTGGCGCTCAAGATGGCGGCGATCGTCGCGGGCCGCGCGCTCGTCCTCGATGACGCTGGCGACGTAGCCGCGCAGCTCCTCCTCTCCGCCCTCGAGCCGCAAGAGCTTCGCGAGGCGGTCGCCCGGGCGGGGAGCCTCGGGCGACGAACCGTCCGGGCCGTCGCCCGGCACCGCTATTGCGACGGTCGACGTCGAGCCCGACGCGACGGATGGGACGCCGGGGTCCACCGCGACAGCGTCCGGGCTCGCAACCGGGGGCGACTCGAGACGCGCCGTCGCTTCGAGGCGACGCTCCACTCGATCGAGGCGCGCGATCAGGTCGTCGAGCCGGTCGGCGGCATCGGTACCGACGCCGGTGGAGGGGCCGCGGAGGCCGTCGTATACGAAGCAGGTGACGACAGCGAAGAAGGCGGCGAGCACGGGAACGAGCAGGATGGAAGTCTTCATCGGAATCTCCGGAGCTTGAGCCCACGGCGTCTCATGGTAGCGTGACGTATCTCGTGGCACGAATTGAACCTGATGTCTTCGGCATCGACCCTTTTGGGCGGTAGACCGAAATGGCGGACTTCTCTTTCAGGAAATGCGCCGTCTCGCTGACGCTGGCCGTGGCGGTCTGCGGCGACGTGACGGCTCAGAGGCAGATGGAGTGGCTGACGCGCGGAACGGTCGCCACCATCCGGCAGGACGGCGGCGTGCACGTCAGCTGGCGGCTCCTGGGCACCGATCCGGACGGCGTCGCCTTCAACGTCTACCGACGACGCGCGGACGACGCGCGGTGGGAGAAGCTCAACGAGCGCCCTATCGCGGGCACGACGAGCTACGTCGACTCCTCGCCACCGAAAGGCGACAGCGTGCGCTATGCCGCGCGCGCCGTCGTCGACGGAGATGAACTCGCCGGTGAGGACCCCGTCGCGGTCTGGCAGAGAGGCTATCTCGCGATTCCGATCTCGACCGTCGCGGGCTACCGACCCGGCGACGCGTCCGTGGCCGATCTCGACGGCGACGGCGAGTACGAGATCGTGCTGCACCAGGTCTCGCGGCCTCGAGACAACTCGCACGCCGGCCTGACCGGATCGCCGCTTCTCGACGCCTACGAGCTCGACGGCACACGGCTCTGGCGCATCGATCTCGGCCGGAACATCCGCGAGGGCGAACACTACACGCAGTTCATGGCCTACGACCTCGACGGTGACGGACGTGCCGAGGTCGCATGCAAGACGGCCGACGGCTCGGTCGACGGCAAGGGCGAAGTGATCGGAGAGAGGGACCGCGACTGGCGTGAGCTCGACGAGCGCTCGAAGTCGTTCGGTCGCGTGCTCTCCGGTCCGGAGTTCTTCACGATCTTCGACGGGCGTACGGGCGCCGCTCTCGTAACCGTGGACTACGTTCCCGGCCGCGCGCCGATCGACGGCTGGGGCGGCATCGGAGGCAATGGCGGCAACGACTCGTACGGCAATCGTTGCGATCGCTTCCTCGCCTGCGTCGCCTGTCTCGACGGCGAGCGTCCGAGCGTCGTCCTGTGCCGCGGCGTGTACGGACGAACCGTGCTGGTCGCATGGGATTGGCGCGGCGGAAAGCTCTCCCGACGCTGGACCTTCGATTCGGGCATCTCCCATCCGCCGTATCTCGAGGCGTCCGGCTACTCCGGCATGGGCGGGCACTCGTTGTCGGTCGGCGACGTCGACGGCGACGGCAGAGACGAGATCGTCTACCACGCCATGGTCATCGACGACGACGGCAAGGGCCTCTACACGACGGGCCTGCGCCACGGAGACGCGATGCACCTCGGCGATCTCGACCCGGACCGCCCGGGGCAAGAAGTCTTCACGGTGCACGAGAACGAAGGCCACACGGTCGCATTCAGAACCCCTGGCGCGGCGATGCGCGACGCGCGCACCGGGAAGATCCTCTGGAGCCACGGCCCCGGCGTCGACGTCGGGGCGGGCCTGGCGGCGGACATCGATCCGCGACACCGGGGCTGCGAGGCATGGGGCGGGCCGGGAGGACTGCGCGATGCGCGCGGCAGGTCGATCGGACCGGCGCCTCGCTCGACCGGTTGGGCCATCTGGTGGGACGGCGACTTGCTGCGCGAGCTGTTCGGCGGTGGACGCGTCGCGAAGTGGAATCCGCAGACCCTTGGCGAGGAGATGCTCCTGCGCGTGGAGACGGCGCGGCGCGTACGCTATCCGAGCTTGATCGGCGACATCCTGGGCGATTGGCGCGAAGAGCTGCTCGTGCCATCTCCCGACGGACGATCGCTGCGACTCTACACGACGACGATCCCGACCGCTCACCGCATCCGCACGCTCGTACACGATCCGCAGTACCGTCTCGCGCTCGCGTGGCAGAACGTCGTCTACAACAAGCCGCCGCATCCGAGCTTCTTCCTCGGCCACGGCATGAAGCCGGCGCCACGACCGGACATCCGGATCGTGCGACCGCTCCCCTCGCGAGGCGACGCGCAGCCGTGATGGGTGTCGCCTCGCGGCGGTCGACCGGTGCATGCGTCGCGTCTCTTGATCCGCGGGCGATCCGTTGCCAGACTTGACGGCGCCTCTACCTATCGCTCGCACCTGCCCCTTCCCCCGGGACCCGTCATGACACGCGACCATCGCCTCAGCCGTCGCCGTTTCCTCGCCGGCACCGCAGCCTCTCTCGCTATTCCCACGCTGATCTCCGCTGACCCCGACCGGCCCGCGGCGTCGGACCGCATCAGCGTCGCGGTCATCGGCTACGGCCGCCGCTCGGTGCGCCACAACCTGCCGTGGTTCCTGCAGGCGCCGGACACGCAAGTCGTCGCGATCTGCGACGTCGACTCGTGGCGCCTCGAGCAGGGCTGCAAGGTCGCCGAAAGGCACTACGCGAAAGCGACGCGCTCGGGGGCCTTCAAGGGCTGCAAGGCGTACCGCGACTACCGCGAGATCCTGGCACGCGACGACATCGACGTCGTCATGATCTCGACGAACGACCAATGGCACACTCCGATGTCGATCGACGCGATCAACGCCGGCAAGGACGTGTGCTGCGAGAAACCGATCACGCGCACGATCGGCGAAGGACGCATGCTCAGCGACCTCGCGACCGCGAAGAAGCGCGTGTTCCGAACCGACAGCGAGTTCCGCTCGCTCGCGAACTTCCATCGCGTGTGCGAGCTGGTGCGCAACGGACGCGTCGGCAAGCTGCACACCGTTCGCGTCGCGGTTCCGGCCGGCGATGTCGCTTGCGGCGACGAGCCGACGATGCCCGTGCCGCCCGAGCTCGATTACGAGCGTTGGCAGGGCCCTGCGCCGCGCGCTCCGTACACTGTGAAGCGCGTGCACCCGCGACACGTGTTCGGCCGGCCTGGCTGGATGCGCGTGCTGCACTACTGCGACGGCATGATCACCAATTGGGGCACGCACCTCATCGACATCGCCCAGTGGGGACTCGACGCCGACGACACGGGACCGGTCGAGGTCCAGGGCAAGGGTGTCTATCCGCAGAGCGGCCTGTGGAATGTCCTGCTCAGCTTCGAGGTCGAGTACCGCTACGCGAACGGCGTGCGCATGTTCTACAAGACCGCGCGGCCGACAATCCGCTTCGAGGGCGACAAAGGCTGGGTCGGAACCGCGTTCGGCGGCCCCGTCGAGGCGTCATCGCCGGAGATCCTCAACTCGGTGATCGGCCCCGACGAGATCCACTTCCCGCGCATGCACGAGAAGCGGGACCTCATCAACGCCGTGAAGACGCGCGGCCGGACGCTCGAGGACGCCGAGGTCGGCCACCGCACGACTTCGGTCTGCCACCTCGGCCACATCGCGATCCAGCGCGGCAAGAAGCTGCGCTGGGACCCGAAGGCAGAGCAGTTCCACGACGACGACGAAGCGAATCGCATGGTGCGGGAGCCGATCCATGCGCCGGTTCGAGCGTAGGAGCGGGCGCCTCCGGAGGGAAGTCGAGCCCGGACGACGAATCCGCCCGGGCTCACTCGTCAGGGAACGACGCCAGGCGCCAAGGAGCAACGCCTGGCGTCAGGAGGTGTCAGGGACACGTGTGCGGCGTCTCGCAGCCGAGCGCCATGTCGGAAGCGACGCTCGAATTCGCGCAGTCCTGGAACGGCGCGAGAGGCTCGGGGCCGCCGAGGAACAAGTACGACAGCAGGTAGACACCACTGGTCAGGGTCACCTCTCCCTCCAGATTCGTGTCCGCCGACGCGAGGCAGGGGGGCGACCGGCCGCCGAGGAAGAGATAGCCGAACGCGAACACTGCGTCGGAGAGCTCGACGAGCCCGTCAGCGTTGACATCACCCCGTACAAAGGGCCCGATGCCGGCGATGACTGAAACGGCGACGCTGCACGTCGCGTCCGCTGCGATGTCGTCGCACTCCGGATCGTCGTCGAGCGAGACCGTCACCGTCCACTCGCCCTCTCCGAGGTCGAAGCTCGCCTCGCTCGAAGCCTGCGGCCCGATGACCGTCGGCGCGTCCACACCGTTGTCGGCAGTGAAGACGTAGGAGATGTCGTCACCCGACACATCCACCGCCGTCGCTATCGCGACGTAGATGCCGGGAGCGCCGTCGCCGGAGACCTCGAGACCCTCGCAGTGAGTGTCACCCTCGTCGGGACACGGCGGCCGAATCACGAGCTCCGTCGAGCAGACCCCGGGTGGATCGTCGCACGGGCCGTCGTCGACAGCCACGGCGATCGTCCAGTCGCCCACGGCCAGTTCGATCCTGAACTCGCCTTCCGCCTGCGGGCCGGCCTCGATCACGTCGCCTTGGCCGTTGTCGGCGGTGAGCGAGTACGAGATCTCGTCACCGGATGCGTCGGTTCCGGACGCGATAAACCTGTAGACGCCAGGCTCGCCGAATACCGCGCCGAGGCCGATACGAGCGACATCCAGGCCATCGCACGTCGTATCGCCCTCCTCCGGACACTCGACCGGCGGGTAGATCTGGACCTCGCCGAGGGACAGGATGACCGCCTCGTCGGCGTTGCCTCCGCCAGCGGTTCCGGACAGATCCGGATCCGGGACGCGGCGGATCGTCACGGTCTTCGCGGCGACGACCCCCTCACCAAACTGCAGGTCGATCGTGATGCTCTCCGGGCCCACGTCGAGCACGCCGCCGCCGAGCACGTTCTCCGGGTTGAGGAGATCCGACTCGAAGACGACATCGCCCGCCGCGTTCTGGACCGTCACGATGAGGTCGCGGAGGCGCGAGTGGCAGCAGTTGTCGCGGTTGTGGATGACGATCGAGCCGATGTCGAACTCCTCGGCCAGCTCGATCCACAGGGTCGCGTTGTCGTCCCCGGCCGCCGTGTGGGTGAAGTTGCCGAGGTTGCCGTCGATAGCGCGAGCGGCGACCAAGTTGGCATTCCAGTTCGACGACTGATCCGCGGTCGTGCCGCAGCGCCGCGCGAAGTTCGCCGGCAACTCCGGGGCTTCCGGCGCGGGGCCTTCCCCGAACACCTGGCACTCGGCGATCGAGACGAAGTGCTCGCCTCTCGGGCTGGGACCGATGTTCAAGACGCGGACGAACAGGCCGTCGACGCCACCGGCGTCGATCGAGTAGCCCTCGACGGAGGTATCGGCCCAGGTCCCGTCGGTGAAGTGGTCGCTGCCGTAGACTTCGGTGCCTTCGGCATCGAGCACAGATACGCGGAAATTCGACAACCGGTCGTTGCACGGGTTGCAGTCCGTGCGGTTCCACAGCACGATCGTGTCGATCGTGCTGACGCCGAGGAGCTCAACCTGCCACCAGGAGCCGGCCTCATTCCCCGTGTGGGTGATCGACCCGTGTCCCCAGATGCCGCTCGTGTTGCCGTCGATACCGCGCTCGGGTTGGCCTCCGGACGCGAGCGAACTCTGCGTCGCGGTGCCCCAGGGGGCGATGTTGCCGTCGAACGGCGGGATCGTGAGCTCGGCCGGCTCGCTGACGAGAATCGTCCCGTCGACATCGACCGTCACGGTGTAGGCGCCGACGGTCTCTTCCGTGACGACGACGAAGAGCGTATCGCCGGTGGCACCGGGGATGTCCTCGCCATCCAGCTGCCACTGGTACGTGACCGACTCGGCGCCGTCAGCGTTGAAGAGCGACACGCTCATGCTGTAGCAGGTGTGCGCGTCCAGCACGGCGCCCTGCGGCTGTGTCGAGATGTCCGGCGGCAGAGCGGAGCTGTCGACGAAAACCTGGACCTCGGCGATCTGGGTCCAGTTGGTACCGTCGGGGTTGGGCCCGATGCGCTCGACGCGGACGAACTGCCCTTCAGCGCCTTCGACGTCGACCGAGTAGCCCTCGACTGTCGTGTTCGGAACCGATCCGTCGGTGAAGTGATCGCTGCCGTGAACTTCCGTGCGCGCGGCATCGAGCACCGAGACGCGGAAGTTCGTCAGGCGGTTCGCGCAGCAGTCCGTGCGGCTCCACAGGACGACCGTATCGAGCGTGAAAACGTCGCCGAGGTCGACCTCCCACCACTGGACCGAATCGTTGTTCGAGTGCGTCACCGAGCCTTGGCCCCAGACGCCACTCGTGTTGCCATCGTTCGCGCGGCTGGCCACTCCGCCGGAAACCGTCGTCGCCTGAGTGGCCGTGCCCAGCGGCGCGATATTGACGAGATCCTGAGCCGTCGCGGTTGCGCTGACAAGCGTCAGTGCGCACGCGATCGCCATGAGTCTTCCAGTCATGACCGCTTTCCTCCTTGTCCTCCTGACTCTGGAGACGGCCACCACGTCGTGACGGTCTCCGAAACACTCACACACCAAATTCGATCGTTGAATCTCACGGGCACGGACCGGCCACGCGACCCGTCGGCGTTGCAGTCGCCGCGCAGGAACGGTCCGACACCGACACCACCCTTCTCGCCATAGACCTCGATCTCGAACCCCTCGAAGGTCGTGTCGGGGAACGTGATGACCAGCTCCTGTGCCCCTGCTGTCGAAGCAGCGCCGAGCGTGGCACCTGTCAACAGAACAGCCATGACTGTCGGCGCGAACCGACTACCTGTTCGAGACACCCGACCCATTCGAATCCTTCCGTGTTGAGACGCACAACCGTCGACTCCAACTGCAAGGATACGAAGACCAGAGTCTTCCGCAATACGAAGACGCGTAATTCCGTTACGCTTTTGCGCAGACGTTATCTCTTGTGCAGGTCGATCATCGCGCGGCCGAAGCCGTCGCCCGCCTTCAAGAAGAAGTACGGGCTGCCTAGATAGTGGAACGGGAAGTGCGCGCCGATCTTCCTCCACTCGTCGAGGTGCTCCCTCCAGCCCTTATCGAAGACCGCCTGCGCCTTCCAGTCCCAGTAGACGTCGGTCGGCACGGTCACGACGGTCCCCTTGAACTCGTCCATGCGGGCGACGGCTGCTTGCGCCGCCTTGATCGCTCGCGTCCCCTCGCCGATCGGCTTCAGCTCCCTCTTCTCGCGCTCCGCGTCCGTTCCACCGTGCCCCATCTGCCCGATGACGACCGGTAGACGCGGTGCGTCGAACTCCTTGCGGACGTCGCGAATCAGGTTCGCGAGGTTGACCTCGTACTCCTTGTACGCCTCGGCGAACTGATCGTTGAAGCCCTGAAACCAGACGAGCCCTGCGATCTCGTAGCCCTCCCCGTCGTACTCCGGAATCACGGCCTTCAGATCGCCGAGCGTGTCACGCACGACCCGAACCATCTTGCGGTAGTTCGATCCGTAGATTTCCGCGACCTCCTTGCGCTCCGGCTTCTTCGCGTTCGGGTTCTTCTCCTTGTCCTTCTCGTATCTCTTCAGTCGCCCTTCGTACTCGGCGTCGATCGCCGCGGTGGCGTCGCCGGAGCTCGGCGGCCGAAACTTCCGCTTGATGCTCGCGCCGCCCCACGAGGTCTTGATCAGCAGGACCTTCGCGTCGTGAGCGTCTCCGACGAGCATCCCGAACGGCCACTCGACGCCCATGAAGCCCTTGCCGACGCCATAGCCGGCGGTCAGCGGCCCCTTGCGGTCGCCGTAGACGATCCACACGTCGTCGCGGACGACCCACTCGCCGTCCTTCTTCAGGTGCTTGAACACGGCCTTCCGGTCCGGATCGCCGTCCGCGCGCTGGTGGTCCAGCGCCTCCAGCCCGCCGTACCCGTCCATGTTCGATTGTCCGGCCAGGATGTAGACCTGCACCGGCTTCTCCTTCGCTCTGACAGGCGAAGCGAGAGCGACGAGAGTGATGAGAACGAAAGTGATCAGCGCTCGAGTCGACATGTCTTTCTTCCTGGTTTCAGAACCGCGGGAACTTGAACAGGGGTTTGCTCTCCTGCGCCCGCTTCTTCATCGTCTCGGCCTCGGCCGCCTCGAGCGGCCGGAACTTCAGGCCGACGTCCCAACCGAGCCGCAGGAGGTCCGGATTCGCCGGTGGAAACGCGGTCGTCACCGGATGCGACAGCGTGAAGCGAAGCCCCATCAACGCGTCCTCCGGCTTGGAGAACGGCTCGTACCAGCAGCCGGGCCACGTCCGCTTCGCCCCCTTCGGCCACGGCCGCTTGGCCATCGCCTTGATGCCGGCGATGCCCATCTTCTTCTTGTGCGCGCGCTCGAGGACCTGCGGGCCGAAGTTGCCGGCGTGCCATGTCCCGTAGTTGACAGGAAACAGGATGCCGTCGAAGTCGAAGCGGTCCATGAGCGCCATCGCGGCTTCGACGGAGTGGGCTGAGAATCCGACGTAGCGAATCTTGCCGGCTTTCTTGGCGGCTAGGATCGCCTCCATCACACCGCCGGGGCCGAAGATCGTCTCGACCTCCTCGAGCCGCGTCACGTGGTGCAGCTGATAGAGGTCGAAGCGATCCGTATGCAAGGTCTTCAGCGAGCGGTCGAGCTCGGCGGCGGCCATCGCCTTCGCCCGCTTCGCCGTCTTGCAAGCGAGGAAGACCTTATCGCGATGCGGCTTGAGCGGTGGACCGAGTAGCTTCTCGGACGTGCCATACTCCGGCGCGACGTCGAAGTAGTTGACGCCGCGCTCGATCGCCTTGGCGACGAGGTCGGCGGCGGTCGCGGGAGTCTGCTTGTTCAGGGCGAAGCCGCTGAAGCCGACGATCGACAGCTTCTCGCCCGTCTTGCCGTACGCGCGGCGCTCGAGGCGGCCGTCGCCCTTGGCGGTGTCCCGCTCGATCGACGACAGGTTTGCCGGGAAGCAGCCGAGTAGACCGACCGCGGCGCCAGTGCTCTTGAGGAAATCGCGACGCTTCATGTCTCGCACCTCGTGCCTGCTTGGAGTGCCTCTCACTCGCTCAGATCTTCCACCCGTCCCGATACTCGCGAACAAGATACCGGTTCACATCCGGACGGTTGGTGACTCGCATCGTCTCGCCGTCGTACTCGATCCTCCCGCCGGCCCGGATCGCGACCGCGGCGAGGTTGACCGCCTCGGTGAGCGGCCCCGCATTCAGGAAGTCGCCAGGCGACGGCTCGCCGCCTCGAAACGCCCCGAGCCAGGCGTCGTTGCCGTGACGACGACCGCTCGTGTCGGCGGCCGGATCCGTCGGATGCGCATCGCGGTACTCGCGCATCTTCCGCTCCGGAATGATGCGAGCGTTCTCGCCGCGGAAGCCGGCGATGATCTTGCCGCTGTCCCCGACGAACATCATCCCCTCGCGCGCGAGCCCCTGGCCGCGTGGCTCGAGCTCGTCCGGCACGCGCGGCTTCATGCCGCCGTCGTACCAGAACAGCTCGACCGGCGGTCGGCTTTCCCGCTGCGGAAACTCGAACCGCACCGTGTTCGCGGCCGGGAACGAGACGTCGTTTCGCAGCGGCCGACTGACCTGATCGACGATCGTGCACGTGTGGCTCGACCCCGCCTCGACGCTCGTCGGCGCCCCGAGGTCGAACATCGTGAACACCGGCCACAGGCTGTAGTGCCCCATGTCGGCGAGCGCACCACCGCCGAATTCGTACCAGCCGCGGAAGACGGCGTGCGTGTAGTTCGGGTGATACGGCCGCGGCAACGACGGACCGAGCCAGAGGTCCCAATCGAGTCCTGCGGGCACGGGCGGCTTGTCGGTCGGAAGACTCGGCCACTGCGGCCACACGGGACGGTTCGACCAATTGTGGATCTCGCGCAGTCGGCCGATCGCGCCGTTGTCGATCCAGCTCTTGATGCGCCGGATCGAATCGCCGTGGCTATACGGACAGAAGTACGAACGCATGCCGGTCGTGCGCGCGGTCTCGAGCACGACGCGCCCCTCGTGCAGTCGGTTCGCCAGGGGCTTGTGCGCGATGACGTGCTTCCCCTTGCGCATCGCGGCGATCGAGATGGTCGCGTGGAGGTGGTCGGGAGTCATGACCTTGACGGCGTCGACGTCCCTCTCCTTGTCGAGGAGCTCCCGGAAGTCGGCGTACGACGCGCACCCGCCGGAGCGTCCGGCACGCTTCTGCTGCGCGTAGTACGCGTCGACCATCTGTCGCCCGACCTCGCGACCGCCGGGTATGCCGTCGACGCCCTCTCGCCAGCCGGGTTGCCCCAGCGTGCGGCGCACGAGGTTGCGGATGCCGTGCTTGCCCCAATCGACGTAGTCGTTGCTATCGCGGTTGGGATCGCAGACAGCCACGACCCGAATCCGCGTGTCGGCGAGCAACCCGCCGATCTCTCGAAGGCCCTGCGTACCGAGGCCGATGTAGGCAAAGGTCGTCTTGTCGCTCGGGGGCACGAAGGGCGCCCCGAGCACGTGGCGATCAACGATCGTCGCGGCGGCGATCGAGCCAGCGAGGAATCGGCGGCGACTCGTTGTGTGCTTCATGGTCCATCTCCTCCGCACACGATCAACGCGTTCACTGCGTTCACGATAGCGCGGCGGAGGCGGCCGAGTCCACGAGCTAGCAAGCCCACGCCCTGCGCCACCGCCCGCGCACGCTGCGCGACGGATCCTTCAATACCGGCACGAGGCTTCGCCCGTCGAGCGGCGGCGGCGGGGCCGGTTCGTACTGATTCGACTCGCCGATCGTCTTGCCCGCGTAAGCAGGCGCACCCACGGGTGGCTGCGTGTACGTACGCGGCCAGCGGCACCGCGAACAACGGGCACGAAACGAGACAGCAGAGAAGCCGTGCGACGCGTTGCATGGTCTTCTCAGCAGGTGATCACTGCGCGAGCCAATCGGGCAGCGCGCCATCGCCCGTCTTGTCACCGGCCAGCAACCAGCTCAGATTGAAGCGCGCGACCGTCGAGCCGCCCTTCGGACCGCCTTCGAACTGGACGTAGATCCAACCTTCGCTCGGCGTCTGCGGTCGCCCCGCCGCGGTCGAGGAGTACGCGAAGCCGCCCGCGAAGACCAGGCGCTTCACGGGCCAGGTCTTGCCGCCGTCGAAGCTCGCCCAGACCGTACCGTGATTGCGGCCTCGGGGACTGATGCAGTTGCTGAAAACGAACACGTCGCGGCCGCGCACCGGGAGACGCGCCAGTCCGCCCATCAAGCCGTAGTTCGTGTCCTGCGGACCGTCGGGCAGGGCTTTGCAGATCGACAGGTCCTTCCAGGTCACGCCGCCGTCCCGGCTCCAGGCGATCCAGCGTCGCCGCGGGTCGGCGCCCTCCTCGGCCCAGTGCCGGCGCGAGTTGTAGTAGATCGTTCCGTCGCATAGTTCCGCGACCGTCGCCTCGCCGGTTCCGAATGCCGGAAACGGCTCGCTCGCCTTCCAGGTCTTGCCACCGTCGTCGCTGTAGATCGCGTTCGTGTAGTGCTTCGGCCACAGCGAGCGATCGTTCTTGCCCGCATAGCTGCGCGACGGCCGCAGCAGACGCCCCTTGTGCTTGCCGTGACGCAGCGTGATGCCGTGCTCGTTCATGTGCAGCGACGGGACGTTGCCTCGGCTGTCCTTGCCGATCGCCGTGTCCTGCTTCTTCCACGTCTTGCCCTGATCGGAGCTGCGGAAGACCAACAGCGGCGCCGGAGGATGATGCGCTTCCGCGAATGCGATGATATCGCCCGTCGTCTCGTCGACGGTCAGGCCGCCGGCCTGGAAGCCGGGCTTCGCGATGACGATCTCGTCGCCCCAGGTCTTGCCGCCGTCGGTGCTGCGCCGGGCACGCACGCTCGAGCTGCCCCAGGTCGCGATGACGGTCCCGTCGACGGCGACGACGATGTTCGGAAAGCGCTCGCCGCGGAATACCTGCTGCATCTCGAGCTGCGGCTCGCCCCGCAGGAGAGCGATCGCGGCTTCCGCCGGCTTGCCTGCGGCCGTCGTCCACACGTCGTCCGCGTCCACCTGTGATCCGACCGCGTCGTACTCCGGATTCACCGCCTGCTTCGACCAGCGCTTCAAGACGCCGCGAAGCGACTCGGGCGATTCGGGAGCTTGTCCCTTGTCGCCGGTCGTACGGATCCAGGACTGCAGCATCTCCCGATGCTGCTCGAGCTCGTCGGCGAACTTCGGATCGGCGGCGAGATTGCGAATCTCGTGCGGGTCCTTCTCGAGATCGTAGAGCTCTTCGGGCACGCGGGTCTCCGACCACATGAAGTCCTGCACCGCGTCGAGCTTTCCCTCGAGGTGAAGCCGGCGGCCGATCTCGATGTAGTCGCGACCGTCTCGGTACTGCGGTTGCATGAACGGCCGGTCGGTCAGGAAGTTGCGCAGGTACTTGAAGCGCTTCGTCGTCACCGCGCGAACACGTTCGATCGTGTAGTCGCATCGATCGCGCGCCGACACGACGAACTGACGCGGCTCGTAGTCGCTCGCGAAGACATTCCGTCCCTCCATGTGGCGCAGCGGCTCGATTCCGGCGAGCGCCAGCGACGTCGTCGTGATGTCGATCCCGCTGACGAGATCGCTGCGCACGGAGCCCTTCGCGATGCTCGGCCCAGCGACGACGAGCGGCACGCGGATGCCGCCTTCGTAGAGCCACTGCTTGTGACGGGGCAGCCGCATGCCGTGATCGGTCCAGAAGAAGACGATGGAGCTCTCGAGGAGGCGATCGGCCTGCAGCGCGGCGACGATCTGACCGACCTCGTCATCGGTCTGGCGGATGCAGTCGTAGTGGTGAGCGATCTCGCGACGAATGATCGGGTGATCCGGGTAGTACGGAGGCACGTCGACTTTCGCCGGGTCCGTATCCGTGTCGTTCCTCCCCGCGATCTTGCTGCCTCGGAACTTGCCGGAGTTCTTGCCGCCGCGCAGCTGGATCTGGGCGAAGAACGGCTGCCCCTCCTTCCTCTTCTGCCAGTGCGGCCCGCCGAAACCGATGCGCCGGCCGTCGAAGTCGTAGAGATCGTCGATGTCCCACACGAAGTTGAAGTCGTTCTTGCCGCCGCCGTTGTAGACGTAGTACCCGTTGTCGCGGAAGACCTCGTAGGCGGTCTTCACTCCCTTCGGAAGGTGGATCACCTCTCCGGGCGCCCTGCCGCGAGAGCTGCGGTGGTTGTGCACGCCGAGGCTGGTCTGCATCGCTCCGAGGGCGATGGCACTGCGCGTTGCTGAACAGACTCCGGCGGGCATGTAGGCGCGATCGAATCGCACGCCCCGCGTTGCGAGTCGGTCGATATTCGGCGTCGGCACCGTATCGTCGCCGTAGCAGCCCATCCAGCCGTTCATGTCCTCCACGAAGATCCACACGATGTTCGGTCGTTCCTCCGCGACGATCGAGCCGAACGGGGTGAACAGCGACGTGGCGAGGACGAGGAAAAGCAGCCAGCAGGACAGCCGGTGGCCGGGACGCTTCATGGAATATCCCCTCGAAAACGAGTCAGATCTGAGTAGTTCTACTTCGGACAGCTTTTCCGCTCTCGCTTGCCCGCGCAAGGCCCTGGGCGCGAGAATGGCGGAATCTGACCCAGGACGAAATCATGAGACGAGCGGTTCGCATCTCGACGTTGGCTTGGATGTCGCTGTTCGTGGCTCACTTCGCCACCGCCGACGACTGGCCGCAGCTGCAAGGAAACGCGTCCCGATCGGGCAACGCGCCGGACGTCGTGCTGCGGCTTCCTCTCGGCTTGATCGCCGCCATTCCGATGACGGACGGCATCTATGCGTCGCCGGTCGTGAGCGGCGGCAAGGCGTACTGCGTGGACGGAGCCGGTGTCGTGGTCGCCATCGACGCC
>CAYMRB010000047.1:20796-34457 GCA_964392615.1 uncultured Planctomycetia bacterium | reverse complement strand
CGGAGTCGGAGTCGGAGTCGGAGTCGGCGTCGGAGTCGGAGTCGGCGTCGGAGCCGGCGACGGAGAAACGTGATATCATGCGCCGCTCGTTCTCGCGCCCCCCTCAGCTTCGAGCAGGACGTCGCACATGGATGCCGCCGCCCGCTATCCCCGCATCGGATCTCATCGCACGGTCGAGGAGTTCCGGTCCCACCTGCACGCTCTCGGTTCCGAGGTCCCGGTCGACGATGAGATCCTCGCCGCGCCCGAGTCGCCCAGCCGATCGATGTCGGCGGTGGGCGCAGCGTCGGCAACCGCTGGGTCGTTCACCCGATGGAGGGCTGGGACGGCACCGAGGACGGCCGGCCCGGGCCGCTGACCGTGCGACGCTGGCGGCACTTCGGCGCGAGCGGCGCCAAGCTCATCTGGGGCGGCGAGGCGGTGGCCGTCGTGCCAGAAGGGCGCGCGAACCCGCACCAGCTCTACGTCGGCGATCACACGCTCGAGGGACTCGGGGAGCTGCGCCGCGTTGTCGTCGACACGCACTGCGAGCGCTTCGGTACGACGGACGACCTGCTCGTCGGTTTGCAGCTCACCCATTCGGGCCGCTTCGCGCGTCCGAACCGCGGTGGCGCTCCCGAGCCGCGCGTCGCGTTTCGCCACCCCGTGCTCGATCCGCGCGTCGGCGTCGACGACGACTCGTACGTTCTCACCGACGGCGAGGTCGCCGGCATCATCGAGCGTTTCGTCGCTGCTGCCGTGCGCGCGGCCGAGCTTGGCTACGATTTCGTCGACATCAAGCACTGCCACGGCTATCTGCTGCACGAGTTCCTCGGCGCGCATACGCGGCCGGGGCCGTACGGCGGCTCGTTCGAGAACCGCACACGAATCCTCCGCGAGATCGTCGCGGGCATCCGTCGCGACGCGGCCGGTCTCGGCATCGGAGTGCGGGTCAGCGCGTTCGACACGATGCCGTATCACGCCGCAGGCGCCGGGGACGACGAGCGCGCGCAGGGGGTCGGCGCACCGGATCTCGTCGCTGGCGCCTTGCCGTATCGCTACGGTTTCGGGACGGACGAGAGCGACCCGGCCGCATTCGGGCTCGACGAGGCGCGGTCCTTCCTCGCGCTGCTGCGCGGTCTCGACATCCGTCTCGTCAATGTGTCGGGTGGCAGCCCGTACTACAATCCGCACCTGCAGCGACCGGCGCTCTATCCGCCGTCGGACGGCTACCTGCCGCCGGAGGATCCGCTCGCCGGCGTCGTTCGGCACTTGCGCGTCGTGCGCGAGCTCGAACGCGACTTTCCCGATCTCGTGCTGATCGTCTCGGCCGTGTCCTATCTGCAGGACTACCTGCCGCACGTCTCGCAGGCGATCGTGCGCGACGGCTGGGTCGACATGGTCGGCATCGGACGCATGGTCCTGAGCTATTGGGAGCTGCCCGCCGATTGCTTGGAGCACGGCGAGCTGCGCGGCAAGAAGCGTATCTGTCGCACATTCAGCGATTGCACGACCGCGCCGCGCAGCGGGCTCGTCAGCGGCTGCTATCCGCTCGATTCGCACTACCGCGAGCTCGAGGAGGCGGCGCAGCTGCGCGAAATCAAGCGATCGCGGCGCAGCTGAGCACGGGCTCTCGCGTCAACGGCCGGGCCTCGCCTTCTTCTTCCGCGCTTCGAGCTCTCGCTGCCTCTCGAGGTACGGCTTGCCGCGTGTGATCCAGTCGCGCGGCTTGTCGCCCTTCAGGTAGTGACCGAACCACTCCAGCACGCGGTGGTGGTAGTCGACCTGATTCGGCTTGCGGGCGAGCCCGTGGTTCTCGCCGGGATAGACGAGGAGCACCAAGTCCTTTCCGGCGAGTCGCGCGGCGTTGTACATCTGGATGCCCTGATGCCAATCGACCGCGCCGTCATCATCGCCGAACGCGACGAGGAGCGGCGTATCGAGACGGTCGATCGAGAAGACCGGCGAGTTGCGCACGTAGGTGTCGATGTCGCGCCAGAACGGTCGGTCCATCCGGCCCTGGCTCTCGTGGAAGATCCACGCGTCGGTCTGGCCGCTGTTCCAGTAAATGCTGAGCGACATGCTGATCATGTCGGTCAGCGGCGCTCCGGCGACGCCGGCCGCGAAGAGGTCCGTCTGCGTGACGATGAAGGCGGTCTGGTACGCGCCCCATGAGTGGCCGACGAGGCCGACGCGCTCGCGATCGATCTTGCCGGTCTCGATCATCATCTCGACCGCCGGCACGACGCAGTCGACGGCGGACAGGCCGGGGTTCTGGGGCCGGTACACGATGTCCGGCTCGAACACGAAGTACCCCTGGCTCGTGAAGACCGCGGGGTTGTACGGATGGGTCTCGGTGGGCGTCGAGTAGCGGTGCACGACCTGTGATCGCTTCTCGTAGATGTACACGATCATCGGGTACTTCTTTTCGGGCTGCCAACCCGCGGGATAGAACAGCGCGCCTTGGAGCTCGCGTCCGTCACGGTTGCGGTAGTCGACGAGCTCCGAGTGCCCCCACAGGTACTCCGTCTGGAACGGGTTCGTGTTCGTCACCTGACGCGCGTCGTCGAGGTCGGGGCCTCCGACGAAGATGTCCGGCGAGTCGTCGAAGTCCTGCTCGACGAACGCGTACGTTTCGGAGTCACGGGACTTCATGAGACCGGAGATGTCGCTTTCGCGGAAGATCTGCTCTCGCGGCTTCTCGCCGGGCTGCCACCGGGCGTAGCCGAAGCGCTTCGATCGCTCGCCGTACAGGCGAAGCCAGACCGGACGATCGGTGGTGACGAACTCGTCCTTCTCGCGGTCGAGCACGACACGCCGCCAAGCGACGTGGTCCTCGGCGCCTCGCGTGATGCGCTCGTGTCGCGAGCCGTCGGCCGCGAAGCGCCACACGTCGTAGCGGCTGTAGAGCAACACCTCGTCGCCGGAAGCCGTCCAGGCCAGAACGCCGTACGGTGCAGGCTCGTCTGTCAGTGTGCCGTCTTTCTCGTTCACGAACGGAGCTTCGATACCTGCCGTCAGCCGGAAGTGGCGGCCGGTCTGAAGATCGCACGTCGACCAGACACCATTCTGGTTGTACAGGAACCAGCGCCCGTCCGGGCTCGTGTCGTAACCGAACTTCAGTCGCTCGAGGATCTTGTCGCGTTTGCCCGTCCGTACGTCGATCGAGTACACGTCGCGAAGGGTCGGGCCGAACATCCGGTCGCGTTCCCAGGGCGCGCGATCGAAGCAGATGGCGCGCTTCTGGCCACCGGCGAGTGCGACGTCTTCCGCCAGATCGTCGCCGAGGCGCACGAACTCGTCGTCATCGATCCACCACGCCGACAGCGTGCTTCGCCGCTTCTCCTGTGACGCGATCTTCTTCTGGCGCGGCTGAATGTCGACGTCATCCGCGTGCCAGATCTCGACGCCGGAGGGTTCCTTCAACGTGTCTCGCAGCGAGCGGCGCTTGGCTGGCTTGTCTGCGCCGTCATCGTCGCCGTCATCGTCGCCGTCATCGAAGGTCGCCGTCTCGAAGCGGCGAATCTCCGGCTCCTTCTTCTCCGGTGGCTCGACGGGTTCTTCCAGCTCGCGGATGCCGAAGAACAGCGTCTCTCCGTCGTCGGAGAATCGCAGCCCGGCCCAGTCGACGATGCGGTGCGTGGCAGGAAACGCGTCGTCCTCCCTGTGGTCGTACTCGTGGCGTCGTGACTTGCGGCCGGCGTCGCGCCAGCAGACGACAAGGCGGGACATGCGGGCCGGGTCGGGATCCTTCTTCGCGCCGGTCGCCTTGCCGGCGGTCTTCGCCGAGTCCTTGCCGCCCTCGGAGCCGAGATCGATCTCGCGCAGGACAGCGAGGTCGTGGCTCTTCTCACGCCACGTCAACGTCCCGTAGCCGGCCGCGGCCGAATCGAGCGTGCGCAACACACCGGTCGCGGGGTTCCATACCCGTACGCCGTTGCCAGCCCGGCCTTCGGCGTCGATAACCATCGCCAGCAGCTGGCCGTCCTCGCTCCACGCGTACTGGGACACGTTGCCGCACGTCGTGTCGACCGCTGTCGCGAGATCGCGCACGACGAGATCGACGCCGCGGCTCTTCTTGCCCTCCACCGGGTAGCGGCGCATCGCGAGGTACTGCCCGCTCTCGGCGAAAGAGAACGAGGCCACGTCCTCGATCACGGTCGTCTTGCCGTCGACGAGGCTGCGGAGACCGAGCTTGTTTCGCGACGGCTTCGCGCTGCCCGCGGAGGAGGCCTTGCGGGGTGCCCGAATCGCGTAGGCCAGCCAATTGTCATCGTGAGAGAAGACCGGCCCCGTGCCGTGCTCGATGACGTCGGTTGAGTCGGTCGCGAGCATGCGCAGGCGTAACTCGTGCTCGCCGTCGACGCGTCGGACTCCGTAGGCGAGCCAGCGACCGTCGTCCGACAGCGCGCGCCGGTAGTCGAGCGCTTCCCAACGGCCGTAGTCCGCGGAGCGAATCGGGCGGCGGACCTTCTCCGCGTCGTCCGCAGCGGTGATCGAGGTCAACAGGAGGCAGAAAACGACGGGCGCGACGCGAGCGCGCGGAGTGGTGACGGGCATGGCAGGGATTCTTCCTCGTTCGTGCGGGAGCGTCTCCAGGGACGCTCGCCACCATGCTAACGCCCGTCGGTCGGGGATCCCAGGAGAGACCCGCGGCCCGGGACCTCGGAGGCAGGATCGGAGTCGGAGTCGGGATCGGAGTCGGAGTCGAATCCGAACGGCCGGTCGGACGCAGACTCGATCGGGCTCAGTCCGCGAGCTCGGTCACGAGCGCGTCGAAGAACTTCTTCGACTGCGCCATCTCCGGCATGTTGTCGAGGAAATCGTACGAGTACTCGAGTCCGATGAGCGCCGGCTTCAGACCGAGGCGGTGGATCGCGCGGAGGATCTCGGCTGTGCGCCCCGGACCCGATCCCCACGGCACGTCGTGGCCCTCCGGAGACACTTCGTTGAGATCGTGGAGCTGCACGGACAGCAATCGGTCGCCGAGCGTCTCGACGCCCTTCACGGGATCGACGCCGGCGCGCATCCAATAGCCGAAGTCGGCACACGCGCCGATGCGCTTCGTGCGTCCCTTGCACAGCGCGGCGAGCTTCTCGGGGCTCCAGAAGTGCGGCGACTGCTTCGGGCCGTGGTTGTGGATCGCGACCTGGATGTCGTACTCGTCACAGAGCTTCTCGATCGTGTCGAGCGCCTCGGGGAGCGGCTCGGAGATGAACGTCTCGATGCCCATCTTGCGGGCGAACTCGAAGATCTTGCGCGCGCCGGCCTCGTCGGCCGGGATGCGGTGGATGTAGTACGTGACGAGGCGGACCCCCGCGTCGTCGAGCGCCAGTCGAATCTTCTCGAGTACGTCATCCGGAAGCCCGGGCTCGAAGTTGCGTTGCACCTCGGGGCTAACCTTCTGGAAGCTCAAGCCGCCGATGTACGAGATGCCGAGCTGCTTCGTCTTCTCGATCGCCTCGACGAACGTGTACTTGTGGAACGAGTACGTGGTAACGCCCAATCGCCAGCCGAGCTTCTCCTGCGCGCGCGTCGCCGGTGTGAGCCGGGCGCTCGGCAGCGCCGATGCCGCGAGATCTCCGAGCACGAACTGCGTCGCGCCGAGGTAGAACTCGAGCATGCGAGCGTCCGAGAATACCCGCGTGTGGTGCGCGATCGTCGAGTAGAAGACTCGGCCGCGGCCGTAGTTCCGCACCCACGCGACGGCGTAGTCGCGGTCGGCACGCTCCGGCGGGCGCGTGTCCTTGTCGGCAGTCAATCCGGACTTCTCGTTGTCGATGCGCAGCAACACTCGAACGCGGTCGCGGGAGTACGGATCGCCGACGCGGAAGTACTCATCGCGGTACTCGAAGCCGGTCTTCGGGAACGGCGCCACGAGAGGGTGGTCGGTATCCTCCAGGGCGAGAAACGCGCGCTCATCGTTCGCGCGGTGACGAGCACCGCGGCCGCCGAGCATGCGCCCGAACTCGGGCCAGTCCTCGTGCGCTCCGGGCCAGCGGGTGAACGCGACCGTCGTGCCGTGAACGCCCATCAGGCCGCCGCCGGCGACGACGAACTCGACGAGGCTCTTGCGGAGCGTCGGATCGGCGAACAGGTTGCCGACCGTGTTGTTCAGAAAGACCGCATCGAAACGGCGCAGGCTCTCGGGAGCGAAGACGGCTGGGTCGCGGCTGACGACGGTCTCGAACGCGCCGGTCACTTCGCCCATGCGCCGAAACGCGAGGTTGGCGCGGCTGATCGACGGATGGCCGGGATAACCGACGTTGAGGTCGAAGATCAGCAGTCGACGCTTCTTCTTCGCAGAAGCGGGCGCCTTCTTCGGCAGCGCCTTCTCGATCGCGGCCTTCTCGTCGTCGCGAATCGTGAACGCGGGGCGATCGGGCCGGTACTCGTGTCGGGGCGCCTGCGCGCGGCCACACGAGGTGGCTATCGGGACGGCGACGGCGCACAGGAGCAGGGCGATCTTCAGCTGGAGCGGAGCGGACATTGGAGGAACCTCGGATAGAGACGGCACGGGTTGCAGAGAGTGGAGAGGCCGACCGGCGATCAGATGGTCCACGGCTCTCTCTTGTCGCGGGATCGCATGCGGTCGGCTTCCTCATCGCCGACGAAGCGTTCCTTCTTCGGGTCCCACTCGAGCGCGCGACCGGTCCAGTGGGCGATGCACCCGAGGTGCGACACGGTCGTAGAACGACAGCCGACGGCTGCATCGCACGCCGTCCGCTCGCGCGAGCGGATGCAGTCGAGCCAGTTGCGGTGGTGGTTCGGAATCGGGCGCGCGGCGAGGTCCCCGAGGTCCGCGAGGATTTCCTGCGGGTACGCGCGGATGTAGCCTTGGCGACCGACGTGGAGCCAGCCGTTCGCGCCGACGAAGAGCGCGCCGAAGTGCTGGATTCGGGTGTTCGGATCCCACCCCTTGGGCACGTGGTGCTTCTGCGGATCGAGCTTCCAGTCGACCTGCAGCCGGATGCCGCTCGCGTACTCGTACGTCAGCGACGGCACCTTGCCGGTCTCGGGAGGGATGATCTTGACCGGCCCGGTGTTGTCCGTGCCGAGCGCCCACTGCACGCTGTCGAACGCGTGCACGGCGTTGCTCGTCAGGTTACCGCCGCCGAAGTCGCGACAGAAATGCCACGGCACGACATGGGGCGGACGACCGTACGGATGGAAGCGATGGTTGTACGGTCGCTCGGGTGCCGGGCCGAGCCACATGTCCCAATCGAGGCCTTCGGGCGTCGGTTCGGCCGGCAAGTCCACATCCGAGCTCGTGCCGGGGAAGCACACGTAGACGTGCGAGATCTTGCCGAGGCGGCCGCTGCGGACGATCTTGCTCGCGGTGTGGAAGACGGGAGTCGAACGCTGCTGCAGGCCGGTCTGGAATACCGTGCCGTGGCTCCAGGCCACGTCGCGCATCGTCGTCGCCTCGCGGATCGTCAGCGACATCGGTTTTTCGCAATAGATGTCCTTGCCGGCCTTCGCCGCACGCACGCCGACCGGCACGTGCCAGCGGTCGCCGGTCACGACGACGACGGCGTCGATGTCGTCACGCGCGAGCAGCTCGCGGAAGTCGCGGTACGCGCCGCAGCCGGCGTACTCGCCGCTCGCCTGCGCGTCCGCGTACGTCGTCTCGACGTTCTTCTTGGCGTTCTCGCGCCGCCACGTGTCGACATCGCAGACGCCGAGCACCCGCACATCGGGATAGCCGAGAAAGACGCGCAGGTGACCCTGGCCCATGATTCCGATGCCGATGAACCCGAGCGTGATGCGCTCGCTCGGCGCAACCTCGCCCTCGCGACCGAGGACAGCAGCGCGCACGACATTCGGGGCCACCAAGGCACTGCCCGCGGCTGCGCCCATGCGAAGGATCTGCCGGCGGTGGAGGCGCGCGGCGGAAGTCTGCTTCATCGATCTCCTCCTGTGCTTGCGGTGGGCGCGGAGCCGTGAGTTCGGGGGCGGGCGTCGCGCCAGCGTTCAGGGTAGCAGGAGAAGAGAACGTGGGGGACAGGGGAGTCAAGATCCCTGCCGGTTCGCCGACGACCCGAGAAGGTACGTCATGTGAAGGTCACTGCCGGAGGAAGGCAGGTGTTCGGCGTCGTCTGCCACATGCGCCGCCTCGCGCGACGCGCTCGACGCACTCGTTCCGGAGTACGTAGACAGCTTGCCGGTCGATCCGTGGGATGGCGCGGCGGTGCGGTATTCGAGGAGCCGGCGTCTGATCTGGTCCAGCGCCTGGGACAGCGGCGAGGGCGTCATTCCCGAGCCGTGGGTCCTGGAGTTCTGAGTTCCAATCCGACGGGGGGGCTGAGTCGGAGTCGGACCCCAACGCTGCAAAACGCGCGAGCAGCAAGCCGTTCGAGGCCGCACCTGCGTTCCGGGCCGTCGCAGAGCTTCAGGACTCGTGTGCTCTCGAAGAGAAGAGTTCTCACGCCAAGGCGCCAAGGCGCCAAGGAGTGGCCCTCTCCGCACGATCTTCACGCGTTCATGGCCTCTCTGTGAGGATGAGCAAGGGCTCTTCAGCTCTTCCTCTTTGACGTACGCTGCGAGCGCAGCGTGCCAAGGCCTGCCCCGCGTGCCCCAACAGCCAGTCCTTGGCGACTTGGCGACTTGGCGTGAGGATTCTTGTCGGAGTCGGAGTCGGAGTCGGAGTCCCCCGCTCGACCCGCTGCTTGCTCCGATGCCGACGGCGGGCGTACCATGAACAGCGTCAACGCACCCGAACCCAAAGGACCACGCCCGATGGGATGCACGCCCCTCCAGCGCGCTGGCACGTTCCTCGCCTGCGCCGCTCTGCTGTTCGCCCTGGCTCCGGATTCGGCCCGCGCCGCCGATCGCGAGGCGATCTCGCGCGCGATCGATCGCGGCAGCGACTTCCTCCTCAAGGAGGTGAACCGCACGCAGATCGGCCACCACAAGTACGGACAGCTCGCTCTCGAGACATACGCGCTCGTCGTCGCCGGCGTGCCCCTGCGCCACCCGGTGATCAACGACGCATACAAGACGCTTCACAAGCGTCTGAAAGGAAGCACGCACACGTACTCGGTTGCGTGCTACGTCTTCGCGCTCGACGCGGGGATCGGCCAACTCGAGTTCGACGCCATGCTGTCGAATCCGAGGCGCGCCCTCGCGAAGGGACGCGACAACCGGAGCGTCGGTGGGACGTTCCGCCGGTACCTGACGCCTGCGATCCGAAGTCTCGTGAAGTCGCAGAACACACAAGGATCGTGGCGCTACTTCGCGCAGCCGGACTTCGATAACTCGAACACGCAGTTCGCGGTGCTCGCGCTCGGCATCGGCGCAAAGCGCGGTGTGCCGATCCCGCGCTCGGTCTGGGAGGGCATCCGCCAGCACTTCGTGGGCGGTCAGCAGAAGAAAGGCCCGAAGACCGATCAGCGCGTCAAGCTCCTGCCGCCCGAAGAGCGCGGGCGGCGCGACGAGGAGATCGAGCTCGTCGGCAGGTCGGATGGCAAGTCCCGTGGCAAATCCGGCGGCAAGTCCGGCGGTCGGGGTCGCACGGTCGTCCGTCCTCGCCCGGAACCGGTCGTCGGCGACGAGACCGTCGAGGTGTTCTGCCGCGGCTGGGACTACACGAACAAGGGCGGCGCGACCTGGAACATGACCTGCGCGGGTCTGTCATCGCTGATCCTCGCCAACGAGAATCTCGGTCGTCTGCCGGGCGACGAAGGCAAAGCGCTGACCAAGTCGATCCGCGACGGCTACGGCTGGGTGATGAACAGCTGGAATCCGCAAGAGAGCTTCTACGGCATGTACAGCCTCGAGAAGGTCGCGGACCTCGGCGACGTCAAGAGCTTCGGATCGCACGAATGGTACGCCGATCTCTCCAGCCACCTCGTCAAGTCGCAGCAGAAGGACGGCCGCTGGAAGGGCACCGGCAAGCACGGCGAAAACGATCGCGTCGCGACGGCATTCGCCCTGCTGATCCTGAAGCGAGCTACGTCGCTCCTGACGCGCGGCGCCGGCAGCCGGATCGTCCTGAGCGGGAAGTCCGCAAACAACAAGCGCGATCGCACCTGGGTCTACGTGCCGGAGTTCGGCACGAGCCTGCACTATCCGTCGGTTCTCGAGGTGTTACAGAAGCGTCCGTCGTCGAAGCTGTTGCGGCTGTTCGAGGACATCATCAAGGCGTATCCGGAGGAGTGGCGCGGCGAGCTCATACCGCCGATCTTCCGTGCTCGCAACTCGGTGAAGAGCAAGTCGGTCGTGAAGGTCCTCTCTGGCGTGCTCGAGGACATCACCGGCGTGGAGTACGAGGACCCGAAGCTGTACGAGAAATGGCATGGGCGGTGGACGCGGCTCGCCGCGGCGGTCGAGGGCGGCAAGAAGTCGGATTCGAGCTCGCGTAAGAAGGATGCCGAGCGCGCGCTGCGGTACTACCAGGACCCGATGGACAGCCTCGTGCTGAAGAAGAAGGCAGCGTGGGCACTCCTGCGTCTGAAGGTGCGAGAGGCGATTCCCGTGCTGCTCGAGGAGCTCGACTCCGACGGAGCGAAGACGCGAGAGCTCGCCTACCGCACGCTCGGTGGCTTCTGGATCGACGCGCCACCGCCGTTCTCTCCGTCGGGCCCCGCAACCAAGCGCCGCGAGCAGGCAGAGGCGGTACGCGAGTGGGTCCGAAGGCAGCAGTCGAAGCGACGGTGAGGTGAGGAGAGCGATGTGATGTCGACGAACGACGGATCGCGGCGACCGCGCGTCGTCGGGATCGGGGAGATTCTGTGGGATCTCCTGCCGCAGGGGAGGGTGCTCGGGGGAGCGCCGGCGAACTTCGCGATGCACGCCCGAGCGCTCGGCGCCGAGGCCGCGGTCCTGTCGCGGATCGGTGCCGATGAGCTCGGCGACGAGATTCTCGCCGTGCTGCAGGCCCGCGACGTCGAGACGTGCCTCTTGACGCGCGATGCGGATCACGCGACGGGCACCGTGTCGGTGACGCTCGACGCGCACGGCAAACCGAGCTACGTGATCCACACGGACGTCGCCTGGGACTTCATCGCGTCGACGCCCGACGCGCGCCAGTACGTCGCCGGAGCCGACGCGGTGTGTTTTGGCTCGCTCGCGCAGCGCAGTCCGGTCTCGCGCCAGTCGATGCGCGAGGTGCTCGCAGCGGTGCCGGATGACGCGTTGAAGGTCTTCGACGTCAACTTGCGGCAGGACGCGTACTCGAAGGAAGTCATCGAGGCGTCGCTTCGCATCGCGAACGTCTTCAAGCTCGCGGACGACGAGCTCGACGTCGTCGCTTCGATGCTCGAGGTGACCGGCGACCAGCGGCAGCGCATCGAGCAGTTCGCCGCGCGCTTCGACCTGCGCGCCGTGGCGCTGACGCGCGGCGCCGACGGCGCCCTGATGTGGGCGGATGGCGAGTTTTGCGATCACGGCGGCCACCCGGCGGAGGTCCGCGATACCGTCGGCGCGGGCGATTCCTTCACGGCGACGATGACGATGGGGCTCTTGAAGGGGCTCCCGCCGGATCGCGTCGTCGATCACGCCGCTTGCGTCGGGGCCTGGGTGTGCTCGCAGGATGGCGCGGTGCCGGAGCTGCCGGACGAGCTCACGCGGATCTTCACCGCGTAGCCGTCCGCAGGCGGCGTCTGACTCGCCGGTGGACACGACGCGGGAATCGCTTGACGTCGGCCGATTCCACCCGACCATCGACGGATGGTTGCGTTAACGAGTCCTGACTCCTTCGGCCTCGGAGGCGAGAACGATGCCCCTCTCCCGCGTCTTCGCCGTCTGCTCGCTCGTGGCTCTTTCGACGTCGACTGTGCACGCCTGCTGGTTCTGGCCGCCGAGGGAAGCCCCTCGCGTGGCGCCGGCCGCTCCGACTTCGAGTGACCGGGTGGCGCTAACGCTTTCCGGCGACTGGCCGGACAGCTGCACGCCGCGGTCTTCCATGGCGGTTGTCGACGGGAACGACATCCTGTTCGATGTGTCGTGGGGACACCCTCCCGGCGCGATCTGCCTGGACGTCATCTCACCGTGGGAGCAGCACCAGATGATCGGCGCCCTCGAGCCGGGCCTCTACCGAGTGCACGCGCGGCTACTCGGCCATCCGGGGTGCGACGAGGAGGAATTCGAGATCATCGGGGAGTTCGTGGTCAGCGACCAACGCTTCGTTCTCGATGCGAACGAGTTGACCGTGCGCGAAGGGCGGTCCGCGAACTTCGGCGTCGCGCTTCTCGCGCCCCTCGGCGACGTGGAGGTGACGGCGGCTGTCCTCGACGGAGACCGGGACGTGGAGATCGTCTCCGGAGCGACGTTGCGCTTCGACGAGTCCAACTACGACCGGTTCCAGCGGGTCGTCGTCGCAGCAGCGGAGGATGCGGACTTCGCCGACGGCCGGGCGACCATCGAGATCCGCGCCGATGGATTCGTTACCGCGCGCGTCGTCGTCACCGAGATCGACGACGATCGAAACGACCTGATCTACGTCGATCGCGCCGCCGACGGTGAGGAGAGCGGCAGTACCTGGGAGGACGCCTTCACCGACCTGCAGGACGCCTTGCGCTTCGCAGCGGAGTACGACGATGTGCAGGAGGTGCGCGTCGCCCAGGGGGTCTATCGGCCTCAGCCACCCGGCGGGAACTGGAACACGCCGTTCCAGCTGGTCGCGGGAGTCGCGTTGCGAGGCGGGTACGCCGGCGTGCGTGGCGACGATCCGGACGAGCGACAGATCCGCGCGTACGAGACGATCCTCAGCGGTGACCTCGACGGCAACGATGGCCCCGGCTTCGACGGGCGCGAGGAGAACAGCCTGCGCGTCGTGCGTGCAGTCGGGCTGCCGTCGACGACGTTGCTCGAGGGCTTCACGGTGACCGGAGGGGACAACGGAAGCCAGGGCGGCGCGATCGACATGCTCGGCGCGAACAGCGATGTCGAGGTGCGCAACTGCGTGTTCGTCCACAACCGATCGGCGTACGGCGGTGCGATTCGCATACACGACAGCAGCCCGCTGCTCATCGACTGCGTATTCATCGAGAACGAGACGGTGCCGGGCGCGATCCACGACGGCGGCGCGGTGTACATCGGTGGTGGTGGCGACGCGCAGATCGTCAACTGCACGTTCGTCGACAACGTCGCCGCCGAGGATGGTGGGGGCCTCTGCAATCTCTCGCCGGGCACTGTCGTCACGAGCTCGCTCTTCTGGAACAACCGCGACGCGGGTGGATCCGACGAGACGGCTCAGGTGTGGTCTGAGCTCCGGAACGGCCGCTTCGATTCGTGTCTGATCGAGCGCTGGAGCGGCATGCTGCGGGGCGATGAAAGCTTCAACGCGGATCCGCTCTTCCGCGGCGACGGCGACTACCACCTCACGGCGGACTCGCCGTGCGTGGGCGCAGGCGATCCGTCACGCGTGCCGGGTGTCGAGGCTGTCGACATCGACGGGCAGCCGCGCCGCGTCGGCGAGCGCGTCGACATCGGGGCGGACGAGTTCCTCGAGGAGATCGTGTCGATGCGGCGCGGCTGGATCAACCCCGACGAGACGTTCGACCTCGGCGATCCGATCTTCCTCTTGAACTACCTCTTCGCGGGAGGTCGCAGGCCGACGTGCGAGAAGAGCGCGGACCTCGACGACAACGGCACGCTCGAGCTGACGGACGCGGTCGTCGGGCTCACGTACCTCTTCATCGGCGGGGCGGCGCCAGAGCCGCCGTTCGCGGCGTGCGGCG
>CAYMRB010000047.1:0-20786 GCA_964392615.1 uncultured Planctomycetia bacterium | reverse complement strand
GTTCGCTTTGGTGGGGGGGGGGGGCGCCTGCGCGGGGGGGGGGGGGGGGGGGGGGCTTTCGGCCGGACGACGGGTTGGATTGCGCGCTGTTCCTGATGTGTCGTTAGCAGTCCGTTAGGCGGACGAAAGAGAAGAGCCTACCAGGCCGACTTCAGCTCCCACACGTCGATCGTCACCGCTCGCGCCGTTCCACCGCGCGAGTAAAGCGCGAGACCCGTGCTGTCCTCCGAGGGGAAGATGCGATCGGTGATGACGACGGCCCCGTCTCCGGCGAAGACCTCGACGCTCGAGGTGTCGACGTAGATGACGAGCTCGACGCGCCCGTCGGTCAGCGATAGCGGGCCCTCGTGCCGCCCGGCGAAGCGCGCGTCGAAGTCGACATCGCCGGAACGCGTGCGGTCGACGAAGACCGTTCCCTTGGCGACGTCGTATCCGATCACGGTCTCCTCGTCGTCGCCCTGCCGCACCTTGAGGCCACATTCCTTCGCGTTGCCGGGTTCGAGCACGGCGCGAATCTCGAGCTGCGCGCCTTCGATGCCCGCGGCGGCGAGGGTCTTGTCGTTGCCGCGCACGTCGACGCCAGCGAGGCGGCGGCGTTCGACGCGGAGCTTCTCGAGCTCGCGAACCGGACGTTGGATCAGTCGCAACTCGCCGTCGACCTCGCGCAACGACAGCACGCGAGGAATCGACTGGGCGCTGCGCCATGGGTGGGTCGGCAGCAGGCTTGTCTGCCAGTTGTTCAGCCAACCGATCCAGATGCGTCGTCCGTCCGCCGCCGGGATATCCGAGAACGACACAGGGGCGTAGAAATCGCGGCCGTAGTCGACCCACGCGACGCGCTCCGGAGGGCCGTCGTTGACGAAGCGTGTACCGTCGAACATGCCGACGAAATACTCGCCGCCGGAACCTCCCGCGACGGACCCGCTACCCATGTCGACCTCGAGCACCCAGAACGTGTCCCCGAGGCCGCCCTCGATCGGCAGCTCGAAGAGATCGGGGCATTCCCAGTTCGGCTTGTCAGGAGCGCCCGCGGGGCCGAAGTCGCTGAGGTGTTTCCACGATTTCAGATCGGAAGAGCCCCAGAACTGCAGCACCTTCTTCGCAGCGAGCGAGACGACCATCACCCAGCGCTCGGTCGGCTCGTGCCAGAAGACTTTCGGATCGCGGAAGTCGCGTTCGCCGACGTCGATCACCGGGTTGCGCGCGTACTTCGTCCACGTGCGGCCGCGATCGGTGCTGTACGCGATGTGCTGCGATTGGTTGTCGCTGCGGTGGCCGGTGTAGATCGCCACGAGCGGCGGATCGTCAGTCGTTCCGAAGCCGCTCGTGTTCTCGCGGTCGACGACGGCGCAGCCCGAGAAGATCATCACGCCGTCTTCTTCCGCCAGCGCGAGCGGCAGGTGCTGCCAGTGGACGAGGTCCGGGCTGACCGCGTGTCCCCAGCTCATGTGCCCCCAGCGGTTGCCGAACGGGTTGTGCTGGTAGAAGAGGTGGTACTCACCCCCGAAATACACCAGACCGTTCGGGTCGTTCATCCAGTGGATCTCGGGCGTGAAGTGGAACTGCGGCCGATATGGTTCACGGTAATAGCGCGGCGAGCCTCGGTAGGCCGCGATTTCGATTCCCGTGCCGCGGCGCTCCGAGTCGGAGAGCTGGATCTGGTCGACGCAGATGTGTCCCCAGCCGCCCGATTCGGCGTCGACGACGCGCAGCCGCGCCGCCTGGCCAGCGAGGTCGCCGACATCCCACGAGTGCCACTCGAGGGACTCGGACTCGGAGCCGGTCGCCGTGCGCACGACCTCGCCGTCGACGAGGAGGTCGACGCAGGTCTTCCTCGCGTGGGCGCCGCCGCCGATCAGGAACGTCACGTAGCGGCGCGACAGCACGAACTCGGGCGACGTCATCGTTCCGGTGGCCGCGTCGCCGCCGGTGAACGAATTGATGAGTCGTTGGCCGATGTAGTCGGACACGGGCATCTGCTTCGGCAGCGCACCGCGTGCAGGCCCGTCGCCGAACGCCTCGCCGACGACTTCCCAGTCGCCGTACGCCTCGCGCTCGAAGTCGTCGATAACGACGTCCTGGCTCACACGGGAGATCGCACAGGACAGGGGGATGGCCACCGCGCCGCACAGTGCCAGCGCGGTCGTTGCTGTCAGTGAAGTACGCATCGGTTTTTCTACTCGACGTTGAGCCGCTTCTGCATTTCCTCCAACGGCACGCCCTTCGTTTCCGGCACCATGAAGATCACCCAGACCAGTTGCAGGCACATCATGACGCAGAAGAAGGCGAAGATGATTCCCGCATCCAGCGCGCCGATCGCGATGGGAAACACAAGCGTTATCGACGCGGCAAACAACCAATGTGTAGCGCTTCCCAAGGCTTGTCCGGCCGCCCGGTTGCGGTTCGGGAAGATCTCGCTGATGAACACCCAGATCACGGCCCCCTGGCCAATCGCGTGTGCAGCGATGAAGGCCATGATGGACAGAAGTACGACCCACTTCATCGCACCCAGAATCGCGGCGGCCTCCTCCTTGGCCTTCGTGCCGATCTCGCCGACTGCTTTCGGGTCTGCGTCTTCCGAGATGTCAACCGTCTTGCCCGTGTAGTCCTCGAGTGCCGCTGACGCTACAAGCGACTTCTTGGCCGCGTCGTACTCTGCCCGGATCTCTTCCTTCAGAGCATCTGCCAGGACGGTCTCGGGTTCATCGAGTATGAGCACTTTCTCTGCGCTCTTCTCGACAACGATTGCGCTCGATACGACAGTGAAGGCGGGGTAGGACAGGAACGAAACAGCGCAGACGGCCAGCGCGGCGATGTAGCCCAGCGAGCCGACGAGCAGTAGCGTACGACGTCCCAGCTTGTCGATGAGCCACAGACCGACGAACGTGAACACCAGGTTTGTCACGCCGATACTGATCGACGCAAACAGGGTGTTGTCGACACCCGCCAGTCCTAGCAGCCGCGGCGCGAAGTAGAGGATGGCGTTGATGCCCGATAGTTGATTGAACGTCGCAACCAGAATGGCCAGGAGGATGGGAATCCTGAGCCGCATGGTCCAGAACTTGGCGGCCGTCTTCTTGTCGCCGACGCTAGCCTCGACCGTATCCACCAGCTCCTCGACTTCCGACTCCGACATTTGCGGGTTGACGTTGCGGAAGACCTCTGCGCCAGCTTTCCGGTCGCCGCCGTGCACGACCAGCCAGCGTGGGCTTTCCGGAATGCGGCAACACAGAATCGTGTACAAGAGCGCCGGGAACGCTTCGACGCCCAGCATCCATCGCCAGGCGACTTCCTTGTCGACGTATCTGCCGATCAACGCGTTGGAGACGAAGGCGATGAGAATGCCGAAGACGATGTTGAACTGGAACATGCCCGCTAGGCGGCCGCGCAGCCTGGGCGGTGAAATCTCTGAGATATAGAGAGGCGAACAGACCGTGGCGACACCGACGCCGAGCCCGCCGATGAAGCGGGCGAGCATGAACGTGTACGTGTCGGGGGCCAGACCGGAGCCCACCGCGGAGACGAAATACAAGACGCCGATCCAGAGCAGTGTGCTTCGCCGGCCAAACCTCTCCGTCGGCCAACCGCCGAGTATGGACCCGAGGACCATTCCCCACAGGGCCGCGCTCATGCAGAGACCGTGCATGAAGCCGTCGAGCATCCAGACGGATTGGATCCTCTCCTCGGCCCCGGAAATCACGATCGTGTCGAAGCCGAACAGGAACCCGGCCAACGCCGCAGTGACGGCACACGTCAGCATGTAACTGCGCGAGCTGCCCGGTGTGTGTTTCTGGTTCATTTACATCTCCTGTGCAGCGGTTTTTTCGCCCTTCACCTCACTCGCCGTCGCTCTGGACTTCTGCGCCGACAGCGCGCCGTGCTGACTCGCGCACGATCAGCTGCGCGTCGAGGAGGACGGTGCGGGCGGGCAGGTCGGGATTCTCGATGCCCGCAGGATCGCGTCGCGGAAGTGCTCGCGGACCTCGAGGTGCTTGGGCTTGCGGGTGGACTCGGCGGGCATGACGGTCTCGACCTGACGACCTGTGATATCAGAAGGGCTATACCTGTCAAGTCAGCGGTGGATCTGCAGCCGCGGGTGCGTGTCCCGGTACGGCTTCCGGGCCTGGACGCGATCCAGGAGCTCTGTTTCGTTGCCGCCTCCGGAGCCGCCCGAGGCCTCGAGCCGCTCGATCGCGTGCCGCGCGCATTCGATGGCGCTGTCGAAGTCGCCCCGCTCGGCGTGCGCCGCGGCGAGCGCGTTCAGGAGTTCCGGCGACGGATCGTCGGCGCGCTCGCGTGCTCGTGTCGCGAGCGTGACCGCGAGCTCGCCGTCGCGGACGTCGTCGACAGGACAGGTCGACAGAAGCCAGGCGAACGCGGCAAGGTGGATCGGATCGTCCGCACCGCGATCGACGGCGGCCTCGTAGTCGGCGCGGGCTGCCGCGTAGTCGCCGCGATGGTCGTGATGGCCGGCTCGAGTCGCGAAGTCCTCCGGCCCGATGGGAGACCAGCCCCAATCGCCCGCGCCGAGGAAGCGCGCCGCGAGCTCCTCGATGCCATGCCGGTAGAGCGACCGCACCGCGCCGTCGCCGCAGTCGAGCGGGTCGGCGTCGTCGAGCAGGCGGAGGAACTTCTCGCGGCTATCCGTGAGGAGATTTCTCGTGAACACGCGAGACAGGGCGTAGCTGAGCCCTTGACCGTCACCCGCTTCGCCGAAGCTGCGGCCCCACCAGAAGCAGCGCAGACCGTTCTCTGTCCAGTACGCTCGATGCTTGTCGAGGCTCTCTCGATCCATCGCGAACCACGAGCCGAGGACCTCGTCCTCCACCGCCTGCGTCACGCCCTCCTCGAGCCAGAGCGGCAGCACGTACGAGCCGAGGCACGCATGGGTGAGCTCGTGAACCATCACGTACTCGAGCGTCGCCTGCTCGCCGCAATTGAGCACGAAGTGCGGCAGGCCCTCGCTCAGGTAGCAGCCGCCGGACGCGCCGAACTCGCCCTCGTCGGGATAGAAGTGCGAGACGTACGCGTAGTACGTGTCGACGTCGCCGAAGGACAGGCACGCGAACTTGCCCGCTCCGATCGCGTCGTCGACACCGGGGATCGCATCGCGCATCGACTGCAGCGCGCGATCGGCGACGCGGACGAGGTTCCCCGCCCGCTTCGCGCCGATTGGCGTCAGGAGCAAGAAACTCTCGCTCTCGAAGACTTCGTAGCCATCTCCCGCGGCGTTCTTGAGGAGCACGATCCATTCGCGGACGAATTCCAGCCGCCGCGGTTCGCGGTCTTCCTCCGCACAGTGCGTCTGGAGCCAGCGCTCGACCGCGCTCCAGTCGGGGCGCGGAAAGCCCTCGTCGATGGGAATCGCCTCCAGAATCTCGTTGAGCGTCACCACGTCTCGCCCTGTTCGGCCGGATCTCACTTCCGCGTCGCGTACACCTCGATCTCCGCCGCACCCGCGTACGGCTTGCCGTCGACGCCCTCGAGCGAGACGAACCGCAGGTGCCGCACGTTGGCCGCGTTGTCGAAAGCCACGGCGCGCAGGCTCGGGTCGTTGAGCAGGTTGCCGAGCGCGCCCGCGTGGAGCGTCTTCCAATCGCTGCCGTCGGCGCTTCCTTCGATGCGGTAGCGCGCGACCATGCCGTCGGGCACGCGTCGGTCCTGACGCGGCAGGTAGCCGAAGCCCCCGACCGCGACGGCGCGACCGAGGTCGATCGTCAGCGTGTGGGGATGCCGTGGGTGGCCCTCGTCCCAGCGCGAGTGCCAGAACGTCGACGGGTTGCCGTCGATCGCCTTCGACGCGTCCCATCGTTTGTCCTGCTCGCTGCTCGCCGTCGCCTTCCAGCCGTGTTTCGAGATGCCGAGCCGGATGCGCGTGACCGCACCGCCGCGATTGTCGACGTACGCGCGGGCCTGGATCAGTCCGCCGTCCGGAAGATCGAGCGGTGCGCTGAAGAGCGGTGACTTCGCCGATGGCTCGTCACCATCGATCGTGTAGCGAATCGCCGTCGCGTCGCGCCCCGCGTCGAGCACGACGCGGCCGTGGCGGTTGCGCTTCACGCGGACCGCCGGTGGGGGCGGTTCGTATAGGTGCGCGGACACGCCGCTCAACGCCGGCGTCGCGCGGCTCTCGACGATGCGGACGCGGAAGCGATCCGTGCGGACGGCGTCGAAGCGCAGGATGCGGCGATTCCCGACGGCCAGCGCCTCGGCGACGGTCTTCCATTCGCCGTCGACCATCGCGTCGAGCGCGTGCTTCTCGATCTGCTGGCCGTGCGATGCCTGCGCCTCAGCGAGCGAGAAGCGGTTGATCGTTCGCGCTTCCGGCAGGCGGATCTCGACCTCCGCGGTCGGCCCTGGCGCGACCCACGCCGAGCGCTTATCGCCGTCGAGGAGCGCCGCCGGGCCGGTCGAGCCGGCGAGCAGGTCGCGATCGTACGTCGCCCGAATACGTCGCCCCACCTCTTCGAGGCATGCGACGTCACGCGCGCCGAACCAGCCCTTTCGGGTCGGTGGGATATTGAGCAGAAACACCGCGTTGCCGCCGACGCCGAGCTCCCACAGGTCGAACACGTTGTCCGGCGTGCGCACCCGCTGGCGTTCGTCGCGGAAGAACCATCCGGCACGAATCGACGTGTTCTGCTCGGCCGGATACCAGTGGATCGCCTTCGCGCCGGCGAGTGTCTTTCGCGCGCCGAGGTCGCGCGCGGTGAGGTCGGGCCAGTGCCAATCCGGCGGCACGCCGGCGAGCGGCTGGGGGTTCCATTCGGCGGGCCGCACGCGGCCGGCTTCGTTGCCGATCCAGCGCACGTCGGGGCCCTTGCCGAAGATCACCGCATTCGGCTGCAGCGCGTGGATGAGCTCATACCACAGCGTATACGTGTAGCGTTGGCCACCCTTGCGCTTCGGGTGCGCGCCGTCGAACCAGACCTCGTCGACGGGGCCGTACTCGGTCAAGAGCTCGTAGAGTTGGTTCAGGAAGTACTCGTTGTAGTCGTCGACCTCGTAGCGGAAGCGTGTCTCGTTGGCGAACGGTCGCCCCTCTACGGCGCGAGGAATCGTTCGCGTCGAGTACTTGGAGCCGTTGCCATACAGGCCCTCCGGGTGCTCGATCTGAAACAGATCGGCCGGCGAGAGGTAGATGCCGAGCTTCAACCCGTGCTTGCGCGCCGACTCGGAAAGCTCGCGGACGACGTCGCCCTTGCCGTCGCGCCACGGCGTCGCCTTGACCGAGAACTTGTCGTTGTACCGCGTCTGCCACAGACAGAATCCGTCGTGATGCTTCGCCGTGAGCAGCATCAGCTTCATGCCCGCCGCCTTCGCCGTGCGACACCATTGGTCGGTGTCGAGGTCCGTCGGCTGGAAGACGGTCGGGTCCTCCTTGCCGGATCCCCACTCGACCGCGGTGAACGTGTTCGGTCCGAAGTGGATGAAGCACGTGAACTCCAGATCCTGATACGCGACCTGCCGCGGATGCGGCCGACAGGCGGACGCTGCCGCGACGCACTCTTCGGGCGTCGCGCCATCGGGCACGACGACGGTTTGATGGCCGACGTCGGCACCCTGCGCCGGTGAGTTGACGACCTCGAGGTCGTCGACGTACAGCACGGTCTTCTTCCGCGCGTTGCTGACGAAGCCGAGCCAGTTCAGTGCAGAGAACTTCGCACTGACGTTCGCGAAGTCGCGATACTCGAGGGTGCCGACGTCGGGAAGCGTCACGCGAAGGCTCCACTTGCCCGCCTGCTCGCCGAGCGCGCCGACCATCTCGACGCGGATCCACGCGCCGACGGGGATCGCGACGAGCGCTTTGCCGTCCGCGAGCAGCTTGCCGCCCCGCACGTCGAGCATCGGGCCGGTATGATACGGTCCGCTCTTCCAATCCCGCCACTCGACGCGCAGATCGACGCCCTCCTCGACCCGCAGGGAGAACGCGACGCGCGTCGTCCCCTCGCGGTGGTTCGGCCGGTACACGCAGTGCGGATTGTACGGCGCGCGCAGCCCCGGCGCGTCGACGAGCATCAGGCTCTGTTCGCCGGTGGCGGCTGCCTTGTCGGTGACCGCGATGCGGTCGCCCTTGCCCTCGACCTGCGCCTCCGCGCCGGACGGCGCCGCATTCGGGCGCTCGTACTCGAAGCCCGTGCGAATCGTCACCGGCGGCGGCGGAGGCGGGATCTCGAGTGGCGGAAACTCGACATCGGTCGCTGTGCGGATCCAATCGGCGTCGCCGTACACGCCGGCCTTTGACGCGTCGAACGGCTTGAAGCCGACCTTCAGGGCCGGCGATTCGGCTCGCAGGCGGAAGTCGAGCTTCGCGGCACCGACAAAGCCGGGATCGGCGATGATCGAACCCTTGTCGCGGCCGAGATCGCGCCATTGGTCGAAGCTCATGCCGACGAACGTCGGCGGCTCGCCCGAGACATGCCAATAGCAGTTGTTCCGCATCTCGACGCGGAGGTCCTTCCAGCGACCCGAGAGGAGCGGGCCCTCGCTCCAGTAGACGATGTTGTTCTCGAACGTGAACGACAGGTGATCTTCGACGCGCGTCGCCTGCACCTGGTGCAGCTTGCTGAACGCGAGGATGTTGTTGCGGATCAAGTTCTCGCGGCCGTAGTGCTGGTGGAAGCCGCCTGTCTTGACGTTCCAGACGAGGTTGTTCTCCATGCGGATGCCGGTCGATCCCTCGTCCGTGTACAGGCCCCAGCCGCCGTAGGAGTACGCGTAGACGTCGTGGATGACGTTGTGGCTGACGCTCGTTCCTTGCGACGGGCCGAGCGTGTACACGCCGCCCATGTCGCTGAGGACGCCCTGGCCGAGGTGGTGGATGCGGTTGAACTCGATCGTGTTGCGCTTCGCGACGCTGTCGGCGTAGCCCCAGCGCCAGCCGACCGACACGCCGGTGTAGTAGAGGTCGGCGATGTCGCAGTGCGTGACGCGGTTGTCGCCGCTCTGGCCGATCCACACGCCGACCGCGCAGGGGAAGATGTAGCCGCCCGATCGAATGATGCAGTTGTCGACCGTGATGTCGCCGGTGCGCTCGGCCTCGTTCTTCGCGATGCCGGTCTCGCCGATGCGGACGCCGCCGGCGCCGAAGTCGTGGACGAAGCACCGGACGAGCCGGCAGTCGCGGCAGCCGCGGCGGAACCAGATCGCATAGCGTCCGACGTGCGCGATCTCGCAGCCGTCGATCGTCACGTCGCGCGCGCCGTCCAGCATGACGACCGCATCGATCGGCGACGCGGCCTGGCTCGCTTCGAAGCCGCCGGGCGGCGTCAGATAGCGCGCGTGGCGAAACGCGAGCCCGCGCAGCGTCACGTGCTCGACGAGCTCGCCCTTCTCCGGGCGTCCCTCGACGACGATGAACCGCTCGACGAGCGGCACGACGAAGCGCGCCGTCTCGATGTCCTCGCCGGACCGCGGCAAGTAGCGCAGCGTCCCCGAGCGGTCGAGAAACCACTCGCCGGGCGTGTCGAGCGCGGCTGCGAAGTTCTCGAGGTGGAAGCGCGTCCCCTTGCGCCAGCGGTTCCAGGGCTTCATGCCGCTGCCGACCGACGTCAAGGTGCGAGTCGGTGCGTCGACGGACTCGATGAACCGCCGCGTGTTGTCCCACTTGTGGTAGACCTGGATCTGCGTGGCGGCGAGCTCCGCGGCACTGAGCTCGAGAAGCGGCGCGATCGCGTCGGCCTCCATCGTCACGGTCTGCCGCGCGCGTTTCGGTCGACTGCCGCCTTTCTCGATCACCTCCTCGCGGATATCGGTCATCACGTGCCAGAACTCGTTCGGCGTGCGAGCGCGCGTCGCGCGGCGACCGTTGACGAAGAGCTGCTCGAACGTCAGCTCGCCCGCGGCTGCCTCGGGGATGCGCGCGTGCCAGACGCCGTCGTCGCCCCGGCGGAAACCGTCGATGGCGCGACCGCCGCTGAACACCGGCTTGGCGCCCTCCGCCGCGCGATAGGTGATCGGGCACTTCTCCGTGCCGCTGTCCGCCGGCGTCAGCACGAACGTCGCAGTCAGGCGATACGCACCGTCCGCGACGACGACATCGACCGGCTCGCGCAGAGGGCCCGCCGTCTTGAGACGGCGAATCGCATCGCGCGCACCGTCGAGCGATGCGAGCGGACCGTCGCTGCGCGCGGTATTCGGGCGCGCAAGCCGACCGGACCAGCGATCGTCGCCGTCCGGCGCGACGTGAAAGGTGTGAGCGGAGAGCTCGGCGGCGGTGAAGCAAAGGGCGAGTGTCGTGGCGACAACGAGGTGAAGCGAGGAGCGGATCATGGGGTGGTGGTCCTCGGAGTCGGAGTCGGGATCGGAGTCGGAGTCGGAGTCGGGATCGGAGTCGGGATCGGAGTCCGAGTCGGCGTCGGGATCCGAGTCGGGGACGCGATCGGGCATGCGCCGAAATCGTCGGCTCAGAACCGGATATTCAGGTCCAGCCGCACGCGCCACTGTCCCTTGTCGCTGTCCGCGGTCGCGATGCCCGGGGTCGTCCCCTCGCGGCTCGAGATCAATCCCCACACGCGCAGCCCGACTTGATCGAAGAGTTGATACTGGATGCCGAACAGGTGGCTGCAGTGGTTCGTGGCGAGCAGGAAGTCGTCCTGCGCGAAGGCGGCGAACGTCGCGTCCTGCTCGACGACCTGATACTGGTAGTAGCAGCGCCAATCGCCTTGGACCTTGGTGCTGCCGACGGCGACGCCCGCTGCCCAACCTTGGTCTTCGGTGCCGTTCGCGTCGAGGTTCCAAAGGTACTCGCCGGCGATCGTCACCGGGACGGCGAGGCCGTTCCAGGTCAACGAGACGATCGGGTTCAGGATGCTGAAGTCGGATTGGAAGTTGTCGGCGTTGCCGTCGCCATCGCGATCGACCGTCGCGTTGCCCTGGTTGTCGGCGAGCAGCATCGCGGAGCCGTCCGGCGTGACGTCGGAGTAGTAGTAGAAGCCGACCGCTCCGTCCGCGACGAGGTTCTCGATCGGGCTGACGCGGGTCGCGACCTGGAAGACCGACATCACCGCTTCCTCGGTCATGCCCTGCTCGAGGAGAAGATATTCGCCGGCGCGAAGGTCGACGCGATCCAGCGGGCCGAGGTCCGTCGTCGTGTAACCGGCGACGATGCCCTCCGGCTGCACGTCGCCGTCCCAGACGAGCTCGCCGTAGACGGGATTGGAGCGGAACGGGTGGCTGAACTTGCCGGCCGTGACGAACGCGCCTTCGAGCCAGCTCGGCTGATACGTGACGAATGCGCGATCGATGCTGATGAAGTAGCTGTCGAACACGGTGCCGAGCGTGACGTGTGGCGAGTTCGGATCGTCGGCGTTGCCTGTGGTGACTCGCGCGCCGACGAGCAGCTCTTCGAGAAGTTGGTAGTTGGCTCCGAGTCGCAGGCGAAAGCGCTCGCGGTGGCGATCCGGTTGACTGTCGAGATCGAAGCTCGACTCGTGGCGCAGACGCAGGTCGCCGTAGAACGAGATGCGTTCGAAGATCGCTTCCCACGCGGAAGCCTCGGTCCCCAGCGGCGGGTTCGCGGCCAGGTAGTCCTCGACGATCTTCTCGACCTGCTTCTTGTCGAGCGACGTGTCGGTCGCGCCGTCGGCCGCGGCACGCTGCGCGGCGAGATACGCCTCGAAGGCTGCCTTGGTCGCGGGGGAAAGGCCGGGGTCCTCGCGGATCGCCTTCTCGAGGCGATCGAGCGCGTCGTCAGCTCCAGGCCGCGCGCCGTCCTGAGCGGGCGTCGAAGCGGTGATGGTCGTCAAGAAGACCAGAAGGATCGCAGCGTCTAATCGTCGCATCGTCTCTCGACTTTCGTTGCCAGCCGGCGCGGTTCCAGCGTCGCCGCAGAGAACCGGGGGTTCGCGACAGTGTCGCACGACGCGAGCCGGTAGGGAAGACGGCGGGTAGGCTGCTCCCCGTCTCCGCTTCCTCACTCGACGAGCAACTCGCGACATCTCCAGACGACTTGCGACGAGACGTCGCGCCCATCGTGTGGAGTGATGGATCGCGCCATCGCAGCGTGAAGAGGTCAGCTCCTACGGAACCGAGAGACGAGGTGCCGATGATGCAACGCTTCGCTTCCTCCGTGTCCTGCCTCGTGTCGGTGATCCTCGCGACCCCGGCAACAACCTGCGCCGACTCGCCCCGCATCGAGGCGCTGTCGCGTTCCGCAGCAGGAGTCGGCGACCGGGTGACGGTCGTCGGCACCGGCTTCGGTCGAGATCCGGGCCGCATCGTCCTGTCGGGCCTGCGCATCGAGCCGATCGCGTGGTCCTCGAGCAGCGTAGCATTGCGCGTGCCCGAGGCGGGCGTGTCGGGGCCGCTCGTCGTGCGCGACGCGGACGGCGTTCGATCGTGGCCCGTCGAGCTAAAGGTCGATCGCGATCTCGCTGCGGGTCAGATGCGACCGCACGGGTTCGAGCTCCTCGACACCGGCTTGCTCGGCGCGGCGTTCCTCGTCGAGACGGACGGAGTCACCCTCTACGGCGTGCTCGGGTTCGAGACGCTCGTCGCGTATCGCATCACCGATCACGGCCCGTACGAGTTCCTGAGCCGAACCTATCTGCCGCAGCGAGTGGGGGACATCCGTTTGCACGACGACTATCTGTTCTGCGCCGGCGATCACGGCCTGAGTGTCTACCGCTGTGTGGACCTTCGTGCGGGCGGTGCTCCTCAGCCGGTCGCGGCGGTATTCGATGGCGCGTGTCTCGCCGTCGACGTGCGCGCGCGAACCGACGCGCCCGACGCTGGTGTGCTCGTCGCGCTCTGCGAGTACCTGCCGCGCGTCGATGCCGACAGCGACACCCTGAGCGTTCCCCTCTACGCGTTCGAGGACGAGGAGCTCGTTCGTCTCGGCGCGTTCTCTCGGCCTGCCTTGGCCACGGAGCGCCAGCACGCTGTCGCTGTCGATCCGCGTCATCCGAAGGTGTACGTCTCCGGCTACGAGACGTTGTTCGGCGCCGACCGCTACATCCTCGAAATCGACGTGTGCGAGCCCAGCGACCCCGTTCTCGTGCACCGCGAGGAAACCGGCAGCGTTCTCGCGTTCGATATGGACGCGCGGGGCGATCGCTTGTGGACCGGCATCGTCGGCACCGGTACCGAGCTCTTCCGCGCGTACCGCCTGCACGAGGGGGACTCACCGCTCGAGCTCGAGCAGACCGTGTACGGTCAGTTCGGGCTCGGCAGGGTGACGCGCGTGCGGATTATCGACGACGCGACGACAGTCGGGTCAGCGTGGTCCGGTGCGCGGCCCGACGTGTTCCTGCTGGACACGTTTCGGAGCGGCTCGGAGCCGCTGGCGACGGCGAGCTCGATCGACTGGGCGTTCGATGTCTCCGGATGGACGACGAGATCGGGCGTTGGGAAGATCGTCGTCGCCGACGAGTGGGGCGGCTTCCTGACGTACGACTTCCGCCGCCTTCTCGGGGCCTCCATCCAGCACGCGGCGGATCGCCAGGTCATCGGCGCCGCGATGACGGAGGACATTCAGCTGAGTGGAGACCGCGTCTACATCGCCGGTCGCGGAGCGGGCCCTTGGAGTGCGGATCGCGGTCGCCTCGCCGACGCATCGGGCTGGCGGCGTACGGAGTGGCACTGGGATGAGAGCGATCCGCAGCCGCACCCGATCAGCGGTCTCGCGACTCGTGACGACGGCGCGCGCGGCACGCTGATCGCGGCGCTGGGGCACGACAAGGCGATGGCGTGGGGCAACCTGATCTACGGAATCCTCTACCGGGAGACCGACAGCGCGATCGAGCTGCTCGCGGTCTCCGACGCGATCGATCCGCCCGATCTGTACAGCACCGGCGTCGACGTGATCTGGCCCGAGGAGGATCTCGTCTTCATGACGACGGGAACCGACGGGTTTCGCGCGTTCGTCGTCGATCCGGACGCGCCGCGCATCGCCGCGCATCGCCAGTGTCAAGCGGTCGGGTTCGCCGCCGATCACTTCAGCAGCACCAACGCGGCGCTTTGCATGGGCTATCACCGCGTCGGAGACGATCTGCGCATCGTCATCGGCAGTCGGCCCGGACTTTTCGTCGCCGAACCGACGCTGCACGTGTTCCGCGTGTCCTTTCCTGACGGCATTCCGGATCGCGACCAGCCGAATCGCACCATGGTCGTTCGTCGCGAGACGGCGCTCGCTTGCTCGCGGTCTCGGACGGTTCACCACCTCGAGGTGCACCCCGCCGGCATCGTCGCAGCAGCGACGAGCCTCGGCGTCGCGCTGTTCGACGTGGACTGGGTCGACGATCTCAACGTGCTGACCGACGCCGCGGCGTGGCGCCGCGTCCACGTGCCTACGACGGTGTATCGACCCTGGTGGGGCGACGGTTGGTCGGCGAGTTTCAAGGACGTCGCGTTCGGAGACCATCGCACGCTGTACTGCGTCAAGGCGCCGGAGGGCGTCTGGCGCGTCGATCTCTCGCGCGACGCCGGCGGTCTGACGTACGAGGGCGTCTCCAGCGCGTGGTACCCCGGAGTCCAGTGCGGCATCGACTACACACACTTCCTGCAAGGTTGGCGCGATCCGGACATCGTCACGCTTCATCACCCCTACGCGCTGGCTGCCGACGGCGATACGGTGTACGTGACCGGCTGGAGCGGCAAGGTCGAACGGCTCTCGACAGTCGCCGAGAATCACCCGCCGGCTTGCGTTCGTCTCTCTGGACCGCGAGCGGGCGTGGTGAGCCGGCGCCAGACCTACGCGGTAACTGCGCGCGATCCGGAGGGACGCCCCGTCGATTTCGCGATCGACTGGGGCGACGGCACATCGTCGAGTGCGATCGGCCCCGTGCCGTCGGCGGTCACGCGGACCGTCGCACACGTCTGGAGCGACGCGGGACCGCGTACGATCCGCGTCGTCGCCCGCGACGTGGAAGGCTTCGCGAGCGCGCCGGTCACGCTGACCGTCGACGTGTATCCACTGCGTGGCGACGCGAATCTCGACGGCGTGCTGGACGTGTCCGATGCCGTCACGGTTCTCGCCTATCTGTTCACCGGCGGGGTGATGGAAGCGCCGGCCGTCGTCGTCGATGGAAACTGCGACGGCCGGCTCGACGTCTCCGATGGCGTCGCGATCCTGCAGCACCTGTTCGGCGGCGTCGACGAGCTGTGCGTCGATTGACCGGCCGCCGAGGGGGGGGCTGGGATCAGAACCTCTTCGCGGGCTTGTCCTTCTTGCCGGCCTTCTCGTAGGTCGCTTCGAAGGCCCGCACCGCTGCAGCGGTACCGCCGAGCACGTCGCTGGCCGAGCTCTTCAGAGAGCCGTCGTCACGTATGCGCAGGACCGTACGGCTGACAACGGGCTGGCCGTAGGCCAACGCGGCCTCGGTGGAGATCAGCGTGTGGTCATCGCTCCAGCGCGATTTCGCATCGCTGAACATGCCCATGTTGTCGAGCCAGACCATCCTGTACGCACGAGCGTGTGCGTCCCACCCCGCCAGGCCGATGCCCTCGTACCGATAGGGGTTACCGGCCACCGCATCGCCGTGTACGTGGAAGTGGAGTACGCCGCCGCCGAGGATCGTCCGTACGGTCTCCTTCGCTGACATCTCCATCGGCTCCGCGCCGGGCATGGGGATGACGCGGCCCTTGATCTTGTAGCTTCCTGCCATGCGCGCGAGCCGTGCCATGTCCGCAGGCACGGGAGCCATCGCCTGAGCCTTCTCGAGGGACACTTCGCCCTTCGCGGCGGTTCTCTTGCCTTCGCCAGCGACCATCGTCATGAGGGGCGAGTTGTCGATCGTCGTCTCGACCTTGAACTCGAACGAGTCGCCGGAGAACCGAGTGACGTTGCGGCTCAGCATCGGATGGCCGCGAGTGACGCTGTGGTCGACGCTGACGAGAAGGTCGTCCTCGAGGAACAGCATCTCGGACGAACCGACGGCGCCCTCGTTGTTGGCCACGACGCCGACGTAGCGCTTGTTCTCGCGGTCCCAGCCGTAGTACGAGAGCATGGCGTACGCCGGGAACGGAGCGCCCTTGAACTCGACCCACAGGCTTTCCTCGATCCAGTGGCCGCTGAGGACGCGCCGCGCCGAGCTCTTTGCGGTCCACTCGAGCTTCTCGTCCGAGCCCGGCATGGACGTCGTGCCCGACGACTCCCACAGACCGAGCTGCCGCTCGAGCTTCGCGAGCTCCGCGGCGGGCGGGAAGAGCGCGGCGCCATCGTCCAGCGCGCGCCGGCCGGGGGGCAGTAGAGGCAGCACGCAGAGTGCGGTGATCGCCTTCATCGGTTCCTCGTTCGTGAAGAAGCTGAGACGCGACATCGCCGGAACTGCACCGGACGCTCCGGTCGTTGCGGGCGTCGCGAGAATCGAATGCTCGCACGGCCGTGGGCCGGAGGCAAGCAGTTCGGCAGGGAAGTGGTAGCCGACCCCGGCCCCGATTCCGCTCGGTGATCCGGGGGATCAGGGTGAAGCTCTGATCGCTACGCGCCGAGCCAACGCGCGATGCAGTAGCCGACCGGCACCGCGATGGCCACGACCGCGCCGAGCAGAGCGCATGCTCGCGGCGTCACCTGTCGCGGCACCTCACCCCAGTACGGCCGTCGGTCTTCTCCGCACAGCCAGACGCGGAACCGGTGACTGCCGGCGACGCAGCGCAGGAGCAGGGCCGGCACGCGAACGATCTCGGCCTCCATGCGGACGAGGCGCAGCTCTCTCCCGGGTTGTGGTGTCGCATCGGCAGAAGGCGGTCGAGCGAGGAACGGGCCGAGCTGCTCGTCGACGAATCCCGCGCGAAGACCGCCGGCGAGGTCGCGTCGACACTCCGCATCGATCGATCGGCGCAGCAGGTCCTCGTCCATCGCGTCCCACGTCGAGCGCGTCACCTCTCCCCCCTCCGCATCCAGGAGCGCGTCGACACACTCCGCCGGGGCGTCGCCGCGATCGTGGGCGTCGAGGCTGGCCGCGATGAAGCGCGTCTCGCAGGTTCCCTTTGCGTGTCGGCGACGCCGCGGTCGTCGCGACGAGCCGGTGCCGCTTGCTCGTTCCTCGATTTCGACGGGGCGGCGAACGACCGCGTTCGCGTAGCCGCGCGGAGGCGAGACGCCGATGTCCCACAGATCCGGTGCCTCGGTGCGCGAACCGGCGGCCTCGGGCCTGTCGACGATACCGCGGTCCGCCCACAACGCGCGAATCCGCACGCGGGTCACGTGCTCGGCGGCGACGCGAACGACTCGCGCCTGTGTCGCGACATTCGGCGCGGTGAACGGATCGCGCCGCGAGCGCGATCGCAGGAGCGTCAAGAACGCCTGCGTTTCCTCCTCCGACAGCGTCTCCTCTTCACCAACCTCGGACGCTGGTGCTTCCGGAGAAGAGGGCTCCGCATCGTTCGGCGTCGGGTTCGAGGCTTCCGTCGAGCCGGTCTGGGGCGGTTTGCCCGGCGTCACCGAGCGCAGGAAGATCGAGTCGTTGATGCCGAACTCGCCGCTCGCGAGGGACGCGGCGATCGTCGCTCCGACATTCTCGGCTGCCGCCTCGGTCGCGGTCCCGGTCTCGGCAGCCGCGCTGTTCGCGGGAGGCGCGGCGTGGTCCGCGTCACCGGCGTGGTCCGCGTCATCCGCGTCGCCTGGCGCCCCGGCTCCCGGCGCCACCTTCGAGAGCGTCATACCGCGCGTCGATTCGTTGGCGTGCAGAGCCGAGGCCCCCGGAGCTACCTTCGACAGGCCGACGCCGTCGCTGTCCGCCGACCTGGCTTCTGGCGCCATCGTCGACAAGCCGATGCCATCGCCGTCCGAGGATCGGGCTGCCGGCTCAGCCGTCGACGAGCCGACGCCGTCTTCGTCTGCCGCCATGGCTCCAGGTGCCATCCTCGACAGACCGATGCCGTCGGCCGCATCGGACGCTGGCGTGGCGGTGTCCGTCGCCGTGTCGTTGCCGCGATCAGGGACGATCGACGGGCACCTCGACGCGAGCGTGCACAGCGCGGATTCGAGCCGGTTCTTGGTCTGATAGAGCTTCTCGACGACGACCGCGCTTCGTGTGATCGTCTTCGACACGCCTTGCCGACAGCTCTCGCTGCCGATCTTCGCGACGCCGGAACGCGCGGCGGCGAGCTTGTAGAGGTTCTCGACGACCTCGACGGCCAACCCCACGCGGCGATGCGTCTCCGCCGCGAATTCCGTCGGGTCGTCGACTCCGTCCGGTTCGCTCTCCGACTGCGCGCCGAGCTCGTCACACAGCCTCAGGCGCTCCTCGAGATCACCGGCGAATGCCTCGAGTCGTTCGGGCAGCCCTGCGCTGTCCGTAGCGAGCGCGTTTTCATCCACGGGCGCCGTGGCGAGCGTGCGCAGGGCGCCGAGGACGCGCTCGACCGCCGCCGCGAGCTCGTCGGCGGCGGTGGGGGACAGGAGTAGCTCGATCGTCCGCGTCTCGTGCGTCACGCTGTGAAGACTCCGATCCACAAGCCGATGGTGATTCCCGCGGCCAGGGCGCCGACCGCATACCAGCGCCAGCGCAGCAGCCCGCGTTTGCGCGTCGCGACGACCAGGAGCGACAGCATTGCGATCATGATCGCTCCGGCGCTCCACGCGGCGTGGCGTGTTCCCGCTCTGGAAGGCGCGGTTCTGCGGTCGGGCGACGTCTCGCCAGGTCGACTCGACGCGTCCGTCCCCTTCCGGGCGACGCGTTCCGAGAGGCTGCGACGGGCGGCGGCGGTCGCTGCCGAAGAGCGCTCGCCGCGCCTCGGCCCTGCGTTCCCGCCTCTCGATGTCGATCCCGATGGGACGGGGGCGAGCGTTCGGTCGCCCGCGAAATCGAGCCACGGATCGTCGCCCGAAGCCGCCGTGTCGTCGAAGGCCTCGCTCGCATCGAGAGATGTCTTGTCCGGATGCTCGCTGCTGTCGCCGTGCCGTCGCCACACGGCCTGCAGGCGCACGAGAATCGCGTCGCATGCAGCGAGGCCCCGTCCCGTGCGGAGCTGCGCCGCGGTCTCGGCCAGCTCGCGCCGGACCTGGCTCACTCCGAGTCGGGCCGCCGCGGAGTCCGGGGGGCCAAGTCGAGCCTCGAGTGCGAGTAGCTGACAATGGTCCCATTTCGCGACCGCGTGGTGGTCGTCCGGAAAGCGTGCGAGCAGCTTGTCACAGGCTTCGATCGCGCGCTGCGGATCGCTGCGCCCGAGCTCGTCGACACGTGCGTGCCACGCGCGTCGAAGAAGTCGCTCGACGGGCGCGTTGCCGCGCTTGTCGAGACGTTCGGCTTGCGACAACGCGGCGATCGCCACCTCGGGCGTGCCATTCCGAACGGCCGAGCCGCCGTCCTCGATGGCGCGTTCGAGCGCACGCGAACGGAATCGTGATACCGTGTACTCGCGATCCTCGATAGGTCCGGAGCGGACGATGCGCGCGAACGCGAGTACGGCATCCTCGTACCGCTTGGCGGCGATCAGGCGGTCGCCCTCACGTCGTGCCGCATCCAGCAGCAGGCGACCCACGACATCTTCGAGTCGCGGATCGAGCTCGATCGCGGCGCGCGCCAGGAAGGCGGCGCGATTCGGATTCGGCGCGTTGCGCGCACGGGATACGAGCACTGCGGCCTCGAGTCGACGAGTCGCCTCGGGCCAGCTCGGAGGTCGCGGTCCGCCGCCGTCGAAGCTCTGCTGAGCGTCGTGAAGCGCTCCCTCGACGCGGTCGAGATCGGCGTTCGAAGTGGTGCCGTTGATCACGGCGCGGGTCAGCTCGCCGAGGACCTGCGTCGAGTCGGGACGGCACGCGGCCGGTGACGCGGTGACGAACGCGTAGAGCTCGGCGGCCGTCGCGACGTCGTTCGAACGGATGGACTGCCGCATCCATCGCTTCCAGGCCGTGTGGTAGCGATCGAGATGGCGTCCGGCGCCCGGCGCGTCGAGTCGGACGAGCTCCCGGACGTGAACGACCACGGCACCGGGATCCTCCGCGTCGGCCCTGGCGCGCGCCTCGTGCACGGTCCACACGAACTCCTCGAAGGTCGCTGTCAGGCTCTCGAGCAATTGGACGGACGCCACGAGCTCGCGTGCCGCGACCGCGACGTCCTGGACCACGGCAGAGGAGGCGGACGACTTCGCCTCGTCGGACGGCACCGCGGGCTCGGGGGGCGGGGATGGAATTGCCCCTTGCGACGCCGCGTCGGCCGTGGCGTCCAGGCGCGTCTGGAGTCCGTCGCGGATCGCGGGAAGCTCGGTCGACCGGTTGCGGAATCGCTCGCGCAACGCCCCGAGCTCGTCCAGGTCGTCGTCCAGCTCGACGGGCGAGCCGGTCGTCCATGCTGTCTCGAGCTCGTCGACTCTCTTCCGGTAGGTATTGACGGTCTTCCGGAGATCGACTGCGATCTCGAGGCAATGTCGCACGGAGTCCGCCGGTAACGAGGCCGGCGCGGACGCGTCGGCGCCGCGCAGGATGCCGGCCGCGTGTTCGATGCGGCCGACCGCGCCGTCGAAGCGGTTTTCCCATGACACCGCGAGAAGGTCCGGACGTGTCACGTGCAACGCACCGTCGCGCCGCGCTTGGCAGCCGACGGTCAGCACGAGCAACGTCCACGCAGCGATCGGCGTGAGCCGCGGCGCGATCCTTCTGGAACTCGCGTGCATGACCTGAGATCCGTCTTCCCGCACTGGCTCGACTCCCCCGGAAACCACAAGCCCCGTGGAAGAGTCGCATCCGACGCCGGGGCCGGCAAGGACAGGGAAGGCTCGCGGGCCGGGAATAAGCGGCCAGGGGCGATAACGGGCTGCGGTCGGAGTCGGAGTCGGTGTCGGAGTCGGAATCGGAATCGGAATCGGAATCGGAATCGGGGTCGGAGTCGGGGTCGGAGTCGGGG
>CAYMRB010000046.1:0-34538 GCA_964392615.1 uncultured Planctomycetia bacterium | reverse complement strand
CCACTCCGGCGCGCCGTTCGGTGCGAGCCGCGGCACGGTCAGCGCGATTTCGCCGTCGAGGAGATCGGCGAGCTCGTGTGCCGGGCGACCGGTGCGCTCGAGGCTGGCGGCGTCGAGGCGTTCGAGCGCGGGGGCAAAGAGGTCGCGCAGCAGCTCGTCCCATGCCGGGTGATCGATGATCCGGCCGAGAAGCGTTCGCCCGAGACCCGTGCGCAGCTCGTGCGCGTCGCCGATGTGCACGCTGGCGATCGGATCCTCCGGAAAGCAGGTCTCGGGGCGGAACTGCCTCAGGCCGAGCGTCTCGAGCGGGGCGCGTAGGACCTGGTCGACGGGCTGGGCCTCGGTCGTCGCGACGCCCCCGGTATCGCCGGCTGCCGCGCCGGACACGCCGGCGTCCCCCGGCTCTCCTCCCCCACTGACCGCGACACAAGACGTCAGCAGCCAAGCTGCGAGGACGCTGCTACTCATCACGACGCTCCTCCTCAAACTCTCCTCCTCGGCTCCTCTTCGAGCCCCGACCCGCGGACGCCCACCGCACGGCCTCGTCGTAGCTCTTCTCTCGGCTTCCCTTCGACTCCTCTCGTCGCACCGGTCCTCTCCAGCTTCCGACGGTCGATTGCTGCCAGACCGGATCGCGCGGTAGCGTGGCGTAGAGTATAGCGCGATGGCGGCTCGTTTCGCGAGTAGCTCCTCGTACACGAGCCGCCGCTTGCGGACTACAATACGCGCTCTCAAATACTCACCGTTCTTCGAGGCCGCATCGAGATGAATGTCGACGAAGCCCGAGCTCTGATGGAGGAGTGGACCGAGAGCCCAGCGCTGCGGATCCACATGGAAGCGGTCGCCGCTTGCATGGGGGCGTACGCGGAGCGGACCGCTCCGGACGACAAGGAGCGCTGGATCGTCACCGGCCTCCTGCACGATTTCGACTACGAACGGCACCCGACGCGCGAGGAGCACCCGTTCGTCGGCGTCGCCCACCTGCGCGAGCGCGGCGTCGACGAGGACATCCTCGAGGCGATCCTCGGCCACGCCGAGTACTCCGGCACGCCGCGCACGACGCCCCTCGCCAAGACCCTGTACGCGGTCGACGAACTCGCCGGATTCCTCGTCGCGTGCGTGAAGGTGCGCCCGAACGGCATCGCCGACCTGAAGCCGAAATCGGTCCGCAAGAAGCTCAAGGTCAAGGCGTTCGCCGCGGCGGTCAACCGCGACGACATCGCGCACGGCATCGAGGAGCTCGGCGTCGACCCGACCGAGCACATCCAGCTGTGCATCGACGCGCTGCGAGCCGACGCCGAGCGGCTGGGGCTCGCCTAGGTGTCGAGTTCTGGCAACGAAGAGCTCGGGCGAAACGGCCGCTTCTGCGCCGGATTGCGTTCTTCAACGGGCTGTCAGCTCAGCAGGCCGTTGAAGAAGATGTGCGCTGAGCCCGCCGTTTCGCCCTTCCCAATGCGCTCGCTCTCCGGGTACGATGTGCGGGTTGAGGGGCGTTGACAGCCGACCTGGTCGAGGGTGGTCAGTGCTCCTTCCTCGGGCTTTCGACAGGGCACAGACGCCAGACTGCCGCAGTCATGATCGGTAGGCGGTGAACCATGGGCATGACGAAACCGAGACAACCGAGCGACACGGGGATCGATCTTCCGACGCCGCGGCGCACCGAAACACCCGCAGAGGTCACGGCGCAGATCGCGCACGATCTGACCAACCTGCTGACGCCGCTGACGAGCTATCCCGACCTGCTCCGCGAGGCCCTTCCGGACGGCAGTCCCGAAATCGCGATGGTCGACGAGATGCAAGCGGCGGCTCTGAACATCGCGCAGTTGAACCAGCAGCTCCTCGCGTTCGGTCTGCGCGGTCGCTGGGCGCCGGAGCCGGTCGACCTGAACGCGCTCGTGCCGCGGGCCGTGACGTCGGCGCGCATACCGAGCGGCATCGCCGTGCGGCTCGACCTCGCGCACGATTTGGCGCCGGCCCGGGGCGCCGGGGCTCAATTGCTGCGCGTACTCGTGAACCTCATCGTGAACGCGGTCGAGGCCATGGGCGCTGAAGGCGAGCTGACCATCGAGACGCGCGAAGCCCCGGGTAGGCCGGGCGGCAGGCTTCGGCCCGGGCGGTCGAGCGACGCGATCGAGGTGACGGTCTCGGACACCGGCCCGGGAATCGCCCCCACCGTACGCGAACGCATCTTCGAACCGTTCTTCTCGACCAAGGACGCGGACACCATGCGCGGCGCGGGGCTCGGGCTCAGCGTCGTTCGCGCCGTCGTCGAGGACCACTGCGGCGCGGTGACGGTGGAATCGCGGCCCGGCGCTGGGACGACCTTTCACGTCCGCCTGCCGACGATGCGCGACGAGACGATCGCACCGATCGAGCCGCCAGCGCCGCCGTCGCACCTGTCGGGCACGATCCTCGTCGCGGACGACGACCGCGCGGAGCGTCGGACCCTGCGGCGACTGCTCGAGGCCTCCGGCTTGTCGGTGTCCACGGCGAGAAGCGGCGCCGAGGCGATTCGCGCGTGCGAAAACGTCGCATTCGACCTGGTCCTCCTCAACGATGGTCTCGACAGCCGGCCCGACGGGACGCAGACGCTGCGCAGCGTCCGCGCGATCGACGCCGCGCAGCGGGCGATCGTGCTCTCGAGCCTGCCCGAGTCCGAGCAGGCGCACGCGGCTCAAGCGCTCGGCGCGGGGCTCCTCCTCAGACCGTTTACGAACCAGGGACTCCTGCGCGCGATCGAGGCCGAGCTCGGCGAGTCGGCTTGACCTCGAACAGCCCGTCGAAGAAGGGCTGGTCTACAGCCGCGGATCGACCGGCTCGCTCTCGAGCGCGAGCACGCCGAAGACGCACTCGTGAACTCGCCGCAACGGCTCCCCCGCGACGAACCGCTCGAGCGCCTCGATGCCGAGCGCGAACTCGCGAAGCGCCAGCGAACGCTTGCGCCCGAGCCGCCGGGAACGCAGCCGTGACAGGTGACGATCGCGCGTGTACTCCGGTCCGTAGATGATCCGCAGGTACTCGCGCCCGCGGCACTTCACCGCCGGCTGCACGAGCCCGCGGCGACCGCGACTGACGAATGCGGACGGCTTGACGACCATGCCTTCGCCGCCGGTACCGGTGAGCTCCTCCCACCAGCGAACCGCGTCCGCACGGCTGGTCTCGTCACCGAGCTCGACAACGCGATAGGGCGTCGACCACAGCACGCCGTCGGCCGCGGCGCAGACGCCCGCGATCGTCTCCATGTGCCACGCGTGATCGCGGTCGTGATGCACGCCGCCCTCCGTCGCGAGGACGTGAAACGGCGCGAGCCGCAGGTCCGCAATCGACTCGACGGGCCAGCAGTAGGCCCGATACGCGCGCCGGTAGCCCGCTGCCTGATCGGATCGCTCGCGGTAATCGTCGAGATACGGGCGCGCCGCGTCGTTCCCGGCCGCAGCGCGATCGAGCGCGTCCAGAACGCTTGAGAGCGCCTCCCGCGACGCGGCGCCGACCGCTGCGTACTGCTGCGTGATCAGGCTCTGCGCCTTGGCCGACCATGGCATGAGCTCGCAGTCGAGGCACACCCAGTCGGTCGCGAAGTCATCCCAGAAGCCACTCGCAGCGAGAGCACCGCGAACGATGTCGACGAGCTGCGCTTGCAGCGCGTCGTCGACGAAGAAGCTCCTCCCGGTCCGCGTGAAGCACACGCCGAGGCGTCCATCGTCCACTCCGAAGCGGCGACGCACGGCCTCGTGGTCGCGACACACGATCACGACGACGCGCGACCCCATGTGCTTCTCCTCGCAGACGACCGACTCGACTCGTTCGCCGGCGAAGTACTCGAACGACTCGTCCGGATGCTCGAGGTACCCGTCGCGGCTCGACGTGCCGCTCGGCGACATCGTCGGCGGCAGGTAGATGAGCCAGCGCGGATCGATCGCGAAGCGACTCATCACCTCCAGCGCCGCAGCCGCGTTCTCGGCGCGGACCGTGACATTGTGATGCAAGCGCGTCGCGACAAGCCGCTTGCCGCGAACGTCGTCGAGATCGAGGAGATCATCGTGCTGCTGCTGCGGACTGCGGCTGTCGGCGGTCACCGGGCGCAACGGCTTCGCCGGCTCGGCCCATACCTGGCGGCACGGCACGGAGACGAGCTCCTTCTCCGGATAGCGCAACGCCGTCAGCTTGCCTCCGAACACGCATCCCGTGTCGATGTTGATCGTCCTGTTGAGCCAGCACGCTTCCTCGACGGGCGTGTGGCCGTACACGACCATCGCTCGGCCGCGATACTCCGCGGCCCAGTCGATGCGCTCCGGCAGGCCGAACTCGTCGGTCTCGCCGGTCGTCTCGCCGTAGAGCGCGAACTCGCGCACCTTGCCGGAGGCTCGCCCCTGAAGCTCCTCCTTCATGCCGGCATGCGCGACGACCAGCTTGCCGCCATCGAGCACGAAATGACTGACCAGCCCGTCGAGGAACGACGCTGCCTGCTCGCGAAACGCGTCGCTCTCCGCCTCCAACTGTTCGAGCGATTCAGCCAGGCCGTGGCGGATCTGGACGTTGCGACCGCGCAGCTTGCGCGCGAGCTTGACGTCGTGATTGCCGGGGACGCAAAACGCCGTGCCGTCCTCGACCATGTTCATCGCGAGGCGCAGCACGGCCGGTGTCTGCGGGCCGCGATCGACGAGGTCGCCGACGAAGATCGCGCGCCGCCCCTGCGGATGGCGCGCGCGAACCGCCCGGCCGTCCTCGCCGTCGGTGAGCTCCCACCCCAGCTCCTCGAGGAGCGAGCGCAACTCATCGGCGCAGCCGTGGACGTCGCCGATGATGTCGAATGGCCCCAACTCGCCGCGACGGTCTGTCCACAGCGGCCGACGCTCGATGCGCACCGCGTCGACCTCCTCCGGCGAACGCAGGATGTTGACGTGGCGAAAGCCCTCACGCTTCAAGCCGCGCAGCGAGCGCTTCATCTCGCTGGATTGTTGACGAATGACCCGTGGGCCGAAGTCGCGATCGTCGCGGGCCTTGTTGCGATCGTGGCACACGCCCTCCGGGATCCGGAACGCGACGACGACCGGCAGACAGTGATACTCGCGCGCCAACCGGATCAGAGGTTTGCGCGCTTCCCGCTGCACGTTCGTCGCGTCGATGACTGTCAGCCGCCGCGCCGCGAGCCGTTTCGCCGCGATGAAGTGGAGCAGCTCGAAGGCGTCCTTCGTCGCCGATTGGTCGTTCTCGTCGTCGCTGACGAGGCCGCGGCATACGTCCGACGACAGCACCTCCGTCGGCAGAAAATGGCGACGCGCAAACGTCGACTTGCCCGATCCGGACGGCCCGACCAGAACGACCAGCGAGAACTCGGGCAGCCCGATGACTCTCTCGACGCTCTCCTCGCTCTCCGCTCCGGGCTGTGCCGACGGCGGCGGCGCTTCATTCTCGGACACGGAATACCCCCATCTGCGTCGGCGTGCCGAGTTCCTCGTCCACCTCCCCGATGCCGGCGAACTCCACTTCGTAGCCGTGCTCCACAGCCAGCCGCTCGCCCCACGCGCGCATCTCGGCTCGCGTCCACTCGAAGCGATGGTCTCGATGGCGCAGCTTGCCGGCCGGCAAGTTCTCGAATCGCGCGTTGAACTCGATGTTCGGAGTCGTCACGACGATCGTCGCCGGTCGCAGGAACTCGAACAGCACGCGCTCGAACGCACGGAGTCGCGGCGGATCCAGATGCTCGATCACCTCGACGACAGCAGCCGCATCGAAACCCTCGAGACGGCGGTCGCGGTACATCAGCGAACCGTGCAGGAGCGTGACGAGACGCCGCTTGCGGTCGGGCAGCCGCTCGAGCCGCTCGGCGGCGATCTCCAGCGCCCGGCAGGACACATCGACACCGACGATCTCGGCGAAGGAGCGCTGTCGCACCAGCCGCTGCAAGAGCTTGCCTTCGCCGCAGCCGAGATCGAGCACGCGCGTCGCACCGGAGCGCACCAACGCGTCGACGACGGTATCGAGCCGCACGTCGTTCAAGCGGATCGGTTTCTCGATCTCCGCCTCCGCGGCATCGCTCGCCACCGCCGCATCGTCGGGATCCGGCTCGTCCTCCTCGGTCAGCCTCGACAGCGCCTCCCTGGTCAAGCGCTTCTGATGCTTGAGAAAGCGCCGCGAAATCGTATCGCGCAGCGGGTGATCGCCGAGCCAGCCCTCTCCCTTCGCGAGGAGCTTCTCGACCTCGTCGACACCGACCCAATAGTGCTTGTCGTCATCGAGGACAGGAACGAGCACGTAGAGGTGCGTCAGCAGTTCGCGCAACCGTACCGTGTGCCGCAGGCGCACCGTGAAGTAGCGGCTCTCGCCCCAATCAGCGCGCTCCTCGTCGAGGGAATGACGCGACGTCTCGACGTCATAGCCGAGCGGCTCGAATAGGCCGCGCAGCAGGTCTTCACCGCCACGACACGGGACGGTCGGCAGCTCGGCGACGAGCGGAATGGCGCGCTCGGCGAGCTCCGGCCGCTCCTTGCTGCGCCCGGCGAGCGCGCTTCCGAGCACGCGAGAGATCGCTACGGAGAGAAACGAGCTCGCGACGTACGGACGGTCGTTGACGTACTGAGCCAGCGCGAAGCCGTTGCCGCGGGGCCCCCGCCCAGAACCGTGGAGCCGCCCGCGCACGAGGTCGATCGGGTCGACGTCGACGAGGAGAGCGGCCGTGCACTCGTCCTCGGTCGCCCGCGGGTAGAACACGACGGCACGGCCGAAGCTCAGCGGGAACTCCTGCACGCGGGTGGGGTTCTTGGCGAGCAGATAGCCGAGATCGGTCGCCGGCCGATGGGTGGTCGTGATGGTCAGGAGCACGGGATTCGATGGACTGCGCCGGAAAGGCGCTAATTTGCCATCAATTGCCGCGGTCGTCCACCGCCCCCGCGTGTCCCCGCACGGCCGCCGCGAGACCGTTCTCGTCGAGCCGCGTGCGGATGCCCGCCTCGAGGCGCTCCTGGACGCGCACCTCCCGCAACGGCGCGGTCTTCACTCCCACGCGAAGCACCGCTCCCGCGCGCTCGAACCGATCGACCCCGACGAGCTGCTCGTCGCCGAGGAGCTCGCCCACCTCCGCATCCCGTCGCAACGCGTCGACCTCGCCGCGCAGGATCTCGAGCACGCGGTCGAGGTCCTCGTCGTACTCGACCTCGACGTCGACCGTCGCCCGCGACCATGAACGCGAGTAGTTGGTCACGGCACCGATCGTCGCGTGTGGCACGTGGTGCACGGCACCGTCGAAGTCGCGCACGACGACGCTGCGCGGGGTGACGCGATCGACGATACCCTTCGTGTTGCCGACCTCGACGACATCGTCGACATCGAACGCGGCATCCGAGAGCACGCCGAACGCATGCAGTCCGTCCGCTAGCAGTCCTCGCGCGACGATGGCCAGACCGAGCAGCAGGACACACGGTGCGGCGACCACGCTCCAACCAGGCAAGCCGACCTCGGAGAGGATCCAAACGAACGCGACCAGCCCGATGAGCGATCGAAGGACGATCAGGACCAGCCGCCGCCAAGCGGCCACACGCCCGTCTTCCGGACGAGAACAGGAACGTGCCGAGATGCTCTCACTGGCGCGCTCCACGACCACGGCCGCGAGGAACCACAAGAGCACGAGCCCGGCCGCGATCGGCAGCCATCCGAACGCGGCGCCGCCGAACGCCGGCGCCGCGTCGACGCCTACGTCACCATGCGCTACGCCGGTGTCGGCCGCACGGTCGCTCTTCCGACCGCAGCCGAACGCCACGACCACGACTGCCGCCATCGAGTACAGGCTGCAAGTACGCCACACGATACCTATCCGTTTCCCGGAGCCAACGCGACAGCCTCCATGATACGCCCGAGCCTCGCTGTCGAAAACCCCGCTGGCGCGGTTGGCAGTCCGTTGAAGAAGCGCTTCGAGCGCGAACGCCACGATCATCTACCGAACGGTGTCATGACGTCGCCTCCTTGAGCATGCGCACGAACTCTCTCAGAAGCGGCGTGTTGTCGTGCCAGGTGCGAGCCGTGACGAGGCTGCCGTCGATCACGCAAGGCTCGTCCACGTAGCGCGCGCCGCCTTGCTCGACGTCGAGGGCACACTTCGCGACCGTCGTCAGCGTGCGACCTTCGATCGTCCCGGCAGCGGTGAGGATCTCGACGCCGTGACAGAGCGCAGCGACCGGCTTGTCCGTCTCGAAGAAGTGCCGCGTGATGCGCAACAGGTCCTGGTCGTAGCGCAGATACTCCGGCGCGCGCCCGCCCGACACGAAGAGCCCGACGTACTCCTCCGGATCGACGTCTCGAAACGCGATCGTCGCCTCGATGTGGTACCCCGGACTCTCGCGCGTGATGTCCCAGCGGACGTCCCCCGCGCAGCTCGGCGGAATCTCGTGGAGAACCATGTGGTACAGGCGCGCCTCCGGCCCGGCGACAACGACGTCGAAGCCGTCCTCGGGCAGGCGGAAGTACGGATACATCGTGTCGAGCACCTCGGTGGCGTCACCGATCGGCATCAGGACCTTCGGCATCGGGAATTCCTCTGGCTGCGAAGTACGACGTGCCCCCCGCGAGACGAACGGACCGTGAGCGCGGGGAGGCGTGTCGACGACATCGTAGCGAATCGCTGGACGGCCTGACGAGAGGTCTGCAGCCCTTTTGCTTTGACTCGACGCGCCGGTACCGGGTACAGATCTGCCCGTCAACGCCGCGTGACAGGAAGCCGAGCACTGGCGTGAGCCGTCAGAAACGCGCCGCGTTTCTGCGCTCCCGCACCGAGAACGAAGGGGCTGCTGAATGGCGAAGAAGCGCCGCCCGATAACCGCCGAAGATCTCTGTCGCATCGACATCGCGGGAGATCCTCAGATCTCGCCGGATGGCTCGCAGATCGTCTTCGTGCGCCGGTCCATCGGGAAGAACAACGACCTCGTCGTCAATCTGTGGATCGTATCGACGGACGGCCGCAGCCCGCCGCGCCAGTTCACGACCGGCGGCAAGGATGTCTGTCCCCGTTGGTCGTCGGACGGCAAGCGCATCGCGTTCATCAGCGCGCGTGAGGGGGCTCGCCTCAAAGCCTGGACGATCCCCGCCGACGGCGGCGAGGCCAGTCTTCTGGCGACCCTCCCCGAAGGGCGCGTCGGCGGGTTGGCATGGTCCCCCGACGGCCGCTGGATCGCCGTCGGGTTCCGAGAGGAAGACCCCGACTGGACGACGGCAGCGAAGAAGGAGCGCGCGGCGAAGAACCGCAGTGAGCCGCCGCGCGTCATCGATGACCTGTGGTACCGCCTCGACGGGGATGGCTACTTCAACGCGCAACGCTACGCCCTCTACCTCGTCGACGCGGCGAGCGGTGAGCATCGCAAGGTGTGGACCCGCGACCGGGCCGGGGCCTTCTCGTGCGATTTTTCGCCGGACTCGAAGCGCCTCGCCATCGCGTCGAACATCGATCGCGCGGCGATCCTGCGACCGTGGAAGGCGGCCATCTGGATCTACGATATCGCGTCCGGACGCTCGCGCCGGTTACCGGACCTCCCCGACGGTCCGAAGGAGCGCGTGATCTGGTCTCCTGACGGCAAGCTTCTCGCCTATGCTGGCCGCGCTGGAACGGACAGCGCGTACAGCACGGAGAACCTCGAGCTCTTCGTCTGCGACGCTCGTCGTGGCGGCGCTCGCAGCCTGACCGCCCACACCGACTACTGCCTGTTCGCGGTCACGATCAACGATAGCGATGATCTGGTCTTCGGGCCGGTCTTCCGTTGGCATCCGGATGGCGATCGCCTGCTCGCCCAGATCGGCTGGCATGGCGAGATCCACATCGCGTCGATCGACGTTGCGCGTCCGCGCCTGCGCATGCTGACGAAAGAGGCCGGCGTCCATGCCTTCGGCACCGTGTCGGCGGATGGCCGCCGCGTCGCGACCGTCGTGTCCACGCCGACCCGTCCACCGGACGTCTGCGTCGGGCGCCTGTCGCGGAGCGGCCTACCGCTGAAGCGCCTGACCGACCTCAACGGCGATCTGCTCCGCGAGATTCGCATCGCCCGTCCCACGTCGCACTGGGTGCCGTCCACGGACGGCACGCGCGTGCAGACGTTCGTGCTGCGCCCGCCCGAGAGCAGCTCTCGCCGCAAGCTCCCCGCGGTCGTATACGTCCACGGTGGTCCGCATGCACAGTACGCCGTGTCGTTCTTCCACGAGCTCCAATTCCTGGCGGCGCGCGGCTACGCGGTGTTCTACTCCAACCCGCGCGGCAGCAAGGGATACGGCCAGGCCCATTGCGCAGCGATCCGCGGCGATTGGGGCAACAAGGACTGGGATGACATCCGAGCGGTCACCGACTTCGCCGCAGCACGGCCCTGGATCGACGCGAATCGCCTCGCGATCGCTGGCGGCAGCTACGGCGGCTACATGGCGAATTGGGCCATCGGCCACTCGGACGCGTACGCCTGCGCGATTTCCGACCGCTGCGTCTCGAACCTCGTCAGCATGGTCGGCACGACCGACCATCCCGAGAGGCCGGATCGCTATTGGAGCGGCAATGCGTGGGATCGCCCTGAATCGCTCTGGTCGCAGAGCCCGCTGCGATTCTTCGGCGATGTCGACACCCCGACGCTGATCATCCACAGCGAAGGCGATCTGCGCTGCAACGTCGAGCAGGCCGAGCAGGCCTTCACCGCGCTACAGCTGCGGGGCGTTCCGTCCCGCTTCGTGCGCTATCCGCGGAGCACGAGCCACGGAATGAGCCGCAGTGGCCCACCGGACCTGAGGATCGACCGCCTCCATCGCATCGTCGAGTGGCTCGATCGCTATTCGAAGAAGCCGCGCCGCCGCAGCGCGAAACGAGCTCGCCGATCATGAAGAACATCGAGATCAAGACGCCTCTCGACGACCGCTCGCGCGTCGAGCGCGCCCTCGAATCGATGGACGCGCGCATCGAGTGGGTGCGCGAACAGCGCGACACGTTCTTTCACACGCCCACGGTGGGCTGGCTCAAGCTGCGCGAGGAGAAGGCGACGGATATCGAGCGCGCCGAGCTCATCTCGTATCGGCGCCCGACGGACGAGACCGGCCCGCGAACGAGCGACTACGACCTCGCGCCGATCGACGACCCGGCGGCGTGGAAACGGCTCCTCGAGCGCGTGCTGCCGATTCGCGGCGTCGTCGCGAAGGAACGTACGCTCTGGCTGTGGCGCCACACGCGTATCCACCTCGATCGCGTCGAAGGACTCGGCGACTTTCTCGAGCTCGAGACGGTCGTCGCCGGCATCTCCCCCGGTGAGGCGCTCGCCGAGAGCCGCGAGGCGATAGAGCGGCTCGCTCTCGATGCCGACCGCTTCGTAGCAGTGCCGTATCTCGAGCTCCTCGAAGGTGCATAGAGCTAGTCAACGCACGCGATAGACAGGGCGAAACCCGACCATGTAGTACCGGCCGTCGGGATTCAATCCCTGACGGGACGCCGACCGACAGCCTGTGGCGTGGTGGTACCAGGAGCCGCCGCGCACCGCGCGCAAGGTCGAGCCCGACGTCGCGAGCGGATCGGCGCCCGAAGCCTCGGGACGCGAGTAGAACCGCTCGTCGAATATGTCCTCGCACCACTCCATCACGTTGCCGTGGAGCCCGTGCAACCCGAAGCCGTTCGGCTTGAGCGAGCCGACCGGCATCGTCTTGCCGCGAAACGTGCCCTTCGCGCCGTCACGGTACGGGTACTGACCGTTGAAGTTCACGAGGCTCGTGTTGATGTTCGCGCCGAACGAGAACGGCGTCTTCGTCCCGGCACGGCACGCGAACTCCCACTCGGCCTCGGTCGGCAGCGCGAGTCCGACGCTCATGCAGAGATCGCGCGCCTCTTTCCACGTCACGTTTTCGACGGGCAAGCGCGGGTCGTGCCGGAATGTCGAGTGGTTGACGCCTCCGACAGCGCGCAGCTCGACCTGGCAGAGCTCGAACTTCGCGATGAGGAAGGGGCTGACGGAGACCTCGTGCGGAGGCCGCTCGCTCGCGAGCCCCATCTCCGCCTCCAGCTTGCCCATCGAGAACTTGCCGCCCGGAAGGAGCACCATGACGATGCCGGTCCGGTCATGACGGTACTCGTGCCGTCCCTGTGCGTTCTTCGCCCGCCACGTGAACCCGGCGACCGCCGGCGCTCGGTCCGGTTCGACGGTCTTCGGTGCGACGGGATCGCCGGCGGCACCGTCCTTCTCGACGCGAATCGCCTGGACGATCTTGGTCGCGTTGTCCGCCTCGTCCGTCGCGACGACCTCCAGCTGCGTCGTCGATTCGTCGATGGGGACCTCGACCTTCCACGTGCCGCCGGTGACGGTGATCTTGACGCCGTTGACCTCGATGCGACAGGACGAGTCGTCCTCGAGCGTGCCGCTCACCTGAAGCACGCCGGAACGGATCGCCTTCGAGATGGCGCCCTTCGTCGGATCGGACAGATCGAGCTTCGGCTGTAGCGTGTCGCGCCCGACCTCGATCTCGTCCCGCGCCTCGCGTCCCGCTCCGTCGACGGCGAGGATCGGAAAACGAAAACGCCCGTCGGCGAGCAGCGGAACCGTCGCCGCCCACACGTCGCCCTGCTGCAGCTCCGCGAGCGAATCGCCGATGCGCACCTCGCGCAGCTCGCCATCCTCGACGACTCTGACGCGCACCTCGACGCGCTTATCGCGTGTCCACACCATGCCGCCATCGCCTTCACGCCGCGGCGCGAGCACCTCGAGGCGTGGCTCCGAGCGATCGACCCGCACCGGTATCGCGTCCGTCGTCACGAGGCCTGCCGCATCGGTCGCCTCGATGTGAACGACCTGCGCGTCCCGCGCGGTTGCCGACGCGATGGTCACCGCGGTCTGAAACGAGCCGTCGGGCTGCAGCGCGACGTCGCGGTCGTTGACGCGAAGGGCGACCGCGCTCGCATCGCGAACGGTGCCACTGAGCGGAAACGTCGGCTCGACCCACGCTCGCGGCGCCAGATCGAGCCCCTCCAGGCGAGGGGCGGTCCGATCGACAGTCACCGAGAACGATGTGTCGACCGTGTAGCCGCCGTCGACCGTGACGGCGATCGGTACGTCGTGCGTCCCCTCATCGAGACCATCGAGCATCGCATCGAAGCGGCCCGCGGCGAACTGGGCAGGCCGCCCGCCGACTTCGACGGCGCGCACGATGCCCCCTGCGTCGACCGTGCCGCGAACGAGTATCGACGCTGCGGTGACGATGGCATCCGCTCGCGGCTCGACGACGCTCAGATCGTCCTCGACTCGGCGCCGCAGCGCACGGGTGATGTCGAGCGCCAAGCGCTCCGCGATGGGGAGCGCACCGTTCTCGCGCGATCGAACGATGTGCTGGTAGGCGTCGGCGAGCTGCCCCGCCTCGAACGCCGACTCGGCCAGCCGCGACAGCGCGAGAGCCAGACGACGGCGCCCCTCCTCGTGCTGCGGATCGAGCGCGAGCAGCGCGTCAAGCTCACGGACGGCGTCGGGAAGCGAGTCGGCGGATCGCAACAGGCTCTCGCTCGACGCGAGGTGTGCGGCGATCCGAGCACGCGTCGGATCCTCGACGTCTTCCGGCGTGCCGGGCGCATCCGGCGCAGGCGCTGGCGTCATGCCAGGGTCGCGGCCGACGTCGGCACCGCTCGGATCGGCGTCGTCCCGATCCCGCGGCGTCTCGTTGCCCGCATCGATCGCCGGGGCAGAGGGACCGTGCGCCACGGATTCGACGGCGGGTTCCGGGTCGCTGGCGGGATCGAACGCGCCGAACGCCCAAAGGAGGCCGAGACCCGCTGCGAGGACGACGATGAATGCGACGGCGACCGGCGCGTAGCGCCGACGCGATCCGTCGTGGTCGGTGCGGGAAGCCGCCGGCTTCGCGTCGCTGACGCTCCCGACGAACGAGCGCGTCTCCGCGGAGTCCTCGGCGCGCGAACGCGTGCGGGAAGCCGTTCGCATCTCCCTCTCGCTGTCGAGGGTCAGACGCACCTTCGCGAGAAGCTCGGGAGGCGGAGGCGACACCATCGTGCAGCGCGCCGTGCCAGTGCCGGTCTCGTCGTCGTCGAGCGATCCCGTGAGCGAGTTGGCTTTCACGACGTCTTCCAGCGCCGAGGCGAGCTCGCCGGCATGGCGATAGCGGACGTCCGGGTCACGCGCCGTGCACTTGCGCAGAACGCTCAGAAACGGCGTGGGCAGCGCGCCGACGGCTTGGGTGATGTCGGGGAACTCCTCGAGGCAGACGCGGCACATGATCTGGTTGCGGGTGTCGCCCGTGTACGCGTCTTCGCCGACGAGCAGGAAGTAGAGCGTCGCGCCGAGCGCCCAGACGTCGCCGGCCGGTCCGACCTTGCTCAGGCTCTCCCACTGCTCCGGAGGCATGTAGCGCGGCGTGCCCATCGTGACGTGCGGCATCGTCAGGCCGTCCGCCGCGGTCTGATCGGGGTCCTGCTGGTGCATGCGGCCGAGCCCGAGGTCGGCCAGCTTCACGTCCCCCTCGTGAGAGATCAGGATGTTGTCTGGCTTGATGTCGCGATGAACGATGCCCTCGGCGTGAGCCGCGGCGAGCCCCTTCGACGCCTCGAGTACGATCGTCACCGCCTCGCCGAGAGGCAGACGCCCCTTGCGCGCGACGCGTTCGCGGGCCGTCTCGCCCTTGACGAACTCCATGACGAGGTAGTGGATGCCGTGCCGCTCGTCGACGTCGAACACGCGGACCAGATTCGGGTGGCTGATGCGCGCAGCGAGCCGCGCCTCGCGCTCAAAGCGCAGTACGAGCTGCTCGTTGCCGCCAGCGAGGCGCGGCAGGAGACACTTGACCCCGACGTCGAGATCGAGGTTCAGGTGCTTGCCCCGGTACACGGCGCCCATGCCGCCCTGCCCCACCTTCGCGTAGAGTACGCAAGGCTCGAGGACCTTGAACCCGTCGACGTCGGGAACATCCTTCAGGAAAGCGTCGCCGGAGAGGTCTTCTTGCTGGGTCACACCGCGCTCCTCTTGCTGGCCAAAGCAACGGCCGCACCAGCGCTTCACTATATCCGATCGGTGCTATATCCGATGGGGTACAATCATCCCCACGGAAGCCGACGCTTGAAGGGAGAACTGTAGTGCACCGTAATCTCGACCGTCTCGCCGCGATCCGCTCGCGCGCCGGTTTCCGCTTCGCGCTCGCCATGACTGTCGCGCTCGGCCTCTGCGCGAGGGCGCCCGCCGACCTCGTCGGCCCGGATGCGCGCTTCGTACGCGGCGACGTCGACCGCAACGGCGAGCTCGACATCACCGACGCGATTGTCATCCTGCAGTATCTGTTCCTCGGCGGCAGCGGCGTCGACTGCCCCGACGCGGCGGATGTCGACGACGGCGGCAGCGTCGACATCGCGGATCCGGTCCGACTCCTCGATTTCCTGTTCCGCGGTGGGACGGAGCCGCCCGCGCCGTTTCCCGAGCCCGCGCTGGATCCGACCGACGACGATCAGACGTGCGAGGGCTGCGGCGAGGCACCGCCCCTGCCGACGCCGGAGCCGTGCGGCCGGCCCGGCTTGCCGTGCGCGGTCGCCGAGGACGTCATCGTCGATCCCGACGTGCGCTTCCGCAACGACGCACCGTCGATCGCGCTCGACGCGTCGGGCCGACCACACATCGTGTACTCGGTCGCCGAGGGCGGCTATCACGGCCGATACGCCCACGTGACCGACGACGGGACATGGAACGTCGGCGCGATGCTCGAAGCGGGAACGGACGAGTCGGTCCCGCTGGCGACGGGCAGCGTCGTCGTCGACCCCCGCGGCGTGCCGGTCGCGCTCGTCTACGACGGCGCGTTCGGGCTGTCGATGTGGACGCCGACGGAGGCGGACGGCTGGGAGCGCTGCGAGACGCTCGGCATCCGCGGGCTGGGGTGGCACGGCGGTCTTCTCGGCACGACGCGCGGCTGTCTGGTCGCGACGATCCGACGCGAGGAGGATGTCGCGGCCGATACGATGCCCGCAATCGGCGTACGCACCGAGAGCTGGGATTTCGTACCGATAGCCGGCGCCGGCTATCCGATCGGCTTGACGCTCGCGCTAGCGCCGTCGGGTCGCGCGCACGTCGCGTTCTGGGAGGCCTTCGGCGCCGACGGCTTCCACCTGCGCTGGAGCGACGCTGCGGGCGCTGCCGAGACCGTCGTGCCCGGTGGCATGCGAACGCTGCGGCACCGCGAGATCGAACTCGCGATGCGCGGCGAGGACGATCCCGCGTTTCTCATGCGTCGCGGCGACGCGGAGCTTCTCGATCGCAAACACCGTCTCGAGCTCGTGACGCGCGACGCCGACGGGGCCTGGTCGGCCGTGACGATCGCCGAGGACGATCCGGAGCCGCTCGTTCGCGAGACCTGCGGCGAGCCCTTCGACGGCGGCGAGCCCTGCACGTACGAGTACACGACCTGGGCCGGCCTCGGCCTCGTCGCGAACGCGGACGGCGAGCTGCGGGCCGTCTACGCTCGACGGCACTGGCGCGTCGAGCTCGCGCCTGCGTGCTTCCCGCCCAGCAACTGCGAGTGGCAAGGGACGACGACGGTCGAGGGCGAGCTGTGGATCGCCTCGGTCGACGCGAGCGGCGAGGTGTCGAGGCAGCGCGTCGTCGAGGACTTCCGCGCGGCCGCCGCAAGCGTCGTTCTCGATGACGCCGGCGATCTGCACATCGCCGCGTACGAGTGGTCGCCGGACGCCTCCGGCTCGCGATTGCGGTACGTGCGCATGGCGTCGACGCCGTAGCCATCCGGTAAGGTTGCCGCTTGCGTCGGGCCGTCGGGCGGGGAAACTGGTAGGGTCGACTGGGGATTCCAGTATCTACCTTGCGAGCGCGTGGAGTGACGATGATTCAACGAGCAACGCGGCAGCGCTGGGTCGCTGGACCGCTCATCGGCGGTCTGCTGTACTTGGCGTCGATTCCCCTGCTGCGCGCGGACGACGTCGACGTTCGTGCGCCGACGCCGGACATCGAACGACTCCTCGCCGGCGAAGCGCCTGAGTCGCTCGCCGATCTGCGCGCGCTCGAGGCGCGCTTCCGAGAGGTCGCGACGCGCGCCCTTCGGTGCACGGTCGGCGTGCGCGTCGGCGGCGCGCAGGGAAGCGGCGTCATCGTGTCGGCCGAAGGCCACGTGCTGACCGCGGGGCACGTCTCCGGCGCTCCGGGCCGCAAGGTCACGATCGTTCTGCCGGACGGCCGCACCGTCAAGGGCGAGAGCCTCGGGGCGAATTTCGACGTCGATGCGGGCCTGATCCGCATTACCGATGCGCCGCCAAAGCCCGAAACCGGCTGGGAACACGTCGAGAAGGGCAAGTCGTCGACGCTCGTCAAAGGCCAGTGGTGCATGGTCACGGGCCACCCCGGCGGCTTCCGCCCGGACCGCACGGCACCGGTGCGCATCGGTCGCGTACTCGACCGCCGCGGCTCGATCGTACGAACCGACTGCATGATCGTCGGCGGCGATTCCGGCGGCCCGCTGTTCGACATGGACGCGCGGGTCATCGGAATCAACAGCCGCATCAGCACGTCGCCGATCTCGAATATCCACGTGCCGGTCGACGCGTACCACGACGGCTGGGAGCGCATGGTCAAGGGCGAGGCGTGGGGCCGACGCTTCGGCGGTAACCGCGGCGGCGGCCCGGCGAGGGGCGGTCCGTGGCTCGGCGTGTGGAAGGACTCCGAGGCGAAGGACGCGAGAATCGAGAGAGTCGAGGATGACTCGCCCGCCGCGAAGGCCGGCATTCAGGCGGGCGACGTGATCACGCGCTTCGACGGCGAGGAGATCGACACGTTCGACACTCTCTCCGGCGTCGTGCGCAAAAAGAAGCCTGGCGACAAAGTGAAGCTCGAGGTCCGCAGAGGCAGCGAGACGGTGAAGCTCGAGATCGAGATCGGAAGATACACGCCATGACCGTTGCACTGACCTCGAACCGACTGCTTTGCGTATTCGCTCTCGTCTTCGCGCTGGTGCCACCAGTCGCGATGCCGAGCCTCGACGCTCAGGAATCGCGCCAGGAGCAACGCCTCCGAACGATGCGTGAGCGCATGCGCTCGCGCAAGAAAGGCGAGCACGAGCGCGATCACGACAGCATTCGCGGTCCACTGCGCGAGCTCATGGAGACGGCGCGCCGGAGCACGGTCCGCATTCTCGGAGATCGAGCCAAGATCGCGTACGGCGCCGTCATCGATGAACGACACGTCGTCACGAAGGCGAGCCAGCTCCAGGGCGTCTGCGAGTGCCGCTTCTTCGACGGCCAGGAGCGACGCGCTCGCGTCGTGGGCGTCAGCGAGCGAAGCGACCTCGCACTTCTCGAGCTCGAAGGGCGGCCGGTCGAAGGCATCGCGCCGATCGCGTGGCGCGAAGGCGATGAGCCGCCGATCGGCAGCTTTCTCGCGACGGCGGGCATCGACGACGATGCGATCGGCCTCGGCGTCGTCAGCGTCGCGACTCGACCTCTGAAGGAACGCGGCGTCATGGGCATCCGCTTCGACGAGAACAGCCCGACGCCGCTCATCGGGCGCGTCTTCCCCGACACCGGCGCTGCGCGTGCGGGGCTCAAGGCGGGCGACCTGATCGCGTTAGCCAACGGCGTTGCCGTGCCGACGCGGGAGGCGGTCGTCGAGATCCTCGGCCGGCTCTCGCCAGGCGACGAGCTGCCGCTGCAGATCCGGCGCGGCGACGACGAGATCGACGTCACCGTCAGGCTCGGCAGCGCGCGCGCCGCGTTCGGCGGCGGCAGGCGCAACGACCGGATGAATCAGCTGGCCGGTGAGCTGAGCGATCGGCGATCGGACTTCCCCGCGGTCCTGCAGCACGACACGTATCTCTTTCCGGACCAATGCGGCGGTCCCATCGTCGACCTCGACGGTCGAGCGGTCGGGCTCAACATCGCACGGGCCGGCCGCGTCGACAGCTTCGCCCTGCCGGCCTCCGTCGTGGAGGATATCGTCAGCAAGCTCGCGGAAGGCGGTCACCCGCCTACGGCCGAGTTCCTCGAGCGCTTGAAGCCAAAGGTTCGGCGACGCCGGATCTAACGCGAGTGCTCGATCGTGCGGTCCGGCGAGGTTGACCGATCGGTCGCGACCTCGCCCGCGTCGTGTTCGGCTTCGCCTCGAGCCTCGTTGCTCGGTCGACGTTCGAACGTCACCCGACGCCAGGGTTTACCTGTGCGCAGGAACGACGCGACGCGCTCGCCCCACCCCTCCGGCCGCATCCACTCGCGGAGGGACCGCGACGTCGCCTTGCGCGACCGCTGAATCGCCCGCCGCATACGCAGAACGCGCGGCAGTAGACGGAGCACCTTGCCGAACCCGAGCAGCACCGCCGGCTCGCGCACGAGCGTTCGCAACAGGAGGAGGCTGTCGTACGCGACCAGGTGAGGCAGCGCCAGGACGAGGTTCCACGCGGTCTCGTTCTTCAGAATGCTGATGTAGCGATTCGCGAACGCGTGACGCCGGAAGAGGACCGGCAGTCGGCGACCATGGTGCCGGGCGTGAAACGCGACGGCGGTCGGATCGTAGACGCAGCGCCAATCTCGCAGTCGGGCGCGCCAGTTCAGATCGCAGTCCTCGAGGTACGCGAAGTAGTCCTCGTCGAAGAACTGATCGCCGAGACGGATGTCCTCGAGCATCGAGCGGCGGTAGATCGCGGCCGCGGCCGTGACTCCGAAGATCTCCTCGCGCGCGTCGAACTGGCCCTCGTCCACCTCCTGGTCGCCCCGGTTGACCATGCGCCGACTGCGGGTGACGACCTCTCCCGCCGAGTCGATCACGCGCACGGGACGACGGCGCGAGTCGAGCCGCAGCAGTTTACCGGCCCCCCACCCGTTCGCCGGATCGCTCGCGATCGCCGTGACGACGGCGCGAAGATACTCCGACTCGAGCTCGATGTCGGCGTTGAGAAGGAAGACGAACTCGCCGGTCGACTCCGCGATGCCCAGGTTGTTCGCCGCACAGAAGCCGTGGTTGGTGTCGTGGCACAGCAGCCGGGCGGTCGGCGCGCATTCGCGAACCCATGCCGCCGAGCCGTCTGTCGATCCGTTGTCGACGACGACGACCTCCGCGGGACGAAGGGTCTGCGCCTCGAGCGACTCGAAGCAGCCGGGCAGGTACGCGAGGCTGTTTCGGGTCACGATGATGACGCTGACGGTCGGCTCGGGCACGGACGCGGAACCTCTTCGACGCTCTTCTCTGGCCATCCGTCGAGAACGGGACGCTGACGCCATCATCCATCCGACATTCGAGGGTGCAAACTTGACGGTTCTCGGACGGATTCGGCTGAGTCTCCACCGTCCAACCTGCCGAAATAGGAGCGGAGATATCGGTATCGCGACGACCGGTCGCGAGCCGCTCTTCGGTGACGGAGGGGAGTTCCGAGAACGTGCCTGCTGAACAGTCCGTTGCGACTGCCTCGATCGACCCGATCCGCTCGACCTTGCGTCGCGCCGGTCGCGGGATCGTCTTGCAGGCGGGCGCCCTCGGCGTTCGGTTCGGGCTCGGCGCCGGACTGCAGATCGCGATCGCCCATCTCATCGCGTCCGGCGATGTCGGCCGGTTCGTGACTTGCATGCTCGTGGCCAACGGCGTGATCGCGTGCACTCTCCTGCACCTCAACGCGTGGCTGATCCACGTTCGCGACGAGGGCGGAGAGCCCGGAATCGGCCGGCTCATCGCATTGCAGGCGGTCGTTTCCGGCTCGGTGTTCGTCGTCGCGCAAGCTGCGGCGCCGATCGCGCTCGGCGCCTTCGGAGCTGCAGACCTCCTTCCGACGCTGCGCATCTGCCTCGTGGCATCGCTGCTCGCGCCGTTCTCCTACATCGTCCGCGCGCCCTTCGAGCGAGCCCTCGCGTTCGGGCGTTCCGTGATTCCCGAGCTCGTCGCGCTGCCCGTGCAGGTCGCCGTGACGCTGGGGATCGCGTGGCGCTGGCCCGGCCCCGTCGCGCTGGCGATCGGCTTCGCGACCCGCGAAGTCGTCGTCCTGCTGGCGGCGTCCGTGCTCGTGGCGCGGCGGGACAAGCCGACGACGACCGACCACCGGCCGCCGCTGCGCGAAGTGCTCGCGTTCGCGTTGCCCCTCGTCGCGAACAGCGTGCTCGTCTGCGTGTATTTACACCTTGACGACGCTTTCGTCGTCTCGCTTCTCGGCCTCGAGTCGCTGGGCCACTACCACATGGCCTACCGCTTCCCCGCGTACTTCATGACGCTCAACGTCCCGCTCGTCTTGGTCGCGTTGTCCGTCTTCTCGCGGCTCGGCGACGACGAGGACGCCCTGCGCAAGACATTCGAGAGCCTGACGCGCGCGTCAGCCTACTTCTTCTTCACCGCCGGAGCCGTCGGCGTCGTGACGACGCCGCTCTTCGTGCGCGGCGTGCTCGGTGAGGAGTGGATTCCGGCGACCGTGCCGATGCAGCTCCTGTTCGCGCTCGCTGCCCTGCGGTGCCCCATGAGCTACTGGGTGCCTCTCTACCAATCGCGCGGCAAGACGCGGCACCAGCTGCTGACGAGCGTGATCGGCCTGAGCGTGCTCGCCGTTGCCGGATCGTTCGCGGCGCGGTGGGCCGGAATCACGGGCATCGCGATCACCGTGTGCATCGCGATCGGGTGCAACCTCGCCTTCGTCGTACCCCGCTTCGTCCGCCAGGACCTGCCGGGAACATCGCTCGCCAGAATCCTCGCGCGGCCAGCTCTCGTCGCTGCCGTCGTCCTGATCGCGGGAGTGGCCGCCGTCGCCGTCGGCGTCCCCCACACCGCGTGGGCCTTCGCGCTGCTCGCCGCGCTGCTCGGAATCGTCGCGGTCGTCGGCGTCGTCTGCTCGGAGAAGGCCCACCTATCGGAGCTCGTCGCGGTGTTCTGCTCGGAGGGGCGATCGACGTGAGCACCTGCGAGAATCATGCGAGCACGACCGCCCGGTGCGAGGAAGCGCTGCGTGAAGATCTCGACACGGCAGCCGACGTGCTAGAGAGACGTCTCGGCCGTCGTCTCGTCGCGGTCGTCCTCGGAGGGAGCTTCGGTCGCGGCGAAGGTGCGTTCGTCGACACCGATCGCGGTCCCGCGCCTCGCAACGATCTGGATGTGTTCCTCGTCGTCCGAGAGCCGATCGAACGCCGAGCTCTTCTCGACGCTCGACAAGAGGTGCTCTCGAAGGTCGCCGTAACGGAGGTCGATCTGCTGCCGCTCATCGCCGGAGAGCTCGCGCACCACCGGCTGACGATGGAGGTCCTCGATCTGCAGGCCGGGCACCGCGTCGTGCGCGGCGATCCGACCGTATTGAGCGCGTTGCCGTCGTTCGACGCGTCCCGCCTGCCGCTGTGGGAAGCCGAGAACCTGCTGCGCAATCGGCTCGTCACGCTCCTGGAAGGTCGGCCGGAAGGTCGCCCGGTCGGCGAAGAGCTCCGCCGAGTGCTCTACCAATCGGCCAAGGCGATCCTCGCCGGCGTCGACGCGCGACTGATCTGCCGAGGGCTGTACGCGACGAGATATCGCGACAAGGTCGCACGCTTCGCGACGTTCGCGACCGCCGAGGAGCTCGCTCTCGCGGAGCGCGCACTGGCGGTCAAGGTCGACGCGGCGGGAGACGACTCGATCGATCCGGCCGCGTTCTGGGCCGAGGCAAGAGACTTCTGGGTCGCCAGCCTGCTCGAGCTCTTCGCGTCGGCGTGGCCGCGCTGTCGCCGGCTGGAGTCCATCCGCCGCACGATTCACTTTCGGAGTGTCGCGCCGACGCGGACTCTGCGCGGCATCGCGCGTCTGCTCATGGGCGGTGACGCGTGTCGCGAACTCGATCGATTCCTGCTCGACCTCGTCGCCGACGAGCAGCAGTCCGCGGGCGATCGACGACGCGAGACTCTCGCACGCGCGGCCGGCGTCGAGAGAGCCGGGGCGAGCTGGAGCGACGACGTGCGCGCCGGAATCCGACGCTGGTATTCCCTCAGGAAGGAACCGCAGCCTTGAGAATCGCCATCGTTCTTGTCGACGCTCTGCGTCACGATTGGGTCACCCCCGAGCGGATGCCGTTCACGGCATCGCTGGCGGCCGGCGGCTTGCGCAGGTCGATCCGGGACACGTTCGGATTCGCGGGCATCCGACCCGCGATCTTCTACGGCCTCGAACCGGCCGACTCCGGACTCGTCTTCCTGTACGAGCGCGCGTCGTCAGGCGGCACGTTCCGCTGGCTGCGCTGCGTGCCGCCGCCGCTGCGCAAGGTCCGCGCCAAGCGCGTCGCGTTTCGAGTCGCGAACCGTCTGCGACGCATAAGGAACCACAGGGTCGCGCCCCTGTGGGATCTATCGGGCGTGCCGTGGGACCAGCTGGTCAAGCTGCGATACGCCGAGCCGCTGTCGCCGCTCGATCCGCAGTATCTCCCCGGCAAGCGATCCGTGCTGGCGGAGTATCAGGAGTCCGAGATCGCGTACTTCGGCTATCCGCACGACGACCAGAGGACGGCAAACCTCACGTCGCTCGCGAGATCACGACTGCGTCAGGACAGCCGTTTCGCGTGGGTCCACTTCGCCGAGCTCGACTGGACGCAACACGAGCACGGCCCCGACAGCGATCGCGTGCTGCCGGTGCTCGCGGACATCGACGGCGCGATCGAACGCTTCCACGCTCTGTGCGTCGAGCGCTGGAAGGAGCCGTTCCTGCTGGCGGTTTTCGGAGATCACGGCGCGGTGGAGGTGCATCGGACGATCGATGTCGAGGCGCATCTCGGAATCGATCCCGACGAACCTCGCACGCGCGTCGGCATCGACTACTTCGTCGACTCGACGATGGCCCGCTTCTGGTGCGAGCGCCCGGACGACGCGCGACGGTTGCGCGAGCGGCTCGCGACGATCGAAGGAGGGCGCGTCGTCGATCCGGACGAGCTGCCCGCTCTCGGCTGCCGGTACCACCGTGACACGTTCGGCGACGTCTTCTTCTGCCTCGAGGAGGGCGCGCTGTTCTCGCCATGCTTCTTCCACCGCGGTGCGCCGCTGCGTGGCATGCACGGCTACCTTCCCGGCGGCGACGACGATGTCGGCGCGCTCGTGGTCCACACGCACGAGGCGCCGCTGCCGGAAATCCCCGACGGCGTTCTCGCGATGACCGATCTTCACGCGTTGATCCGGAACGCGCAGGGGAACACAGCCGAGTTTCGCAACGTCGAAGAGCTGAGCCGATGAGATTGAGCGACCCCGAAGACAACCTGCAGCCTGGTGGCTCGCGCCCTCTCGTCTCGGTCGTGATTCGCGCCCGCGACGAGGAGGCCCGCATCGGCGAGTGCCTCGAGGCCCTGCGGACTCAGGACCTCGACGGCGTCGGGGAGGTGCTCGTCGTCGATTCGGGATCCACCGACCGCACGGTGGAGATCGCGCGATCGTTCGGCGTCGGCGTGCTCGAGATACCGCCGGCCAGCTTCACGTACTCGTCGGCACTCAACAGCGGAATCGAGCGGACGAACGCGTCGCTCGTCGTGCTCCTCTCGGCCCACGTCGTGCCGCAGGGTCGGTGCTGGCTCGAACAGCTGACACGTCACTTCGACGACTCGTCGGTGGCCGGCGTCCACAGCCGCGAGCTGCCGTGGGACGACGCCGACCAGTACGAACGGCAGCGTCTGGCGGGGCTCTTTCCTCCGATCGGCATGACGCGGTCCCTCGATCTCGCGACGGACGATGAGCGCGACGACGAGAGTCTACTCGTGTTCTCGAACGCCGCGGCGTGCATCCGTCGCTCGCTCTGGATGCGTCACCCGTTTGCCGAGCTTCCGTACTGCGAGGACATGGAGTGGGCGCGCTGGGCTCTCGGCCAAGGGTACCGCACGGTGTATGAACCCCGCGCTCGGGTGCGGCACTCGCACAACGAGTCGCTCGGCGTGCGCGTCGATCGCGAGGTGAAGTCATACTTGGCGTACTGCCGCATCTTCGACCGCGACCTGCGCCGCCTGCGGGCGGGCCTCGGCCGCGTCACGCCGAACGTCCTGCTCGCTCTCGGGGCGTTGACGTCGCCTCTGCCGCTGACCCGCAAGCTATACTGGTCGGGTTACGCCGCGGTGAAATGGATGCGATTCGCTTGGCGCATGCTGTGGGTGCCGCGGCCCGATCCGGCAGGCGGCCCACCCGAACGCGACAACCGTGATGCAGCTCGCGACGCCGACGCGGCTCGTCACGAGGAACTGGAAGAACAGATCACACGTCCTCCAACGTCGCCTCGCGTCCCTGATTCTGTTCTTTGAGGTAGTCCATCAGCGGCGCGAAGTAGTCGAGCATCGCTCGCGCGCTCATGTCCTCTCCGATCGTGTCGCGGAGCACCTCGCGCCAGTCTCGCGTCGCGCCGAGGCGGAGGATTTCGCCCAGAAACTCGCCGGCCTTCTTGTTGCCCCAGTAGTTGGTGTTGCGCGGTTCCTGCTCGAGAATCTCCTTCGCTATGTGCGCGTGGAATTGGTGCAGAAGCACGTAGGAGATCGCGTAGTCGTAGTATTGCGCCGCATCGTTGTTGATGTGAGTCTTCGAGGCCGCGTCGCAGTACTCCTCGCCGCGCGGCGTCGGCGGGGTGATGCCCTGGAACTTCGCGACGTGCGCCCACCAACGAGCGTTGTACTCGTCGGCCGGAAGCTCGTCGGCGTAAAGGTCGCGCTCGAAGTGCGTCATCGTGCCGGCTGCGAACGGCATGAAGACGACCGAATCGAGCGCCTCGCGCAGAAGCGTGCGGATCTCATCCGTCTCGGCATCGGCGGCGACGAGCTTGCGGTCCTGCAGATACGCCTTCTGCATCGACGCGAGGCCGAGCAGGCTGCCGATCGCCTCGTGGAAACCGCGATTGGCGCCCTCTCGAAGAACGATCGGCACGCCGGGGTGGCTGTACTCGAGGAAGTAGTAGATGTGCCCGAGCTCGTGATGCGTGGTTTCCCACCAGTCCGCGTTCGGCTTCAGGCTCATCAGGCAGCGCACGTCGTGGTCGAGGTTCATATGCCACGCGCTCGCGTGGTTGTTCTTCTTGTATGGCGTGCCGGGCGGCAGCGGGTAGAGGCTCGAGTCGCTCCAGAACGTCTGGGGGAGCTGCTCGAAGCCCAAGCTGACGTAGAAGGCCTCGGCCTGCTGAATGACCCACTCGCCGCTCTGCTCCTTCAGAGCGCCATCGAGATCGAGCCCCTCGACCTGGACGAGGTCGCGCCAGCTCTGTCCCCATCGGTTCGGCAGCCAGTGCGCAGGAATCTGGTCCGGTACCCGCTCTGCCTTGAAGCGACTCGCCAGCTCGTGGCGCGCCCAAGTGTGGAGCTCGCGGTAGAGGGGCCGCAACTCCCTCACGAAGCGCTGGCAGACCTCCATCATCTCGTCGGTCGTCAGACCGTACTCGGCGACCTGGTAGTGGAAGAAATCGTCGTAGTCGAGCGCGCGCACGCTCGCGTTGCGCAGCTCGACGAGCCGCGCGAGCCCCTTCTTCAGCCCCTTGCCGACCTCTTTCGACGCGCGCCAGGCCGCGAGTCGTTCGATCTCGCTGGTCGAGTCGCGCAGGATGTCGTCGATGTCGTTCGTCGTGACCGGCGTGTCGGCGATCTTGAACTCGAAGCCGAACAGGGCCTCGGTCTGCGCAGCCTCCGCCGCGATCCGTTCGTCGACGACCTCGGGAATCGTCTGCGGGTAGTTCGCGGCGCGGTACAGAATCGCTTCGAGCTGGCGCTTCTGCAGGTGGGTCAACTCGCCCAGCCGTGCGAGGTGCTTGCGGGCCTGCTCGATGACCTCCGCGGAGCCGACGAAGGACGCGAGCGCGCCCTGCGCCGCCTCAAAGCGCTCCGAGTTCGTCTTGTCACCCTCGACGATGCGAGTGTTCAGGCCCCAATCCGCGTGGTACGCGGCCGAGTGAAGCTCGCGATAGCGCTGCCCCCAATCCGCGAGGAAGCGATCGACGGAAGACTTGGTTCGCTGCAGTCCGCGCGGTCGTCGCACGAGAGCGCAGTCGACGGCCAGAAACGCAAGTGAGATGAAAACGAGAACGAAGGCGTATCGGAAGGGCTTCATGGTCGGCACTCACGGCCTCGAGGTTGCACGGTACACTGCGGACGTACGGGCTGATAGGCGGCGATCATACCAAAGCGAACACGCGCGAGGGCCCGCCAGTTGCCCCGGCGATCTTCGGAGCGCCGCAACAGATGGTCGCTCCACGCGGCGGGACATCGGCCAGCCGCGCCGCGTTCTCCAGGCCCCAGCGGCCGGCACCGAGCCAGCGCGTGTGAACGGGGAAGTCGGCGGTCGCGCCGAAATCGAGGCTGGCAGTGTCGACCGCTAGTGCGACGACATCGCGCTCGCTCAGGAAGTACTCGATCGCGTCGGCGTGGAATCCCGGGAAGTGGCGGACGCCGTCCGAGTCGAGGCCGATGAACTCCGGCGAGTCGATCTTGGCATCCCACCCGCTCAGAAGCGCGACGCAACAACGCGATGGCAGCGAGCCGTGCGCCGCCTCCCACGCCTCGACGTCCGCGAGGTCGAGACGCGCGTCGGCGTTCGTCGCGGCCTTGTGGCGGATGTCGATGACGGCCAGCCGCAGGACGAGATCGGCGGCCGGGATCTTCTCGGCGGTGATGCCGTCGTGGATGCGATGGAACGGCGCGTCGATGTGCGTCCCGGCGTGCTCGTCGAGCGTCCAGCGCCGCACGTTCCAACCGTCGCCGCCGGCAGTCGACGCCTCGGATTCGAGCTCGACGAGCGAAGGACCGCCGTCGTAGTGCGGAAAGCTGCTGCTGTACGTGTGTGTGAGGTCGACGACGCGACGAAACTCCGGAAACGCGTCGGGATCGGGGGGCCTGTCGTTCTCGCGTTCCTCGGGGCGGTGCGGGACGGCGCCACAGCCGCTCGTCGCGGCCGCTCCCGCGGCGACCGCGCCGACAAACGCGCGGCGGGACAGGTTCTTGATGACAGCGTCTTCGCAGCCGTAAACGCACATGGTTCGCACGGGCCTCGACACGATGGAGCGCAGCGACCCGATCGGGACGATCGATCGAGTACCGCGGCATGCTGAACCGACGCGGCGCGGTTTGCAAGCGCCTGGCTACTTCTCGTGACAGCGCCGTCGCGCCTCGAGCGCGTTCATCCGCTGCAAACCGGCGCCCGTCGCGATAGGATCGGGGCCGTGAGTATCTACGAGGCCAACGCGCAGTTCTACGATTCGGTCTGGAAGCACGGTCGGCTTCGATCGCCGCGGCGGTCGAGCACGTGGCCGTTCATCGCGTCGACGCTGGAGTCGAGCGATCGGCTCCTGGAGATCGGCCCCGGCCTCCGCCCCCGCCTGCCGCTCGACGACGCGCTCTTCGTCGACGTCAGTCGCGTCGCGGTCGAACGCCTCCGACGCCGGGGAGCTCGAGCGATGCTCGGAAGCATCGCCGCGCTGCCCTTCGAGGCGGAGCGGTTCGATCTGGTCTGCGCGCTCGATGTCGTCGAGCACGCGGATTGCCCGCGCGGTGCCGTCGGCGAGCTGGCTCGAATGCTGACCGAGGGCGGCACCGTCGTCGCGTCCGTACCGCTCTTCGCCGCCAATTGGACGCGCTTCGACGAGATCGTCGGACACCGGTTGAGATTCGAGCCGGCGGAGCTCGCGGCCGTCCTGGACGCGAACCGACTCGAGGTCGTGCACAGCGCCGCGTTCGGCATCCAGCCGCGATCTCGGTGCCTGATGGCCATCGGCGCGGTTGGGCTGAAGTACTGCCGCTGGGCTGCTGCGTGGTTCGAAGACCGCATCTTCCTGCCGCTGAGTCGATTGTTTCGCAAGCCGATCGTCTGGCACGAGGGCTTTCAGATTCCGCCGCGAGCCGACGGGCTGATCGTCGTCTGCCGCAAGCAACCGCCGCAGTAGCGCCAATCTGCTGACAAAGAGATGCAACAAGCCCTCCGCCTCCAAAGCGTGCTCGCGTTTCTCGGGTTTCTCTCGTCGTCCGTGGCCGCAGTCGCTGACGCGGGCGTGCAACCCGTCGCGCACTACGAGCTCGGCCGCGGCGCCATCACCTACGCCGCAGGGCCGGAGACGCTGGCCGACAAGAGCGGCGACCACGACCTCGCCCGCCACGGCGACCCGGTCTTCTTCGCCGACGCGCCGCCGCATGCGACGGGCGGTTCGCTGAAGTTCGATGCGGACTGGTACGGAAAGTCGAGCGCGATCGGCAGCGCCGGCGACGACTTCGCCCTCGAAGCGTGGGTCAAGGCGGCGCGCGCCGACGACGCTGGATTGCACGGCGTCGTGTCGAACGGTGACGGCGCCCAGGGCTACACGATCGCCCAGCAGGGCGCGCTCTGGGTGGCGTTCGTCGGCGGCGTCGGTGCGTTTCCGATGGCCGAGGTGTCGAGCGACCATTGGGTCCACCTCGCTCTCGTCGCCGACGGAGCGGACTGCAAGCTGTACGTCGACGGGCGCGAAGTCGGCACGTTCCGGCGCTGCGCCGCGTTGCGACCGTCGTTCGCGATCGGCGACATGGGCCACGGCAACGAGACGTTCACCGGCCTCATCCACGAAGTTCGCCTGAGTACGTTCGAACGCGGTCGCTTCGATCCGGCTGCGGACCTCCTGCTCGACTACGACGCGGTGCGCAAGGCGGAGGCGAGTGCCCGACACGACCGCGCCGAGCTCATCGACGGCTTGACGCAGCCGCACCACGGCACGCGCGCGGTGAAGGAAATCCTCGTTCCACCGGTGGCGCAGGATTGGCTCGTGGCGCCGGTGGATCGAAGGTCGGAGCTGCTCGTCGACGCGGCGGACGACCGTCAGAGCGCGTCGTTGGTGCTGACGAACGGTCTCGCGAGCCGTACGTTCCGCGTCGCCGACAACCTCGCGAGCGTGAGCCTGCGCAATCTGTCGAACGACGCCGAGTTCCTGCGTGCGATCAAGCCTGAGGCGCGGGTCAAGATCGACGGGACGTGGTACGACGTCGGCGGGCTCGAGGGACAACCGGAAAAGTCGTACTTGATCGAGTCCTGGTTCGACGAGCTGCGTGCCGATCCGACCGCGTTTCGCTTCGTCGGCCTCGAGACCTCCGAGCCGGCGGCGCGCTATCCGTGGAAGGTCAAGTTCAATGCCGTCGACACACCGTGGCCTCCGAGAGGACTGCAGGTCGCGCTGCGCTTCGCTCCCCCGATCGGCCAGACGAAGCTCGACGGCATCGCGATTCGGGTGCACTACGAGATCTACGATGGTCTTCCGGTCATCGCGAAGTGGTTGACCATCGACAACGCGATGGGACGCGACATCGTCGTCGACGAGACCGAGTGCGAGATCCTCGCGGTGTGCCAGGATCAGCGCGAGCGGCTGCACGTCGAAAGCGACTACGCCTTCGCGGCCGCCAACTTCCATGAACGCGGCAGCGCTCTTCTGCACTTTCAACGCGCACCGCAGCCCTACCAGATGGGTGGCGGCACGACGGACTGGCGTGTCGATCCGGAGTACTCGACGTGGGCGACGCACAACGCGGCGGAGGATCTGTTCCTCGACGATCCGCACCACTGCCTGTTGGTCAGTCGACCGCCGATGGGACCCGGCGAGCGCATCGCGGACGGCGGCGCGTTCCAATCGATCGTCACGTTCGAGCTCCTTCACGACAGCGACGACCGCGAGCGTCAGGCTCTCGGCCATCGACGACTGTACCGCAGACTGGCGCCGCAGGTGACCGAGAGCCTGCTCACGTTCGCCATCACGTCGCACGACCGCGGCCGGCTCGAGGCGTTGATCGACCAGATGGCCGCGCTCGGCTTCGAGCGTCTCGACATCCACCCGTGGCCCGGCATCCGCCACGACAATCTCGACCCGAAGTACGTCGCGCACTGGAAGGGCATATCAGACTACTGCCGCGAACGCGGCATCATCCTCGGCGGCTACGAGCTCGCGATCGCGTCGCGCGGCCGCGGCGCGCAGGTCGATTGCATCGATCCGGCGACCGGCAAGCCGGGCTCTCTCTTCGGGCAGAGCGTTTGCATCGCGAGCGCGTGGAAGGACGAGTACTTCGCGAAGACGTTCGAGTTCTTCGACCGCACCGGCTTCATGAGCTGGAATGCCGACGGGCCGTATCACGGCGATCCGTGCGCGTCGACAGGACACGCGCACCACGCGGGGCTGATCGACTCGCAATGGCAGCAGTGGAAGGCGCAGGTCGAGGTGATCCACGAATTTCAGCGCCGCGGCTGCTACCTGCCGATTCCGGACTGGTACTTCCTCAACGGCCAGTGCGCGACCGGAATGGGCTATCGCGAGGCCAGCGCGAATCTGTCGCCGCAACAGCAGCTGCTGCTCGGACGCCAGTACATCTACGACGGCACGTGGCACAAGACGCCGACGATGGGCTGGATGACGCTTCAGCTCGTCGGCTTCTACACGAGCGATCCGCGCGTCGGACTCGAGCCGCTCGCCGACAATCTCGAGCGCTACGAGCGCGGCCTGGTGCAGCACCTCGGTGCCGGTTGCCAGTTCACGGTGCGCGGCAACCGTCTCTGGGACACGCCCGAGACGAAGGCGATGGTCGAGAAGTGGATCGGTTGGTACAAGCGTTACCGCTCGATCCTGACGAGCGACATCATCCATCTCGGCCGTCCGACCGGGCGCGACCTCGACTGCATGCTGCACGTCAACCCCGAGCTCGACACGCGCGGCCTCGCCGTCGTGTTCAACCCGACGTCGCGCGACATCGCGCGCGATCTCGAGCTGCCGCTCTACTACGCCGGACTCTCCGACGCGGCAATGGTGCGCGAACGCGAGGGCCGTCCGGTGGGCCGCCGTCTCGATCGCGAGTATCGCGTCCGCGTGCCGGTGAGCATCCCGGCAGGCGGTTTCACGTGGCTGGTCGTCGAGGCGCCGAAGGATCCCGCGCCGAGATCGAGCCGACCGGAATCGAAGCGAGCATCGGGAGGACCCCCACGGAGGCCTTGACCATGTCGACATCGCGTCTCGCTGCGGCCGTCCTGGTCGCGTTGTTCGCCGTCCAATTCGTCCAGGCCGGCACCTACCGGGCCGACGAGGACGGCAAGCGGCCCAACGTATTGCTGATCTGCGTCGATGATCTGCGCCCGTGTCTCGATCTCGACGGCGACCCGATCGCACGCACGCCGAATCTCGATCGCCTCGCGTCGGAGGGGCGCTACTTCCGACGCCACTACGTGCAGGTGGCCGCGTGCGGGCCGTCGCGGTGCAGCCTGCTGACCGGACGGCGGATCACGGGGACGTGGGACGTCTGGAATGCAGATCGCAAGCTGGGACAGGAGCCGGCGAATCCGGTCTCGTTCGCACATCACTTCCGACGCCATGGCTACGCGACGGTGAGCATCGGCAAGGTGAGCCACGAACCGGGCGGTACGATGCCGCCGCGCTACGAGGTGCACCAGATACCGTTCAGCTGGGATGAGGCGTTCGCGCCATCGGCGCGCTGGAAGAGCCCGTGGCACGCGTTCTTCGCGTACTCGAACGGGCGCGCGTACAACCGCGTGATCCGCTGGGTGAAGGATGCGCCGCCGCGCCTGCCATTCGAGTCGGCGCCGGTCGGTGACGACGGGTATGCCGACCACTACCTGGCCCAGAGCGGTATCGACAAGCTCGAGAGGCTGGCCGCTGGCGATGAGCCGTTCCTCCTCGCGGTGGGCTTCTTCAAGCCGCACCTGCCGCACAACGCGCCCCAGAAGTACTGGGACATGTTCCCGGCCGACAAGGTCGGCATGCCCGACAACTTCCATCCGCCCAAGGGCGTCGATCCGTCGATCTGCATCCACAAGAGCCCGGAGCTGACCGACCACTACCACTGGCCGAGCGGCGTCGGCAACGTCAACGAGCAGGAGGCCGTGCGGCAGCGGCGAGCGTACTACGCGGCGGTCGCGTACGTCGACGCGCAGATCGGCAAGTTGCTCGACGCGCTGAGGTCACACGATTGTGCTGAGAACACGATCGTCGTGCTCTGGTCGGACCACGGCTGGCAGCTCGGCGAGCACCGCATGTTCAGCAAGCACACGAACTACGAGGTCGCGACGCGCAGCCCGTTGATCGTCAAGGTTCCCGGCATGAAGGAGCCGGGCAAGCCGGCCGATGGAATCGCCGAGGCGGTCGACGTGTTCCCGACGCTGACGGACCTGTGCGGCCTGCCGCGACCGAAGGGACTGGCCGGCACGACGCTGCGACCGATGGTCGAACGCCCCGACGCGCTGGGCAAGCAAGGCGCGTACAGCACCGCCCCGGGCGGCAAGGGCCATCGCGGGCACACGCTCCGCACGCAGCGCTATCGTCTCGTGCGCTGGACCGACAGGCGCGGCAAGGTCGGGATGGTCGAGCTGTACGATCACGCGACGGATCCGGGCGAGAACGTCAACGTCGCCGAGAAGCACCCGCAGGTCGTCGCCGAAATGACGGCGCAGCTGCAGGTGAAGATGGGCGAGGTGGTGAAGACGTCGCACGCGCCGTGACGGACGTCGAGAGTCACCGACAGACGCAGATCCCGAACGTCGTCCCGTCGCCTCGCTGGAACTTCACGCCGCGCTCGGCGCACCGCGCCTTGATGCTCTCCAGCACCGCCGGATCGAGCCCGTGGTGCGTTCCGCCGGCGCAGGTGTTGAAGTAGCACAGCGTCTCGCCCGACGGTACCCGGTCGAGCTCGCGCAGGAACGTCTCGCGATCGGAGCTTCGAACGACGCGCCCCTCCTCGCCGATGTACAGGTGGAACCGCGGCGTCGGGTTCGGCTCTTCGAAGTCGTAGAAGACCATCAAGCCGTACTTGCCTCGCAGCTCGGTCTCGCGCGTCTCCCCGGCCACGACCCACCGGTGGACGACGACGTTGCCATCCGACGACATTCGCGCCGCGACGACCTCGCTTCGTGACGTGAACGACTCGCAGCCCGACACGACCGCAACGGCAGCCACGACCACGCAGAGCGCGGCGATCCGCATGCCCGGCATCGGAAGCCTCCTCTTCTCTTCACATCGGTTGGGAGGATCGACAGACTACTCCGGCAGCTCCCACACCGCCGTCTTCTCTTCGACCAGGATACGGTACAAAGCCACCAGCGCCGAGATATTGTGCTGCACGTAGTCGATGCGCACTTCCCAATTGTCGAAGCTGCGCGTGAAGCCGCCCAGACTGCGCTGCGGATCGGACAGGAACAGGGCACGCTCCGGGCCGATCTGGCAGCCGAGCTGGAAGCCGACCGAGTGGAAGATCGAGCGCCGGCACTCCGTCGCGTCCGCCGTTCGCGAGTGATCGCGCATCAACCGATATGCGGCGATCAGCCCCTCGCTGCGCGTCGCCGTCGGTGTCGATCGCGGCGGCGAGTAGAAGCTGCCGAGGTGGTCCGGCCAAACCGGCTTGCGGTTCTGCCGCATCGACATCGCCTGCGCGATGCGCGCCGCGTGCTCGAGGTACAGCGGCTGCTTGCGGAACCGATAGAGCTCGTCGAGCGCGTACAGAAGCCAATGGTCGTGCGTCAGCTTCGGCGTATCGAGACCCTGGTCGCGCACCTCGATCAGATAGCGCGCGCCTTTCTCGGCGACGTCGAGCCACTCCTCGCGACGATCGATCGCGTACGTTCGAGTCAGCGCGAGAAGCGCCTCGCCCGGGTAGTACTCCGACCGGAAGCTGCGCGGCGCGAG